>JABWBN010000113.1 GCA_013360485.1 Burkholderiaceae bacterium | reverse complement strand
AGGCGGTGCCGCGCGCAGGGGCGCTTGCTGGCGGCAGGACCTGCGCTGGCGACGACGCTGACGTTGCGCCCGGCGTGGACTCAGCCGTGCGCGGAGCCATTGCGCGCAGCCACAGTGCCGCAATACCAATCACGACGGCCAGCAACAGGCCACCGCCCAGAGCGGCCAGGCGGGGCATGCTCCACAAGCGCTGGCCCAGCACGGGTGGCACGCGGCCCTGACCCAGGACGATGCGCGGACGGCGCATCCCTGCATCGACCGCCGCCGTGACGAGGAATCGCTCTTCGCGCTGCGACGCGCCCGACTTCGCGCCGGCCGCGAACAGCGCCTCGTCGAGTTGCAGCACCCGGATGGGGAGGTCGGTGGGTCCCGGACGATCCAGGTAGCCGTGCCGCCGTGCAAATGCCTGCAGGGGTTGCACGCCGATCTCGGGCAGCGCGTCTTCGCTGAAGGCGGGCCACACGCGGCGCCGCAGGCGCCCGGGGAACAGCACTTGCCAGATTCCGCGGCGCACGGGTTCGGCATGCCACGCCGGCTCGGGCTCGCGGCCGAAGGGCAGTTGCACGATCCCCACCGACTGAACGTCGGCACGCCGGATGCGCTGAGCCAGCGGATGGCGGTTGTGCCAGGCCACCACGCGGTCAGCCACATCGCCGAGGAAGCTGCCGGGGTGGTCGGTCATGCAGTCGGGCAGGGGCGGTTGCCGGGCGCCATCGGGGCGCCGTCAGGTCATGCCGTCGACTTTACCCCGAGCGCATGCGGCAACCGGCGCCAGCCTGCGACGACATTGCGTATACAGTCGACGCCATGCAGCTCGACGCTGATCGCACCCGCGTGGTCACCATCGACATGGCCGACGCGCGACCGGGCGCCCCGACCGGCAGGTGCAGGCTCGGGTGCTCGCTCAGCCCCCTGCGGAGCGTTCGCCGGCACATCGCCGCGGTCGTGGCCGTGGCGATCGCAGTACCGGTCGCCTGGGCACAAGGCGGGCTGTACCGCTGCGGCAACACCTACAGCCAGGTGCCGTGCTCGAACGATGCACGAACGGCCTCGGTGCCCACCGGTGCGGCGCCGGATCCGGCGCCCGGACTCACAGGCGCCGAGGTGTGTGCGGCGCACGCGCTGCGCGCGCTGGGTACCGATAGCGGCCTGGCGGGACGGCTGGAGTCGTCGCAGCGAGGACCGGCCGAGGTCATCCAGTATGCAGGCCAGCCGCTGGCGACGAGAACCTGGCGCGTGACGCTTGCCGTGCGCACGGTCGAGGGCCTGGCTGCGGGGCATCGGACCTTTCGCTGCCACCTCAGCGAAGACGAGCGACGCGTGTTGCGCATCTCGTCGGCCACGCCGTGACCCGCCCGCGGCACCGCCGGGGCGGATCCGGGACAATCGCGTCATGATCCGGCAACGCACGATCAAGTCGCTCACCCGCGCGGTGGGCGTGGGCATGCACAGTGGCCAGAAGGTCGAACTCACGCTGCGACCGGCAGCCCCGGACACCGGCATCGTGTTCCGGCGCATCGACCTGCCGCAACCGGTGGATATACCGGTGCGCTTCGATTCCGTCAGCGACACGCGGATGGCCTCCACCATCTCGGTGGGGGGCGACCCTGGCTCGCCCCGCGTGCAGACCATCGAGCACCTGATGTCCGCCTGCTGTGGCCTCGGGCTCGACAACCTCTACATCGACATCACCGCCGACGAGGTGCCCATCCTCGACGGGTCGGCGGCCAGTTTCGTCTTCCTGCTCCAAAGTGCGGGCATCGAGCTGCAAGGCGCGCCCAAGCGCTTTCTGCGCGTGAAGCGGCCGATCGAGGTTCGACAGGGCGCGGGTGCCCGGCTGATGTGGGCGCGCCTGGAGCCGTGGCACGGTTTCAAGCTCACCTTCGAAATCGATTTCGGGCATCCGGCGGTCGATGCCACGGGTCAACGCACCACCTTCGACATGGGGTCGGGCCGCTACAAGCGCGACATCGCGCGGGCACGCACGTTCGGCTTCACCAAGGACGTGGAGGCCATGCGTTCACGCGGATTGACACTCGGCGGCAGCATGGACAACGCCATCGTCGTCGACGATTGGCGGGTGCTCAATGCCGACGGCCTGCGCTACGACGACGAGTTCGTGCGCCACAAAATACTGGACGCCATCGGCGACCTGTACAACGCCGGTCACCCCATGCTCGCGTCGTACACGGCCTACAAGAGCGGCCATGCGCTCAACAATCAGCTGCTGCGCGCACTGCTGTCCGACCAAAGCGCCTGGGATCTCATCACCTTTGATGACGAGTCGACCGCGCCAGCAGGGTTTGCGGAGCTGGCACCGGCCTGGTAGGGGCGCATGAGCTGCATCAGACGCAGGAGAGCGTTGCCATGATGGTGTTTCGCCTCGTGTTCGGATTGCTGTTGGTGGGCAGCCTGCTGTGCTTCGCCATGGCGGTCGGGACCGGCGATGCGGCATGGCGCCGGCGCGGCATCGTGATCCTGAAATGGACGTTGATCGCAGCCGTCGGCTTTTTTGCGGTGCTCGTGCTCGAAAGGCTGGCGCTGCTGTTGTAGAGTCGCCGCACCCATGAACGTCGTCTACTGGATCTGTACAGGGCTCTTCGTGCTGTTGTCGGGAGGCGCGGCCCTGTTCTACGCGCTGCACCTCAGCACGGGCGAGGACGTGCCTCGCGAACGCGCGGTGGCCCTGTTCCGCTGGGCCGTGGTGGTGGTGTTGGGCTCGTTCAACATCTGGGTGTTCAAGCGCGTGATCGACGGCATCCGCGCGTTGTTCTAGCCAGCTCGGCCTCGCCGATAGCGCGCCTGCACACGTGGTGCAATGCCGCCGGCGCGGCCCAGTGCCTCGAGACTGCGCGCCGCATGGGCATGCGTGATGGCCAGCCCGAGCGCATCGGCCGCGTCCTTGCCCGGCGGGCCGGGCAAGCGCAGCAGTCGCATCACCATCTCCTGGATCTGGGCCTTGGCGGCCAGCCCATGCCCGACGACGGCCTTCTTCATCTGCAGGGCGGTGTACTCGGCCACCGGCAAGTCGCGATGCACCAGAGCGGCCAGCGCCGCCCCGCGCGCCTGACCGAGCAGCAGCGTGCTTTGCGGGTTGACATTGACGAAGACGATCTCGACCGAGGCAGCGGCCGGCTGGTAGCGACCGATGACTTCGCACACGCCGTCGAAGATGATCTTCAGCCGCGCCGGCAGGTCGCCGCGGGCGGCCTCGGTGGTGTCGATGATGCCGCTGGCGATGTAATGCAGCTGGGCGCCGTCGACTTCGATCACGCCGAAACCGGTGCGCTGCAAGCCGGGATCGATGCCGAGCAGCCGCATGGGCTCATGGGCGCAGCTGGAAGTACCAGCGCGCAGAGTGAAAGAAGACCGGTGCCGCGAAACACAAGGGTGCAAGCCGATCGAGCAAGCCCACTGCACCCGTGATGGCCACGGCGTTGCCCCAGTGGCTGACGCCGGCATCCCGTTTGAGTGCGCTCATCACGAATTCGCCCAGTGCCCCAGCACCCGCCGCGATGAGCGCCATCGCCAGCGCCTGGCCAGGTTTGAACGGCGTCACCCAATACATCGCCGCGCCGACCAGACCGGCCACCAGCAGGCCGGCACCGAATGCGCGATAGGAAAAGCCGCGATCGATCTGGCGTGCCACCGGCAGCGCCCGCACCCAGTGGCGGGCCAGCGCCTGCCCGATCTGTCCGCACACCACCACGACGACCAGGAAGAACAGCAGGAAGGCGCCACGTCCTTGCAGGCGCGGGAAGTCGAGCAGCAGCAGTGCCGGTGCGTGCGACAACCCGTATACGCACACCATCACGCCCCACTGGATCTTGGCGTTGCGCTCGAGGAAGCGCTCCGGGTCGCCGGCCAGCGCGCTGACCACCGGGATGGCCAGGAACATGTAGACCGGGATGAACACGGAGAACAGGTCGAAGCTGCGGCTGCCCACCAGTGCGTACTGAACGGGCAGCACGACGAAGAACGCCAGCAGCAGGCTGCGGTGGTCACTGGCACGCGTGCGCAACAACGTGATGTACTCGCGCAAGGCAAGGAAGGACACCACGCCGAAGAGCACGGTGGCACCCACCGAGCCACTGACCCAGGCCAACCAGAACACGGCCGAGCCTATCCACAGCGCGCGCAGTTCGCCGCGCCAGCGTCGTGCACGGGCGTAGTCCCGTCCGGCGCGCTCGCGCAACAGGCGCACAGCCGCCAGCGCGGAGGCCAACAGCAGCAGGCCGAACAGGATCACGAACAGCAGCGCCACCTGCTGTTCGGTGCCAAGCTGTCGCAATGAGCCCACGCGATGCCTGCTTCAGTTCAGGTGTGGCCGCAGCGCGACCACGGATTCGCGCGCCCGATCGAGGAACACACGCTTGTCCTCGCCTGGTTCAAGATGCAGCGGCGCGCCGAACGTCACTGTGCACAGGATGGGTACCGGCACGACCTCGCCCTTGGGCATCACGCGCTGGACGTTGTCGATCCAGGCGGGAACCAGGGGCACCTCGGGAAACTGCTCGGCCAGGTGGTACAGGCCGCTCTTGAACGGCTGCGGCAGGCCCTTGTTGCTGCGCGTGCCCTCGGGGAAGATCACGAGCGAGTCACCATGGTGCAGGGCCTCGACCAGCGGCTCGAGCGGATCCTGGTCGTCGGTGCGCTGGCGATTGACGTACACGGCGTGGAACACCTCGCGCGTCAGCCAGTGCCGGAACGGGCTGGCCGTCCAGTAGTCGCGTGCGGCGATGGGTCGGGTGACCGCACGCAACTCCTGGGGCAACGCCGCCCAGATCAGCACCCAGTCCAGGTGGCTCTGGTGGTTGGCGAAGTAGATGCGCTGCTCGGCCTTGGGCGGGCAGCCCTTCCAGTGCCCTTGGGCGCCGGTGATCAGGCGGGCCGCCGCCGACAGCAGCAGGCCCATGGCGTCGGCGCGCGTCATGGCCGCGATCTTACGGTGCCCGGCGCGTGCGTCGACACCGGGATCTTTCGCCGACTGCCGATGGCACGCGATCAGTGGCGGAAGTGACGGGTGCCCGTGAACACCATCGCGATACCTCGTTCGTCGGCCGCCGCGATCACTTCGGCATCGCGCATCGAGCCTCCTGGTTGGATGACGCAACGGGCGCCGGCATCGACGACGACGTCCAGGCCGTCGCGGAACGGGAAGAACGCATCGCTGGCCACTGCGGAGCCCTCGAGCGAAAGACCGGCGTTCGTGGCCTTGATGCTGGCGATGCGGGCCGAGTCCACACGGCTCATCTGGCCGGCACCGACGCCCATGGTCATGCCACCGCTGCAGAAGACGATGGCGTTGCTCTTGACGAACTTGGCCACCTTCCAGGCGAACAGCAGATCCTGCATCTGTTCGTGGGTAGGCACCAGACGGGTCACGACCTTGAGCTCGCTGGCTGCGACGTTGCGTGCGTCGGTCGATTGCAGCAGCATGCCCCCGCCTACGCGCTTGAAGTCGCGCGCATTGCCTTGGCGCGACAGCGGTACCTCCAGCACCCGAACGTTCTGCTTGGCGGCGAAGACGGCGCGTGCCGGGGCGGTGATCTCAGGCGCGATCACTACTTCGACGAACTGTCGCGCCACGGCATCGGCGGTGGCCGCGTCCAGGGGTTGGTTGAACGCGATGATGCCGCCGAACGCACTCGTCGGATCGGTCTTGAAGGCCTTGCCATAGGCCTCGGCAGCGGATCCCGCGATCGCCACGCCACACGGGTTGGCATGCTTGACGATCACGCACGCCGGCGCGTCGAAGGTCTTGACGCATTCCCAGGCGGCATCGGCATCGGCGATGTTGTTGAACGACAACTCCTTGCCCTGCAACTGCGTCCACTGCGCCAATGTGCCAGGAGCCGGGTGGCGCTCGCGGTAGAACGCGGCGCTCTGGTGCGGGTTCTCGCCGTAGCGCATGTCCTGCGTCTTTTCGAGCTGCAGCGTGTAGATGCCCGGATACTCCTGCCGCGCTGGTACCGCTGCGGGCTTGTCCTCGGCGCCAGGCTCCAGCGCGCTGAGGTAGTTGGCGATCATGCCGTCGTAGGCAGCGGTATGGGCGAACACCTTGCGCGCCAGCGCGAAGCGCGTCGCCCGGGTGAGGCCGCCAGCGTCGAGTTCGGTCAGCACCCGGGGATAGTCGATCGGATCGATCACCACCCCGACGTCCGGCCAGTTCTTGGCCGCCGCGCGCAGCATGGCGGGTCCACCGATGTCGATGTTCTCGATCGCATCGTCGAGCGTGCAGTCGGGTCGCGCGGTGGCCTGGGCGAACGGGTACAGGTTGATCACCAGCAGGTCGATCGGTGCGATGCCGTGGGCCTTCAGCGCGGCCATGTGCTCGGGCATGTCGCGCCGGGCGAGCAGTCCGCCATGGATGCGCGGATGCAGTGTCTTGACCCGGCCATCGAGCATCTCGGGGAACCCGGTGACCTGGGACACCTCGGTGACCGGCAGGCCGTGGTCGGCCAGCAGTCGCGCCGTGCCGCCGGTGGAGAGCAATTGGATGCCGCGCTGGTGCAGAGCGCGGGCGAAGTCGACGATGCCGGTCTTGTCGGAGACCGAGAGCAAGGCGGTGGTCATGGGTACAACCTGGTGAAGTGATGAACGCGGATGAAAGGTGGGTGGTCGCTGTAGCTGCTCACTTGATCAGCTTGTGGTCGAGCAGTTTGCGGCGCAGCGTGTTGCGGTTGATGCCCAGCCAGTCGGCGGCGCGGCTCTGATTGCCGTCGGCATGGCGCATGACGACCTCGAGCATCGGCTTCTCGACGGCACCGACGATCATGTCGTGTACCGAATGCGGCTCGGTGCCGCGCAGGTCGCGGAAGTACTGCTCGAGGCTTTCGCGGATGCACTCGTCGATCTTCTTCTTGCTCATGGGGCTGAAACTCCATATGCAGGCGCGGGCCGAGCATGAGCGGCGTGCAGGTCGCAGCCGCGCACGGCAGGGCCGCTCGCAGTTGCCGCACGAGAACTGCCGCCGTGATGGTCGACGTCAGGCGGACATGCTGGCAATGGCAGCAGGATGTGGGCGTCGGCCAGGTGCTCGAAGTAGTCGGACAGCGCGGCCCGCTGTGCGCGGGCATCGTCCAGAGCGTTGAGCCGTGCGCGCAGCGAGGCACCCCCGGGCAGCCCACACAGGGCCCAGCCGATGTGCTTGCGCGCGCTGCGTACACCGGCCTCGGGTCCATACAGCGCGTGATGATCGTCCAGGTGCTCCAGCAGCCAGCGTGCCACGTCGTGCGTGGCCGGCGGCGGTGGCACCGTGCCGCTGTCGAGGAACTGAGCAATCTCGCGGAAGATCCAGGGCCGACCCTGCGCGGCGCGCCCGATCATCAGTGCGTCTACGCCGGTGCGCTGCAGCACCTCACGCGCTCGCCAGGGGGTGTCGATGTCCCCGTTGGCCACCACCGGCACGCGTACGGCGGCCTTGACCGCGGCGACGGTGTCGTACTCGGCATGCCCCCGATAGCCCTGCTCGCGGGTGCGGCCGTGAACGGCGATCATCGCCACTCCGGCAGCATCGGCTGCGCGGGCCAGGCTCACCGCATTGCGCTCGGCGTCGTTCCAGCCGGTGCGCATCTTGAGCGTCACAGGCACTCCTTTGGGTGCGCAGGCAGCGACGACGGCGTCGATGATGGCCAACGCCAGCGACTCGTCTCGCATGAGCGCAGAGCCTGCCCAGCGGTTGCAGACCTTGCGCGCCGGGCAGCCCATGTTGATGTCGATGATCTGCGCGCCGTGGTCGATGTTGTGGCGGGCGGCGTCCGCCATCTGACGTGGCTCGGTACCGGCGATCTGAACCGCCACCGGCCCCGGCTCGCCCGAGTGATCGGCGCGGCGCCGGGTCTTGGCGGTGTGCCACAGCCCGGGCACCGAGGTGATCATCTCGCTGACGGCATGGCCCGCACCCAGTCGCCGGCACAGTTGGCGGAAAGGTCGATCGGTCACCCCGGCCATCGGGGCGACGAACAGTCGGTTCGGCAGTTCGTAGGGGCCGAGGCGCATGGGCGTCGATTGGAGCGAATGGGGCGCCGCGTGCCACGCAGTGGCGAGTTGGCCGTGCCGGTGGGGCTGCTGAAAAAACAGGCAGAAGTATACCGGCGCAGACAGGCTGCCGATCCCGTGCGCCGCGACCGATCGGCCATGCCTGCCTATGATCGGGCACATGGAAGCCTGGATGACTGCACTGCTCGCTGCGTTGGCCCTGCCGCGGTTCGGGCTGTCCACTGTGTTCGTGGTCGCGCTGGTTTCGGCGACTCTGCTGCCGATGGGTTCGGAGCCCGCCGTGTTCGGCCTGGTCAAGCTGAACCCGCAGTTGTTCTGGCCCGCGGTGCTGGTGGCCACGCTGGGCAACACGCTGGGTGGCGCCATCACCTGGTGGATGGGCTATGGTGCCGAGCGTGCCTACGAACGCATCGCCCATCGCCGCCTCGAGGCTCGCGCCCTTGCATGGCTGGAGCGGCTGGGACCCAAGGGCTGCCTGCTGTCGTGGCTGCCCGGCATCGGCGATCCGCTGTGCGCCGTGGCGGGCTGGCTGCGCCTGCCGTTCTGGCCATGCGTCGGCTACATGGCGATAGGGAAGTTCGGGCGCTATGTCACGATGACGGCCCTGCTGCTGTGGGTCTTTCCCGGGACGTTCGAGCCCTGAACGGTAACGTTTCCCCGCGCCGACGAAGTTCGCGTTGCGCGGCGAAAATGCCGGATCCTGGTCTCAAGACACCCCCATCATGCCGAACTCGAGCGCAAGCACCGTTGCCTACGATCGCCTGGCGACGACCTACCTGCGGCTGCATCGCCTGCAGCATCTGCAGTCGATCGCCTACTGGGACCAGGCCGCGTACATGCCGGCTGCGGGCAACGATGCGCGGGCAGCCGCACTGGCCGAAGTGGCGACGCTCATGCATCGCATGAGCACGGACCCGAAACTGCGAGACGACCTCGATCATGCCGAGCAGGAGCCGCTGGATGAATCCCAGCGCGCCAATCTGCGGGAGATGCGGCGCGTCTGGCGGCAGAGCAATGCGTTGCCGGAGTCGCTGGTCGAGCGTACGCAGTTGGCGAGTTCGCGTTGCGAGCATGCCTGGCGTACGCAGCGCCCGGCCAATGACTGGGCGGGCTTCGCGTCGAACCTGCGCGATGTGCTCGCCTGCGCGCGCGAAGAGGCCACGCTGCTGTCGGACCAGACAGGGCTGTCGCGCTACGACGCGATGATGGACCGCTTCGAGCCGGGCATGACCAGTGCGCAGCTCGATCGCATCTTCGGCGACGTCCGGCAGTGGCTGCCCTCGCTCATCCAACGGGTCATCGACAAGCAATCGCGCGAACCGTTGATCCAGCCCCAGGGGCCTTTCCCGGTTGCCGCGCAGCGCGCACTGTGCGAGCAGGCGATGCGGCTGCTGGGTTTCGATTTCGAGGCCGGACGGCTGGATGTGAGCACCCATCCGTTCTGTGGCGGCGTGCCCGAGGACGTGCGCATGACCACGCGCTTTCGGGACGACGAGTTCCTGGTCAGCCTGATGGGGACGATCCATGAGACCGGTCATGGCCGATATGAGCAGAACCGGCCGCGGGAGACGCTGGGGCAGCCGGTCTCGCAGGCGCGATCGATGGCACTCCACGAAAGCCAGTCGCTGAGCTTCGAGATGCAACTCGGTGGCCACGAGGGGTTTGCGGAACTGCTGTCGCCGTTGGTTGCGCAGGCCTTCGGCGAGCAGACTGCCTTCGCACCAGGCAACCTGCATCGACTCGTCACCCGCGTGAAGCCTGGGTTGATCCGCGTCGATGCCGACGAAGTGACCTACCCGGCTCATGTGATCCTGCGCTACGAAATCGAGCGTCCGCTCATCGAGGGCGAGATCGAACTCGACGATGTGCCCGCCCTTTGGGACGCGAAGATGGCCGAACTGCTGGGCGTGGACACGCGCGGCAACTACAAGGACGGGCCGATGCAGGACGTGCACTGGCCGGTCGCACTGTTCGGCTACTTCCCGTGCTACTCGCTCGGCGCGATGTACGCTGCGCAGTGGTTCGCGGCGATGCGCCGCGCGATGCCGGACCTGGACACACGCATCGGGCGAGGCGACCTGCAGCCGGTGTTTGACTGGCTGCATCGGCACATCTGGTCGCAGGGCAGCCGCTACCTCACCGATGACTTGTGTCGTCGAGCAAGTGGCGAAGTGCTGAACCCGGCGCACTTGCGGGCTCATCTGGAAGCGCGCTACCTATAGTCTGGCTGCAGGCGGCGCGTGCACCTGACCCGCGCCACGGTGTTCACGCCCCGGGGTGGCGCGCGGGTCCCCGGCCGCGGCGCCAGATCGTGAACGACTCAGGTTTGAGGCGTCGGCATCTCGGCCAGCGCGAGTTCGAGATCGTCGAGCACCTCGTCGAGCCGCTTGAGCGGGTGGGCGAGTCGACCGCGGCGGGCAGGCTTGCGGCGCACGAGGTGTCGCTTCGGGTCGTCCAGCACCGCGTCGTCCAGCGCCAGCCCATGGCGCGCCAGCACTGCGCCCAGAGAGCTGCGCCGTGACCGGAGATCTTCGCGCATGGCCTGGTAGGCATGCTCGGCCAGATGGCGGCGTTGCGAGTAGCTCAGGATGTTGGCCAGGAACATCTCGGGATCGCGCTGGTCGGGTTCGAACAAGACGATGTCGGTCTGCGGATGGGTGCTTTCGTAGCCCTTGAGACCGAGTTCTAGCCGCGAATGGATCAGTGTGCGAAAGGTCTGGCTCAGCACCAGTGGCAGCCCGCCTTGCACGATGTGCGGGATGCGACTGCCGCCTTCGAGAATGCGGTGCCGATGGGAGTGCGTGGCATCGAAGGGCACCAACGGATTCAGGCACAGCAGCAGATCCACACCCTGGTCGAGCAGTACCCGCGCATGCAGCGTCTTCTTGAGGGCACCATCCACATACCAACGGCCACCGATGGCCACGGGCGGAAAGAGCCCCGGCAGGGCCGCGCTGGCGGCGACCGCGCGGGAGACGGGCACATGGTCCCAGCCGGGCTTGCCGAACGGTGCGGCCTCGCCGCTGTCGAGGTCGGTGGCAACCAGTACCAGCCGATGCTTCAGTCGCCGGAAATCGTTGCTGCGGCCTGGGGCAGAGAACACCTCTTGCAGTCGAGCCTCGAGTGGGCCATGGCTGAACAAGCCGGTGGGCAGGGCGCGCCCGAGCCGTTCGACCGATGCAATGAGCGAGCGGCGTCCGAGCAGCAACTGGATGCCTGCTTGCGTGGCGAGCACAGGCAGCGATGCCAGTCGGCCGAGCAACTCGGCGATGGCCGGGCGCACGAACAGGGTAGGGCTCACGACATCCGCCCCAGCCGAGTCGTCGTTCTCGATGAACGAGGCGCACAACTGGCGCGGGCGCATGCCGTTGGCCAGGGCCGCCGCGATGAAGCTGCCCGCGGAAACCCCGACATAACCCGACAGGTCGGTGAAGTCGAGCCCCGGCAGGGCTTCTTCGAGCGCGCAGATCGCTCCGAGCTCCCAAGTTGCGCCCAGCGGCCCGCCACCAGCCAGGGCCAGCCCGACACGCGGCGCACCTTCGCGAGAGTGATTCTGCGCTGCCATCGGGCTCAGCCCTGGTCAGTTGCGGCAGGCTTGCGAGCCGCCCGTTTGCGGGGTGCCCGTGTTGCAGCAGAATCGGCAGGCGCCGGTGCGGCGGCTGCGGCCTTGCGGCGTGCAGCCGGCTTGCGCGCGCTCTTGGCGGGAGCGGTCGCTGC
>JABWBN010000112.1 GCA_013360485.1 Burkholderiaceae bacterium | reverse complement strand
AGCGGGCGGCGCGCACCGAGCAGCTGGCCGCCGAGAACGCACGCCTGCGCGCGCTGCTGGAGCTGCGGCCGGCGCTGCCGGTGCGCACGATCAGCGCCGAAGTGATGTACGAGGCCGCCGATCCGTATTCGCGAAAACTGTTCATCGATCGCGGCGAGCGCCACGGGGTGGTGTCTGGTTCGCCCGTCGTGAACGAAGACGGCGTGCTCGGACAGGTCACGCGCGTGTATCCGCTGCACGCGGTGGTCACGCTGCTGGTCGACCGCGACGCGGCGGTGCCGGTGTTCAATGCGCGCACCCGACAGCGCAGCGTGGCCTTTGGTGGCGCGGTGGTGGATGGTCGGGCCGGCATGGAGCTGCGCTTCATGGCAGGCAATGCCGACGTGCAGGCCGGCGACGCGCTGGGCACCAGCGGCATCGACGCCGTCTACCCGCCGGGGTTGCCAGTGGCGGGCGTGGTGCGTGTCGAGCGGCAGGCCGACACGGGCTTCGCCCGGATCCTGCTCGTCCCGGCGGCCAATCCCGACCTCGTGCGGCATGTGCTCGTGCTCGAGCCGCTGGGGCAGCAACGGCCGCTGCTCCAGCCTGAGCCCGAGGCGGCGTCGGAACCCGCACCGGCCAGCCGCGCCCGGGTGCGCACGAGGCGCACGCCATGATCATGCCGCGCGGCTCGGACCAGCTGCTGCTGCCGGTCAATCCCCTGTTCGTTGCATCCACACTGGCGGCGGCAATGCTGATCGAGATGCTGCCGCTGGGTCGCCACCCGGGCTCGCCCGACCTGATGGCCATGGTGCTGGTGTTCTGGATCGTGCACCAGCCGCAGCGCGTGGGAGTGGGGCTGGGCTTCCTGTTCGGGCTGCTCACCGATGTGCACAGTGGCGCGGTGCTGGGACAGCACGCGCTGGCGTACTCGCTGCTCGGCTACTTCGCGATCACCATCCACCGCCGGCTGCTGTGGTTCCCGGTCATCGAGCAGGCGCTGCAGATCCTGCCGCTGTTTGTGGCCGCCCATGCGGTGTCGATGCTGGCGCGGCTTGCTGCGGGCGGCATGTTCCCGGGCTGGTGGCTGCTCATGGCCCCCGTCGCCGAGGCGCTGCTGTGGCCCGTGGTGAGCTGGCTGCTGTTGGCGCCCCAGAGGCGGCCGCCCGATCCCGACGAGAACCGTCCGCTGTGAGTGCCTCGATACCAGCGGGTTCCGGCGCCTCGCGCCCGACGGGATGCCTGCAGCCCTCGGGCGGCGTCGGGCGGCCTGCGGCGCACGGGGAGGCGGCATGACGGAACTGCGCGATCTCGAGCGCGAGCTGGGACGTTTTCGCGCGCGCCTGGTGGCGGCGGCGCTGTTCGTGCTGTTGTGCTTCGGCCTGCTGGTGGCGCGGTTGGTCTGGTTGCAGGTGCATCGCCATGCCGAACTGTCGACGCAGGCCGAGGCCAACCGGATCGCCGTCGTGCCCGTCGTGCCCAACCGCGGACTGATCGTCGATCGCCATGGCACTGTGCTGGCATCGAACTACTCGGCCTACACGCTCGAGATCACGCCGTCGCGTCTGGAGGGTGCGCTCGAGGCCACCATCGATGCGCTCGCCCAACTTGTGGACATCCAGCCGCGCGACCGTCGTCGGTTCAAGCGGTTGCTGGAGGAAAGCAAGAGTTTCGAGTCGCTGCCGATCCGCACCCGCCTCACCGACGAGGAGGTGGCCCGCTTCATGGTGCAGCGTTTCCGCTTTCCGGGGGTGGACGTGCGCGCGCGGCTGTTTCGCCACTATCCGATGGGCGAAGCAGGCAGCCACCTGCTGGGCTACATCGGTCGCATCAGCGCCGCCGAGAAGCTGGCGATGCAGGAGTGGGACGAGGACCGGCAGGCCAACTACAAGGGCACCGAGTCGATCGGCAAACTCGGTGTGGAGCAAAGCTGGGAACGCGAGTTGCACGGCACCACGGGCTACGAGGAGGTCGAAACCTCGGCGGGCGGGCGCGCCGTGCGGCGATTGCGCAGCGAACCTGCCACGCCGGGCAACACCCTGGTGCTGTCGGTGGACATGCAACTGCAGCAGCTCGTCGAGCAGCTGTACGGTGATCGGCGGGGTGCGTTGGTCGCGATCGACCCGCGCAACGGCGAGGTGCTGGCCTTCGTCAGCAAGCCCACCTTCGACCCCAACCTGTTCGTCGACGGCATCGACAGCGACAGCTGGCGTGAGCTCAACGAGTCGATCGACAAGCCGCTGCTCAACCGGGCGCTGCGCGGCACCTACCCGCCGGGTTCGACCTACAAGCCCTTCATGGCCCTGGTGGGACTGGCCACCGGCAAGCGCACGCCGCAGCAGGCCATCGATGACCCGGGCTACTTCATGTTCGGCAACCACCGCTTCCGGGACGACAAGGAGGGCGGCCACGGCTTGGTCGACCTGTACCGCTCGATCGTGCACAGCTGCGACACCTACTACTACATGCTGGCGGCCGAGCTGGGTGTGGACGTGATGGCCGAGCACCTGGCGCCCTTCGGCTTCGGCCAGCTCACCGGAATCGACCTCGAGCACGAGGCTCGCGGCATCCTGCCGTCCACCGCCTGGAAGAAGCGTGCCTACCGCAAGCCGCAGCAGCAGCGCTGGTACGCCGGCGAGACGATCTCGCTGGGCATCGGCCAGGGCTACAACAGCTACACCATCCTGCAGCTGGCCCAGGCCACCGCTGTGCTGGCCTCGGGCGGCCAGCGCCACCGCCCGCACCTCGTGCGCGAGGTGGTCGACGTGGTCGACGGCCAGCGGCGGGCAGTGGGGCGGGAACCGATGGAGCCCGTGGCCATCCGCCCCGAGCACCTGGCTGCAGTGCGTCAGGCGTTGGTGGGCGTCAATCGCGAGGGCACCTCGGCAGGTGCGTTCCGCGGCGCCGCCTACACCTCGGCCGGAAAGACGGGCACCGCGCAGGTGGTGGGCATCAAGCCCAACGAGAAGTACGACGCCGCCAAGCTCGCCGAGCACCTGCGCGACCATGCGCTCTACATGGCGTACGCACCGGCCGAGGAGCCGCGCATTGCCGTCGCCCTGGTGGTCGAGAACGCGGGCTTCGGTGCGCAGGCGGCTGCACCGATCGCAAGGCGTGTGTTCGACTATTGGCTGCAAGCCGTCGTGCCCGCGCCCGACGACCTGGTCGCGGTGCAGCGTGGCCAAGCCACCGCCCCCGTCGCCCCGCCCGTGCCAGCGTCGGGCCCCGGGGTGCAACCATGAGCCTGGGCCGGTCGGCGCCGTTGCTGTCGCGCCTGTGGCTGGTTGCGCGGGGCTACGACCTGCCGCTGATGGCGGGCATGGCGCTGCTGTCGGCGATCGGGCTGATCATCATGTACTCGGCCGGACACGACTTCGAGGGCCGCTTCGCCACCCATGCGCGCAACGTCGGGCTGTGCTGGCTGGTGATGTTCGCCGTGGCCCAGGTGCCGCCGCAGCGCCTGATGCAGTTGGCGGTGCCACTGTATGCGCTGGGCGTGGCGCTGCTGGTGGCCACGGCCGTGTTCGGCATCACCAAGAAGGGCGCCACCCGCTGGCTCTATCTTGGCGTGGTCATCCAGCCCAGCGAGATCCTCAAGCTGGCCATGCCGCTGATGCTGGCCTGGTGGTTCCAGCAGCGCGAGGGACTGTTGCGGCTGCCCGATTTCGTCGTCGCCACGCTCTTGTTGATGGTTCCGGTCGGACTGATCGCGCGCCAGCCCGACCTGGGTACCTCGCTGCTGGTGCTGTCCGCCGGGCTTTACGTGATCTTCTTTGCCGGGCTGTCGTGGCGCCTGATCGTGCCGGTGATGCTGGCGCTGGTGGCGGCCCTGGTGGCCATCGTGGCCGGCGGTGACACCTTGTGCGAAGCCGACCGCGCGTGGCCGGTGCTGCGCGAGTACCAGAAGCAGCGCGTGTGTACCTTGCTCGACCCCGCGCGAGACCCGCTGGGCAAGGGCTTCCACATCATCCAGGGCATGATCGCAATCGGGTCGGGCGGTCTCACCGGCAAGGGCTTCATGGCCGGTACGCAGACGCACCTCGAGTTCATCCCCGAGCGGACCACCGACTTCATCTTTGCCGCGTACGGCGAGGAGTTCGGGCTGGCCGGTGGCCTGCTGCTGGTGGGTGGGTTCGCGTTCCTCATCCTGCGCGGGCTGTTCATTGCCGCCCAGGCGCCCGGCCTGTTTTCGCGGCTGCTGGCCGGGGCGGTGGCCCTGTCCATCTTCACCTATACCTTCGTCAACATCGGCATGGTCAGCGGCATCCTGCCGGTCGTGGGCATCCCGCTGCCTTTCCTCAGCTACGGCGGCACGGCAATGGTCACACTGGGCCTGGCATTGGGCATGCTGATGTCGATTGCCCGCGCGCGATCGCTCATGCAGCGCTGACACAGCCGCAGCGAGGCGGTCGACAGCGCCGCGCTGGGCGCACCGTTGTTCCCGGCGGCAAAGGGGCGCCTGCACGCGGCGGTCTTGCTTCACTTGGCACACGGTGGCGGTTTGCATCAGGTGTCGTCGGAGGCCACCTCGTCGGGCTCGAGCACGAAGCGCACGGTGAACAGCGCGCCGGGTCCCACGCCTTGCGACGCGGACGTGGTGCGCGGGCGTGCATCACCGATCTGCAACTGGGCGCCGTGGCGATCGGCGATCTCGCGCACGATGGCCAAGCCCAGGCCGCTGCCGTCGACGTTGGTGCCCAGCGCCCGGTAGAACGGCCGGAACACGAGATCGCGCTCGGCTTCGGCGATGCCGGGGCCGGTGTCCTCCACCTGCAGCACCACCACTTGCCCGAAGGGGTCGTCCACCACGCGCACGGTGACCGTGCCGCCGGCGGGCGTGTACTGCAGCGCGTTGTCGACCAGGTTGCGCACCAGCTCGCGGATCAGCAGCGGCTGGCCGCGCAGCCGTCCATGCAGTGGCTGGCCGGCCTGCGGTCCCTCGTAGCCCAGGTCGATGCGCTTGTCCATCGCCCGGGGCACGAAGTCGCGTACCGTCTCGCGCGCCAGTTCCGGCAGGTCGACGTCCAGTCGCTGCCCGGTGTTCTCCTTGTCCTCCGCGCGGGCCATGGCCAGCAGTTGGTTGACCATGTGCGCGGCGCGTTGGCTGGAATGCGCGATGTACTGCAACGAGCGCGTCAGTGCCTGCGGGTCGCGCTGTCCGGCCTCGATCTCGCGCTGTGCCAGCTCGGCCTGCATGCGCAGGCCCGCCAGCGGCGTCTTCAATTGGTGCGCGGCGTCGGCCAGGAAGTGCTTCTGCGTGCTCATCGAGCGGTCCAGCCGCGACAGCAGATCGTTGATCGCGCCCACCAGCGGGGCCACCTCCTCGGGTACGTCGCGTTCCTCGAGCGGGCTGAGGTCCTGGCTTTCGCGACGACGGATGCGCTGCTGAAGCTCGTTCAGCGGCTTGATGCCGCGCGCCAGCGCGAACCACACCAGCAGCACGGCCAACGGCAACACCACGAACTGCGGCACGATCACGCCCTTGATGATCTCGGTGGCCAGGCGCGAGCGCTTGTCCAGCGTCTCGGCCACCTGCACCAGCGGCGGCAACTCGCCGGGCGCACCCGAGGGCGACAGCCATACATAGGCCACGCGCACCGCCTCCGACTGGAGCTCCTCGTCGCGGTAGCGAATCTCCTGCGGCGGTGCCGGGGTTTCGTCGGGCACCGGAAGCTCGGGGTCGCCGGCCACGTACTCGCCGCGCGTGCCCAGCACCTGGAAGAACACGCGGTCCACGTCGTCGGTGCGCAGCACCTCGGCCGCCGGCTCGGTCAGTCGCAATCGCACGCGCGTCTCGCGCTCGGCGTTGGCCGGCTCCACCACCACCATCTTGGAGATCGTGCGCGCCGTCTCGGCCAGATCTCGGTCGTAGGGGCGGTTGGCAATGCTCTGGGCCACCAGCCAGGTCAGGGCCACGCTCATCGGCCACAGCAGCAGCAGCGGCGCGAGCATCCAGTCGAGGATCTCGCCGAACAGCGATCGTTGCTCGCGGGTCGCAGGCTCAGCCATGGCTGGCCGCGAGCATAGCGCCCGCGCCGGCGGCCATGTGTCGCATCAGGACGGGATCTTCTCGAGGCAGTAGCCCAGGCCGCGCACCGTGGCGATGCGGATCGGTCCCTGCTCGATCTTCTTGCGCAGCCTGTGGATGTAGACCTCGATGGCGTTGTTGCTGACTTCCTCGCCCCACTCGCACAGCCGCTCGACGAGCTGGTCCTTGCTGACCAGGCGGCCCGCGCGCTGCAGCAGCACCTCCAGAAGGCTGAGCTCGCGCGCCGACAACTCGATCATCTGGTCGCTGATGTAGGCCACCCGACCGGTGGCGTCGAAGGTGAGCGGCCCGTGGCGGATGATGCTCGAAGCGGTGCCCAGGCCGCGCCGTGTCAGGGCTCGCACCCGGGCCTCGAGCTCCTGCAGCGAAAACGGCTTGGCCATGTAGTCGTCGGCGCCCAGGTCCAGCCCCTTGACGCGCTGCTCCACGCTGTCGGCCGCCGTGAGGATGAGCACCGGCACCGACGAGCCGCGCCCGCGCAACTTGCGCAGCACTTCGAATCCGTGCAGCTTGGGCAGGCCCAGGTCGAGGATGAGCAGGTCGAACTCATGCGAGGCGAGCGCCGCGTCGGCCTCGCTGCCGCTGCCGACCTGGTCGACCGCGTAGCCCGAAGCCCTCAGCGCGCGCAACAACCCGTCTGCCAAGACCTGGTCGTCTTCGGCGATCAGTATGCGCATCGCGGTCTCCTGGGTGTGGTCGTGACGGCTGCCCTGCATTCTAGGGATACGACGGTGGCACTGCCTGAGTGGGGGCGACAATCACTGTACAAACATCCAGTCTCGGTGCCATAATCGCGCCGAACTCGACCCGCACGCCATTCCAGAGGAGACCTTGCATGGACGCACCCGTCAAAGCGCTCAACACCGAGAAGGCCAAGGCCCTGCAGGCGGCCCTGGCGCAAATCGAAAAGCAGTTCGGCAAGGGCTCGATCATGCGGCTGGGCGATGGCGAGGCGGTCGAAGCCATCGAGGTCGTGTCCACGGGCTCGCTGGGCCTGGACATCGCGCTGGGTGTCGGCGGCCTGCCGCGCGGCCGGGTCATCGAGATCTACGGCCCCGAGTCATCGGGCAAGACCACGCTCACGCTGCAGGTGGTGGCCCAGATGCAGAAGCTCGGCGGCACCTGCGCCTTCATCGACGCCGAACACGCGCTCGACACCGGCTACGCGCAGAAGCTCGGGGTCAACCTGCAAGAGCTGCTGATCAGCCAGCCCGATACCGGCGAGCAGGCCCTCGAGATCGTCGATGCCCTGGTGCGTTCCGGCTCGGTCGATCTCGTCATCATCGACTCCGTGGCCGCACTCACCCCCAAGGCCGAACTCGAAGGCGAAATGGGCGATTCGCTGCCCGGCCTGCAGGCCCGGCTGATGAGCCAGGCGCTGCGCAAGCTCACCGCCACGATCAAGAAGACCAACTGCATGGTCGTCTTCATCAACCAGATCCGCATGAAGATCGGCGTGATGTTCGGCAACCCCGAAACCACCACCGGTGGCAATGCGCTGAAGTTCTACGCCTCGGTGCGGCTCGATATCCGCCGCACCGGCAGCATCAAGCGCGGCGAAGAAGTGATCGGCAGCGAAACCAAGGTCAAGGTGGTCAAGAACAAGGTCGCACCGCCGTTCAAGGCGGCCGAGTTCGACATCCTCTACGGCGAGGGCACCAGCCGCGAGGGCGAGATCATCGACATGGGTGTCAACGCCAAGATCGTCGACAAGTCCGGTGCCTGGTATGCCTACAACGGCGAAAAAATCGGCCAAGGCAAGGACAACGCACGCGAGTTCCTGCGCGAGAACCCCGACCTGGCTCACGAAATCGAGAACAAGGTGCGCGAGGCCATGGGTGTGCCGCTGTTGCCCGCAATCGACGCAGCGCCGTGAACGAACGCCGGGTCGGACCTGCCCCGCACCATGGTCAAGCGTCCACCGGTTTCGCTGAAAGTGCGTGCGTTGCAGTGGCTGGCGCAGCGCGAGCACAGCCGCAGCGAGCTGCGCGAGCGGCTGTTGCGCCTGGCGGCCCGCGCGAGCGAGGCTGGTGAAGCAGGCGACGCGCCCGACGACCCAGCGGAAGCCAACTCCGCCGGCGCTTCAGACCCGCGAACGACCGAGCGCGAGATCGACGCGCTGCTCGACTGGCTGGCCGAGCACCGGTACTTGAGTGACGCTCGCTTCGTCGAGAGCCGGCTCAACGCGCGCCGGGCGCGCTTTGGAAGCCAGCGCATCGTGCGCGAGATCGGCCGCCACGATTTGGCACTCAGCACCGAGCAACTGCACGAATTGCGCGCCACCGAGTACGAGCGCGCACTGGCCGTCTGGCGCCGCAGGTACGGATCTGCAGCCCCGGCCACCGACGTCGCCGCCCGCTTGCGGCAAATGCGCTTCCTGGCCGGACGCGGTTTTGCCCCGGACGTGATTCGGCGCGTGCTGCGCCTATCGGGGCTGGTCGACGAGCTCGCCGAAGGGCCCGATCCTGCAAGCTGACACGCGTGTCAGCTTTGCGGCGGCGCACCATGCTAAATTTCGCGGGTTTTCCTCCAACCCCCGCCCAACCTCCCCCTCGTCCATCGGCCGGCTCGTCGACCCAGCGCCGCGCATGCGGTGCCGCGTCGTGCGCTGGTCCCTCTCGCAGCGAGCCCCCTGATGAAAATCCACGAATACCAAGGCAAAGAGATCCTGCGCCAGTTCGGCGTGCCGGTGCCGCGGGGCTACCCCGCGTTCACGGTGCAGGAAGCGGTCGAGGCCGCGCAGAAGCTCGGTGGCAGCATCTGGGTGGTCAAGGCCCAGATCCACGCCGGAGGCCGCGGCAAGGGCGGTGGCGTCAAGCTCGCGCGCTCGATCGATGAAGTCAAAACGCTGGCTGGCGAGATTCTGGGCATGCAGCTGGTCACCCACCAGACGGGCGCCGGCGGCCAGAAGGTGCGTCGGCTGCTCATCGAAGAAGGCGCCGACATCCGCAAGGAATACTACGCCGCCGCACTGACCGATCGTGCCACGCAGAAGGTCGCCATGATGGCCAGCAGCGAAGGCGGCATGGACATCGAGGAAGTGGCGCACAAGACGCCCGAGAAGATCATCAAGGTCTTCGTCGACCCGGCCACTGGCCTCACCGACGCTCAGGCCGCAGAACTGGCGCAAGGCATCGGCGTGCCAGCGTCCAGCCAGGCGCAGGCGGTGGAGATGTTCCAGAAGCTCTATCGCACCTACATGGATACCGACGCATCGCTCGCCGAGATCAACCCGCTCATCCTCGAAGGCAATGGCGCGATCAAGGCGCTGGATGCGAAGTTCAACTTCGATGCCAACGCGCTGTTCCGCCACCCCGAGATCGTGGCCTACCGCGACCTCGACGAGGAAGACCCGGCCGAGGTCGAGGCCAGCAAGTTCGATCTGTCGTACATCAGCCTGGACGGCAACATCGGCTGCCTGGTCAACGGCGCCGGCCTGGCCATGGCCACCATGGACACCATCAAGCTGTTCGGCGGCGAGCCGGCCAACTTCCTCGACGTCGGTGGCGGCGCCACTGCCGAGAAGGTGACCGAGGCCTTCAAGATCATGCTGCGCAACGACAAGGTCAAGGGCATCCTGGTCAACATCTTCGGCGGCATCATGCGCTGCGACACCATCGCCGAGGGCGTGATCGCGGCGTGCAAGGCAGTCAACCTGTCGGTGCCGCTGGTGGTGCGCATGAAGGGCACCAACGAGGACCTGGGCAAGAAGATGCTCGCCGACTCGGGCCTGCCCATCATCAGCGCCAACACCATGGCCGAGGCAGCCACCCAGATCGTCGCCGCGGTGAAATAAGGACATCGACACCATGAGCATCCTCATCAACCAGGACACCAAGGTCATCACCCAGGGCATCACCGGCAAGACGGGCCAGTTCCATACCCGCATGTGCCGCGACTACGCGAACGGGCGCAACTGCTTCGTCGCCGGTGTCAATCCGAAGAAGGCCGGCGAAGACTTCGAGGGCATCCCCATCTACGCCAGCGTGGCTGACGCCAAGCAGCAGACCGGCGCCACGGTCAGCGTGATCTACGTGCCGCCAGCCGGCGCCGCCGCGGCCATCTGGGAGGCCGTGCAGGCCGACCTCGATCTGGCCATCTGCATCACCGAAGGCATCCCCATCCGCGACATGCTCGAGGTGCGCAACAAGATGAAGGCCAAGGAGGCCGCTGGCGGCAAGCGCACGCTGCTGCTGGGCCCCAACTGCCCCGGCACCATCACGCCCGACGAAATCAAGATCGGCATCATGCCCGGCCACATCCACCGCAAGGGCCGCATCGGCGTGGTCAGCCGCTCGGGCACGCTCACCTACGAAGCGGTGGCACAGCTCACCGAAATCGGCCTGGGCCAGAGCAGCGCCGTGGGCATCGGCGGCGACCCGATCAACGGCCTGAAGCACATCGACGTGATGCGCATGTTCAACGACGATCCCGACACCGATGCGGTGATCATGATCGGCGAGATCGGCGGCCCGGACGAGGCCGATGCCGCGCGCTGGTGCAAGGCCAACATGAAGAAGCCGGTGGTAGGCTTCATCGCCGGGGTCACGGCGCCTCCCGGCAAGCGCATGGGTCACGCCGGCGCACTGATCAGCGGCGGCGCCGACACCGCCGACGCCAAGCTCGCCATCATGGAGGAGTGCGGCTTCAAGGTCACCCGCAACCCGTCGGAGATGGGGCGCCTGCTGAAGTCGCTGATCTGACGCACCGGAGGCCGGCCGCGCAGCGCAGGCCCCGATGCCATGCGGTGCCGGGCGGTGCATCGCGCCGGCTCACAGGCCACCTGCGGGTGGCCTGTGGCGTTGTGTGCCCGTGATGGGCGCGGCCACCCCCTAAACTGCAACCCCGCGAGGAGCCGCCACGATGGATCAGTTCATGCACGCCGACTTCTGGATCGCCGTCGGCCAGATCATCATGATCGACATCCTGCTGGGCGGCGACAACGCGGTGGTCATCGCGCTGGCCTGCCGCCAGTTGCCGGCCGCACAGCGCACGCAGGGCATCATCTGGGGCACCGTCGGCGCCATCGTCCTGCGTGTGGTGCTGATCTTCTTCGCGCTCACGCTGCTCAAGATCTCGTTTCTCAAGCTGGTGGGCGCAGCCCTGCTGCTGTGGATCGGCGTCAAGCTGCTCGCGCCGGATGATGACGACAACCACGAGGGCATCAAGGCCAGCGACAAGTTGTGGGCGGCGGTGCGCACGGTGATCGTAGCGGACTTCGTGATGAGCCTGGACAACGTGATCGCCATCGCCGGGGCCGCCGAAGGCGCGGGTGGCGACCACAAGATGCCCCTGGTGATCTTCGGCCTGCTGGTGAGCATTCCCATCATCGTCTGGGGCAGCCAGTTCGTGATCAAGCTGATGGACCGCTTCCCGGTCGTGATCACCCTGGGTGGCATGCTGCTGGGCTGGATCGCCGGCACGATGGCAGTGTCCGACCCCGCATTGGGCGGCTTCATCGAGCAGGCCAAGGGCGTGGCCACGCCAGCCGTGCACTACAGCGCCGGGGTGCTGGGGGCACTCGCCGTGCTCGCGGTGGGCAGTTGGCTCAAGCGCCGTCACCTCGCCGCCGCCGGCGGGGCGTCGGCCGCCTGAAGGCCTGCGAACAAGCACGACACACCCGCTCGGGCGCACCGGACTCATTCACAGGCTCTGAGCCCGCGTACACGACATGCGGCCATCCGACCAGACTCCGTGGTGGCGCCGCTGGTGGTCGGCGCGTCCCGGCGCTGCCACCATGGCCGCCCGTCCGATGGTGACGCCCCTGCCCGGCATCGCAGCCCCGGGGACGCCCGCGGCCC
>JABWBN010000111.1 GCA_013360485.1 Burkholderiaceae bacterium | reverse complement strand
AGGGGCATGCCCAGCACCGACGAGACCGACCAGCCGAGGAACACAAACGTGATGGCCCGCCCGCGCTGCTCGGGCGGCACCATCACGCTGATCGCCGCCGCCGCCTGCGGCGTGAACACCGCGGCCGCCAGCATGGTGAGGGCGCGCACCGGCAGCAGGGCGCCATAGCCCGGCATCAGCGCCGACAGCGCGTGTCCGACCGCATACCAGGCGAGCGCGAACGCCAGCAACCGGCGTCTGTCGAAGCCCGCCACCAGCGCGGCCAGCGTGGGTGCCCCGATCGCCATCACGACGGCGGCCACCGATATCAGTTGTCCGGCCACCGGCACGCTGACCTGCAGGGCGCGGGCCAGATCGTTGAGCGTGCCGGCGGTCACCATCACGCCGCAGCCGATGGTGAAGTTGCCGTACAGCAGCGCCCAGCGCGTGGCCGCCAAGCGGTCGAGGTTCACCGCAGGACCTTCAATGCCTCGGGGTTGACGAGGTTGGCGGGCTCGTTCGCGATGAAGCGGATCACGTTGTCGAAGGCCGCGCCGAAGTACGCCTCGTAGCTCTCCTGCTCCACATAGCCGATGTGCGGCGTGCAGACCGCATTCTCGAGCCGCAGCAGCGGATGCCCTTGCAGGATGGGTTCGGACTCGAACACATCCACTGCCGCCATTCCCGGGCGGCCCCGGTTGAGGGCCGATACGAGGGCGTTTTCCTCGACCAGTTCGGCGCGCGAGGTGTTGACGAACAGCGACATCGGCTTCATGCGCGAAAGGTCGTCGAGGGTGACGATGCCTCGGCTGGCATCGCTCAGGCGCAGGTGCATCGTGACGACGTCGGCGCCCTCGAAGAAGGCCTCGCGGCTCTCGGCTGCGCGCAGGCCGTCGGCCTCGGCCTGCAGGCGCGACGCCTCACTGCCCCACACCCAGACCTGCATGCCGAATGCGCGACCGTAGCCGGCGACGAGCCGGCCGATCTTGCCGTAGCCCCAGATGCCCAGCGCCTTGCCGCGCAGCACCTGTCCCAACCCGAAGTTGGGCGGCATCGATGCCGCCTTCAGCCCAGCCTGCTGCCAGGCCCCGTGCTTGAGGTTGCCGATGTACTGCGGCAGTCGCCGCATGGCGGCCATGATCAGTGCCCAGGTCAATTCGGCCGGCGCCACTGGGGAGCCGGTGCCTTCGGCGACCGCGATGCCCAGCCGCGTGCAGGCGTCGACGTCGATGTGCGACCCGACCCGGCCGGTCTGCGAAATCAGCTTCAGCCGTGGAAGTTTCTCGAGCAGGGCGCGCGGGAAGTGCGTGCGTTCTCGGATGGCCACCAGGATGTCGGCGTCGCGCAGCCGCACCGACAACTGGCCGATGCCCTTGACCGTGTTGGTGAAGACCTTGGCGTGGTAAGGCTCCAGTCGAGCCGCGCAGCGCAACTTGCGCACGGCATCCTGGTAGTCGTCGAGGATGATGATGTTCATGGCGGGCGCGGTCGATTGTGCCGCGTCCGGCCCCGGGCCCCGCCCCGTGCAGGGTGGGTCCGTCGATACTAGGCCCCCCAGGGTGCCGGGGCGCTGTGGGTGGTATCGGGAAACACGCTGTCGAGGGCCCGGTGCAATTCCTGCTCGCGCCGGTGATCGGCCTGGTCGCTGGTGCGCAGCGCGGCGAAGACCGCACCGCGCAGCAGCCACAGGTCCAGCGGCTCTTTGGCGTGCCGGACCTGGTGACGCAGCCAGTCCGCTCGCGGTCCGGCGAGCCCGGCAACCGCCTCGATGAACACCTGCTTGACCTGCACGAAGCTGCGACGGGCGGCCATATGGGCGGCTCGGTCGGGCGAGGCCGCCGACGCGCTCCAGACCGCCTGGCCCGGCGGGCCGAGGTACTGTCGTGGTGCAGGGGCGGGCGCAGGCATGGTACTGGGGCAGACTGCGGGGTCAGCCGTTGAGTGGCGCGAACCCCGAACGGGGTGCGCGGGTGGGGAAGTGACGGTTCAGGCGGGCCATGTGTGCGTCGGCACGGGGTTGGTCCAGTTCGATGGCCATCGCCTCGTAAACGCCGGCACGCAAGTGCCACAGCTCGCGCAGCGAGCGTGCACGTTCCACCCGGTCACCCAGCAGCATGGCTTCGTGCGACTCCAGCGGCTTGAGCGCATCTCGGAACTCGCGCTTGACCAGCACCAAACGGTTCACCGGACGCTGTGGCGCGGGGGTCCAGGGCGATCGGTCGAGCCAGCGCCGGGCGCGTCCCCAGAACGTGAGCGACGACGGCCACAGCTCGGGCGGGCAGACCTCGATGCGGCTGAACAGGCTGCTGGGCGCGCCGCTGTCGCGCGGTGCGCGTCGGGCCGAAATCCAGCCGGGCAAAAAGTGCGAGAGCGTGTTCATGTCCGTGATATCGGCCACGAGTTGTGAAGGCTGTAGCCCATTGTTCGAACCGAAGGGCCGGCGGAAGCGGCAAACAACCCGGGGAAACAACGCCATCTCGGTGGCGCTGGCGCTGGTAACCTGCCGCCGCGCCAGCCGGTAGCCAGAGCGCACAGCCCTGTGTGGCGAAGGAGGTCGTGGGTGATGAAGTGGATCAGGCGCATCGGCGCACTGTTGGGCCTGCTGCTGCTGGCGGCGGTGGTGGCGGCGTTCGTTTACAGCCGGCAAGCACTGCCGCGCACCGAGGGCGAGGTGAAGTTGCCGGGGCTGCGCGGCGAACTGAAAATCGAGCGCGATGCCGACGGCATCCCGACCATACGCGCGGGCAACCTGCACGACGTGATGTTCGGCCTGGGCGTGGCCCACGCGCAGGACCGCCTGTGGCAGATCGAGACGCACCGCCGCATCGGAGCGGGGCGACTGGCCGAGGCTTTCGGTCCCGCTGCCCTGGACAACGACCGCTTCCTTCGCGCCCTGGGCGTGCGCCGGGCTGCCCAGGCCCAGTGGGAGCATGTTCAGGGCGAGTCGCGCGAGGCACTATTGGGCTACGCAGCCGGCGTGAACGCGGCCGTTGGGCACCTGGGCCAGGCGCTCCCACCGGAGTTCCTGGTGCTGGGCGTGAGGCCCGAGGCCTGGAGTCCCGTGGACAGCCTGGCCTGGTCGATCATGATGGCCTGGGACCTGGGCGGGAACTGGTCGACCGAGCTGCTGCGCCTGCGACTGGCACTGAAGCTGGACAAGCCGCGCATCGACCAACTGCTGCCGCCCTATCCGGGCGAGCGGCCCCTGGCCACCCAGGACTACACCACCCTGTACCGGGGCCTGAAGCTCGCTGGAACAGTGGCGGGCAGCGACGCTGCCGCTGCCGGCTTGCTGGCCGCCGCACCGGAGTCGGGCATCGAGGGCGTCGGGTCGAACAACTGGGTGCTGGCGGGCAACCGCACCACCACGGGCAAGCCGCTGCTGGCCAACGATCCGCACCTGAAGCTGTCAGCGCCGGCACTGTGGTACTTCGCGCGGCTGGAGGCGCCCGGCTACCGGGTTGCGGGCGCCACACTGCCGGGCGTGCCCGGCGTGATACTGGGTCAAAACGAGCACGTCGCTTGGGGCTACACCAACACCGGCCCCGACGTTCAGGACCTCTACCTCGAGAGGGTCAAGCCCGACGATGCCGAGCAGTACCAGACGCCTGACGGCTGGGCCCGGTTCGAGCGCTGGCAGGAGACCATCGCGGTTCGCGGGCAGGCGCCCGTCACACTGACCGTGCGTGCGACGCGCCATGGCCCCGTGATCTCGGACGCCGGCGTGGCCGATGACATCGTGGGGGCTTCCGGTCGCCAAGGCTATGTGCTGGCCATGCGATGGACGGCGCTCGATGCCGAACCGGGGCTGGACCAGCTCGGCGCCACGCTGCGCATGAACCGGGCCGCGTCGGTGGCCGAGTTCATCGATGCGACACGCGGCTGGGTGGCGCCGATGCAGAACATGGTGGTCGCCGACGCACAGGGCCACATCGGATACATCGCGCCAGGGCGGGTGCCGCTGCGCCGAGCCGAGCATGATTTACGGGGTCTGGCCCCGGCACCCGGCTGGGATGTGCGCTACGACTGGGCCGGCTGGCTGCCGTTCGAGGCGCTGCCGCAGCAGCGCGACCCGCAGCGCGGCTACATCGCCACGGCCAACCAGCGCGTGGTGGCACCGGACTACCCGCACTACTTGACCAACAGCTGGGCGCTGCCGTTTCGGCAGCAGCGCATCGAGCAGATGCTCGATGCCAAGCCGCGCCACAGTCTGGCGGACCTTCAGACCCAGCATGCCGATGTCCGTTCGTTGGGTGCCGGACCCACGCTGGCCTGGCTGCAGCGCGCACGCTCGGACCATCCGTTGGCCGAGGCCGCCGCAAAACAGCTACAGGGTTTCGACGGCACCATGGCCGCGGACCGCGCGGCGCCGTTGATCTACTGGGCCTGGCTGCGCCGGCTCACGATGGGACTGCTGAGCGACGAGCTCGGGCCGCTGTTCGAACGCACCTTCGGCGGGCGCAGCTATTTCGAAGCGGTCGATTCCATCCTCGCCCGCAACGATGCCTGGTGGTGCGACGACAAGCGCACCCCGGCGGTGGAAACCTGTGCCCAGCAGTCCGATGCGGCGCTGCGCGCAGCGCTCGATGAGTTGCAGGCCGCACAGGGCGCGGACCCCGCGGCCTGGCGCTGGGGCCGTGCGCACGTGGCCCGTGCCGAGCACCGGCCGTTCTCGCATGTGCAGGTGCTGGCGCCGTACTTCGAGCTGCGGGCGCCGGTGGGCGGCGACACATTCACCGTGAATGTCTCGCGGGTCAGCCTCAAGGCCGATCGCAGCACCGGCGAGCTCTATCTCGACGAGCACGGACCCAGCCTGCGTGCGGTGTACGACCTGGCCGACCGTGCCAACTCGGGCTTCATGCACAGCACCGGGCAGAGCGGCATCCCGTGGTCGCCGCATTACCGCCGCTTCCTGCAATCGTGGGTGGACGTGCGCTACGTGCCGGTGTGGCCGCGCGAGCCAGCCGC
The DNA here is from genome assembly GCA_013360485.1 of Burkholderiaceae bacterium. Classification (GTDB taxonomy): domain Bacteria; phylum Pseudomonadota; class Gammaproteobacteria; order Burkholderiales; family Burkholderiaceae_C; genus Pseudaquabacterium. Next base: position 7,042 of record JABWBN010000111.1, on the reverse strand, counting down.
CCAATCGCTCGTGCTGCGCTCGCAGGGCGGGGGGTAGCCCTGCGTGCGCGGCGCCCGTCGCGCACGGGCCGAATGCCCGTCAGATGGCCCCGTACAGGCGCTTGCGCTCGGCGGTGTAGGCCCACCAGGGCGCTGCAGGCGCGCCGCGCATGAAGTCGGTGGCGGCCATGAAGGTGTCGAGTACGCACGGATCCTGGCGTGCGCCGCTCAGGCGGCACAGCGCCTGGTACAGCGCATAGGCATCGCGCGTGGCCAGGTCGACGGGCCGGGCGATGCCCAGCGCGCGCAGGTCGGCAGCCATCGACGGGCCGATGTTGGGCAGTTGCTCCAGGGCCAGGCATTCGGCGGCGGTGCGGGCCTTGGGGTGCTTCATGTGGCGCGACGGCGTTGCACGGCGTGGTTGCATGCTCAGAGCATCATGTTGTTGCGGATCAGGCCCACGGCCACCCCTTCGAGCGCAAAGTCGACATCTCCGAAGGGCACGATGATGGGCTTGAACTCGGGGTTCTCAGGCAACAGCTCGATGGTGGTGCGGGTGCGGTGCAGGCGCTTGACGGTGACGTCGTCGCCCAGGCGGGCGACGACGATCTGGCCGTTCTTGGCGTCGCGCGCCTTCTGCACCGCCAACAGGTCGCCATCGAGGATGCCAGCGTCGCGCATGCTCATGCCGCGCACTTTCAACAGGTAATCGGGCCGGCGTGGGAACATGCTGGCCTCGACCACGTAGGTTTGATCGATGTGTTCCTGCGCCAGGATCGGACTGCCCGCCGCCACCCGGCCCACCAGCGGCAGGGTGAGTTGCGCCAGGCTGGGCAGCGGCAGCATGTACTGCTTGCCGCGCGCTTCGTTCAAGGCCCGCAGGGTGTCGGTGCGCAGCCGGATGCCGCGCGACGTGCCCCCGACGAGTTCGATCACGCCCTTGCGCGCCAGCGCCTGCAGGTGTTCCTCGGCGGCGTTGGCCGAACGAAAACCCAGTTCGGCGGCGATCTCGGCCCGAGTGGGAGGGGCGCCGGTGCGCTCGATCGCGCTCTGCACCAGATCGAGGATCTGTTGCTGCCGGGCAGTGAGTTTCGGGCCCTCGTTCATGGATACTCCTGAAGATTCATCCAGTGACTGTATTTTTATCCAGATGAGGTGAATATGCCAAGCACCATAGTGATCCTGGGCACCGGCGGCACCATTGCCGGCACCGCGGCCAGCGCCACCGACAACGTGGGCTACAGCGCCGCGCAGCGCCCGGTGGGCGACCTGGTGGCGGCGGTGCCGCCACTGACCGGCCTGCCGCTCGAACTCGAGGACGTGGCCCAGATCGACAGCAAGGACATGGACCACGCCACCTGGCAGCGGCTGGCGCAGCGGGTGGCGCACCACCTGGCCCGGTCTGAGGTTCAGGGCATCGTCGTGACCCACGGTACCGACACGGCCGAGGAAACCGCGTGGTTCCTCCAGCGTGTGCTGGCCCCGGCCAAGCCGGTTGTGCTGGCCGTGGCCATGCGCCCGGGTACATCGCTGGCCCCCGACGGGCCGCAGAACCTGCTCGATGCCACCGTCGTGGCCCGCGAGCCCGGTGCCAGCGGCGTGATGGTGGTGGCCGCCGGCACGGTCCACGGCGCGCACGATGTGCGCAAGGTGCACACCTACCGTGTCGATGCGTTCTCGTCAGGCGATGCCGGCCCCATCGGCCGCGTGGAGGAAGGGCGGATGCGGCGCCATCGCACCTGGCCGCTGTGTCCGGCCCTGGGCATCGAGCGGCTGGCCCGTGGGCCCGCGTTCTGGCCGCGCGTGGAGGTGCTGGTCAGCCACGCCGGCGCCAACGGCCGATTCGTGGAAGCGCTGGTCGACTCCGGGGTGCGGGGCATCGTGGTGGCCTGCACAGGCAACGGTACGTTGCACCGCGAACTGGAAGAGGCGCTCAAGCGCGCGTCGACTGTCGGCGTGGCCGTGTGGCGCAGCACCCGCTGCGGGCAGGGCGTGGTCATCGACAGCGGGCGCGAGGTGCTGCCGTCGGCGGCCGGGCTGTCGCCCTGGCAGGCGCGGGTCGAACTGATGCTCTCGCTGATGGACAGCTGAGCCTCGGTCGAGCGTCGCACGGCCGCCGGCTTCGACGCCAGCGGCCGCGCGCGGTGGCTTCAGGCCACGGTGAGCGTGACGTCGATGTTGCCTCGGGTGGCATTCGAATACGGGCACACCTGGTGCGCAGCGGCCACCAGGGCCTCGGCGGCCGGGCGGTCCATGCCGGGCAGGTTGATGCGCATGGCCACCTGGATGCCGAAGCCGGCCGGGATGGGGCCGATGCCCACCTCGGCGGTGATCGACACGTCATCGGGCACCTTGAGCTTCTGACGGGCGCCCACGGCCTTCATCGCGCCGATGAAGCAGGCCGCGTAGCCTGCGGCAAACATCTGCTCGGGGTTGGTGCCATCGCCGCCTGCGCCGCCCAGTTCGCGCGGGGTGGACAAATCCACCTTCAGCTTGCCGTCGGACGACGTTGCGGTGCCGGTGCGTCCGCCGGTGGCGGTGGCGGTGGCGGTGTAGAGGACTTTCTCGAGGGCCATGGTGTGCTCCGTGTGTGTGGGGGGTGAGGTCAGCGGTGGGGTGATGGACGTGCAGCGGGCGGACGGGATCGGTCAGCCGCTGGCGCGTGGGACGGCTACGGGCAGGCGAGCCTGCAATCGCTGGCGCAGCGCGGTGAGCTGCCGGACGAGCGGTGCAATCTCGTCCGGCCCGCAGTTGGTGGCAGCCAGGACGGCTTGCGGCACCGCGGCTGCGCGAGCATTGAGGGCTCGCCCAGCGGCCGTGAGTTGCAGCAGCACCCGGCGTTCGTCGGCGGTGTCGCGCAGGCGCTGAACCAGCCCCTGGGCCTGCAAGCGCTTGAGCAACGGGGTGAGAGTGCCGGAGTCGAGCGTGAGCCGCTCGCCCAGGGCACTGACGGTGATGCCGTCGGTCTCCCACAGCGCCAGCATGACGAGGTACTGCGGATAGGTCAGGCCCAGCGGCTCCAGGAGCGGCTTGTAGGTCTTGGTCATGGCCAGCGACGCCGCATACAGGGCGAAGCACAGCTGGCGATCGAGCGCCAGCCAATCGGTCGGCGCCGAGCGATCGGGCGTGGTGCCTGCTTCGCTGGTACGGCCGGTCGAGTGGCCTGTGGATCGTCGTTGCGATGTCGACATGTGGTTAGTATTGCGCACAACTAAATTGCACACAATTAATAAGGGCATACCCACCTCGGCGCGTGCCCTGGCAGCCTTTGCATTTGCGCAACACGGCCGCGCATCCCGCGCAACACGGGTGCAGGCATAGTGGCGGCCGAGGACGGGCGATGGCCAGTCCATGAAAGCTGACATCGATGACACCCCGACCCCTATGCCTGCCATACGCCCCGATCAGCGCCGCGATCGCGGCTGGCCTGCTGATGACCGCCTGCGGTGGCGGCGGCTCGACCGACACGCCGACCACCCCCACCGACGGGGAGCGCCTGGCGGCAGCCAGCCAGACCGCGAACTCGCACTCGTTGTGCTCGGCCGCGCGTCTGGGACCCTACTACTGGGAGGTCGGCGACGCACGGGGCCGCATCGGGGGTGGCCAGGTGGGTGCGGGCGGGCCGGCGCGTGACACCACCATGGCCATCGCGTCGGCGTCGAAGTGGGTCTACGCCGCCTATGTGCTGCAGAAGGCCGGCGCGCGCGATGCCGATGCGCCGTACCTCAACTTCACCAGCGGCTACACGCAGATGGTGCTGCCGACCTGCGGCACGATGGAGACCGTCGAAAGCTGCCTGGGCAACAACGACGAACTGGTCAAGGAAGATGTGGGGCGCTACTCGTATGGCAGCGGACACATGCAGGTGCATGCCAGCCGCGTCATGGGACTGGGCGCCATGCGCTCGGCGCAGTTGACGACCGAAGTGGCGTCCGTGGTGGGCGCCTACGGCTTCACCTATGTGCAACCCCAACTGGCCGGCGGACTCGCGGCCTCGCCAGCCGGGTATGCCGCCTTCCTGCGCGACATGCTCAATGGCCAATTGCGCATGGGTGCCGCCTTGGGCACGCACAAGGTCTGCACGAACCCGCTCACCTGTTCGACCGCGATCAACGCGCCGGTACCCACGCTGGAGCAGTGGAACTATTCGCTCGGCCACTGGGTGGAGGACGACCCGAAGGCGGGCGACCACGCCTACAGCAGCGCCGGCGCATTCGGCTTCTATCCGTGGATCGATGCGGGACGCACGCACTATGGCGTGCTCGCCCGCCGCACCCAGGACTTGAGCGAGGAGAATGCGGGCTATCGGTCGGCCGAATGTGGGCGGCTGATCCGCAAGGCGTGGCTGACGGCGGCGCCCATCAGCGGCTGAAGGCGGCACGGTATGCCGATGGAGACTGCAGGCCTCATCGCGTGTCGTTCGACAGCCGCGTGGTCTGGGAAGGTAGCTCGCCGAACATGTGCCGGTAGTCGTCGGCAAACCGGCTCATGTGCCAGAAGCCCCAGCGTGCCGCAATGTCGTGCACGTTGGCCAGCGGCGGTGTCGACCGCAGGGTGCGGCGCACGCCATTGAGCCGCAGCGTCCGCAGGTAGCGCACCGGATTGACCTGCAGCACATCCTGGAAGCTGTACTGCAGCGTGCGGCGACTCACCTGCAGCGCGCGGCACAGGTCTTCGATGGACAGGGGCTCATCCACATGGGAGCGCATGTAGGCCTGGGCGCGGGTCACGAGGGCGTGGCGTGCGCTGGCACTTGGCGGGGAGTCGCTCGAAACGACTGATGGATGGGCCAGCGCGCGCACCACCGTTGCGAGCAGCCGCTGCTGCAAGCTGCGCCGCGCAGCCGGCTGGCGCAGCTGCGCAGGCGCCCGGGCAGCCACATCCAGTACCGACAACAGCAGTGTGCGCAGCGCCTGCGTGATGGCCGGATCTGCCGCGATCACAGTGGAGTGCGGTACCGCATGCTCGAACTCGCAGTGCTCGACCTCGCGCGCGTGGTCAAGCAACAACTGCTGTGGAATCGACGCGGCCACGATGTCGAAATCCGCCGGCGCCCGGCAATCGAGTTCGTTGCCGCCGCGCATCGAGACGACGCCATCGGCCCGTATCGGGCGGCCGCCGCAGTGGCCAACGCCGCCCAGGTGCACCGGCACGCCCACCACGTGCCAGCCTGGGCGCACCAAGCCTGCCTCATAGAGCGGCTGGTTGGTGCGCTCGCGGAACACCTGGATGTCCTGCAGCCGGCACTCGACAAAACGGCCCTCGAATCGGCCTGGCGCCAACTGTTCGTAGATCTGGTTCCAGTCGCTCAGGCACGCGGCCAGCTCGTCGGCATCGCGTGTATCGCGGCGCACCAGGAGAGGGTCATGACCGGGTTCGGGCGGCGTTTGCCTGGGTGCTGAGTGAGCGGAGTACACGAGGGCGTTGGCTGGGCCTGCCGCCAGACCTACGGGTTTGTCCCGGGGTCTATGGCAACAGCGTCGCCGCATTCTTCGGTAGCGGCCCGCGCCGGGTCAATCAGGGCTAGTCGGGAGCCCCGAGGTCGATCCGGCGAGCGGCGCAGGCCGCGCGCGTACGGTGGATTGCCGAATTCGGCTAACGCCTGTGACGACCCTGCCACCACAATGGCGCGGTTGCAGGGGACAACCCGGTCGCGGCGATGTGCCGCGCCGTCTTGCGGGGGAGTCATGGTCTCGAGTCGCATCCTGAAATCCATGGGCAGGGCGGGCATCCTGTGGTGCCTGGCCACTGCCGCGATGGCCGAGCTGCCCGCCGAGACACTCTCGGTGGTGCAACTGCCGCCGCCCAATGAGCACCGCCTGTACGTTGCGGACGTCACGATCCAGCACATCGTGGACAACCGCCTGCACGTCATCGACGGCGAGCGGTTCCGCTATCTCGGGCAGTTTGCCGCGGGCTACGCCGGGCAGGCCACGTTGTCGCGCGACCGCAAGGAGCTGTACCTGGCCACCACCTATTTCGCGAGGCTCTCGCGTGGTGAGCGCAGCGACGTGGTCGAGGTGCATGACCCGGCCACCTTGTCGCTTATCGCGGAGATCCCGATACCGCCGCGACGCGCGCAGGCCTTGCCCTACGAGGGACTCATGCGCACGTCGGTGGACGGCCGCTGGCTGTTCGTCCAGAACGCGACGCCCAGCACGTCGATCACGGTGGTCGACCTCAAGGCGCGCAAGTTCGCGGCCGAGATCCCCAACCCGGCCTGCTGGGTCGTGATTCCCTCCGAGACGGCGGCCAACCGGTTCTCCACCATCTGCGGTGACGGTGCGCTGCAGACGATGATCCTCAACGACGACGGCACGCTCAAGAGCAGCACCCGCAGCGAGCGCTTCTTCGACCCCGGCAACGATCCGATCTACGTGCAAACGCAGAACATCGGCGACCGCCATGTGATGGTCAGCTTCCACGGCAAGGTGTACGTGGCCGACCTGTCGGGCGAAACCCCGCGCATCGAGGCCCCCTGGAGCCTGCTGGGCAAGGCCGATGCCAAGCCCGGGTGGCGGCCAGGCGGCTACCAGTTGTTCGCTGTGCACCGCGGGCAGCAGCGCCTGTACATCGGCATGCACAAGGGTGGCGCCGAAGGCACGCACAAGAACCCGGCCGACGAGATCTGGGTGTTCGATCTGCAATCGCGCAAGCGCGTTGCGCGCCTGCCCGGGCATGCCGCTGTGGCGATGGTGGTCACGCAGTCGGCGCGGCCCACGCTGTACGCGCTCGACGCGGTGAAGATGGCGATTGCCAAGTTCAGTGTCGGCGAAAAACCGCGCTTCGCCGGCCGCATGGAAGGGGTGGCCGAGTCGGCCACCATGCTGGAGCTGCACTGATGCCGGGCTGGCCGCTCGATCCGCTGTACGCCCACCTGGCGGCGGCCATGCTGGCCATCGTCTTGCTGGTGGGAGCGGCACAGAAGCTCGCCGATCGCGACGCCTTTGCCGGCGCGCTGGCGCAGTACCGCCTGCTGCCGGAGTCGTGGGTCGATCCGGCGGCCTGGCTGCTGCCACTGGCCGAGTTGGCAGCCGGCACGCTGCTGTTGCCGCTGGCCACG
>JABWBN010000110.1 GCA_013360485.1 Burkholderiaceae bacterium | reverse complement strand
GGACGGCGGTCGCCAGCCCCGTCGCGGCCCAGGCGAGCGGCGACTGCAGCAGGAAACGCAGCAGCTCGCGGCGCGCCGCCAGGCGTGTTGCTTCCTCTGGCATCTCGGTCCCACCTCCCGGTCGCGGCACGATAGTCCCTCCAGGCCGCGGCGGGAAGCGGCAAGACGCGGCAAAAACCGGCTATGCTGGCCGGCGGTTGCATTTCCGGCCCCGTGGCGGGGCGAGCGGTGAGGAGCGAACGGCATGGCCACGCGTCAGGGCGACATCATCAGCCAGGACCCGGAACTCGGCGAGTGGCTGGAGTCCATGGAGTCGCTGCTGCAGGCCGACGGGCCGGACCGGGCGAAGCACATCTTCCGCGCGCTGCGCGATTTCCTCACCGACGAGCATGTCATCGTCGAGGAAGCCACGCTCAACACCCCGTACCGCAACACCATACCGCTGGCGCAGCAGCCGGCCTACCCGGGCGATATCGCCGTCGAGGAGCGCATCGAGAATATCCTGCGCTGGAACGCCATGGCCATGGTGCTGCAGGGCTATGACAGCGGCAGCGGCGTGGGCGGCCACATCGGCACCTATGCCTCGACGGCCACCATGCTGGAGGTCGGCCTGCACCACTTCTTCCGCAACCGCGGCCCAGACTACGGCGGCGACCTGGTGACCATCCAGGCACATGCCGCACCCGGTATCTATGCCCGCGCCTTCCTCGAGGGCCGGCTCAGCCTCGAGCAGCTGCAGCACTTCCGCCGCGAGCTGCAGGCCGGCGGCGGGCTCTCCTCCTATCCGCATCCGCGCAACATGCCGGGCTTCTGGCAGGCCCCCTGCGCTTCCATGGGCCTGTCCACCCCGAGCGGCATCTACCAGGCGCGCTTCGCCAAGTACCTGGAGAACCGCGGCCTGAAGCCCGCCAACGGCGGCAAGGTCTGGGTATTCGTCGGCGATGGCGAGGCCGACGAGCCCGAAGTCCTCGGCACCATCAACATCGCCGCACGCGAACGCCTCGACAACCTGGTGCTGGTGGTGAACTGCAACCTGCAGCGCCTCGACGGCCCGGTGCGTGGCAACGGCAAGATCATCCAGGAGCTGGAGCGCAGTTTCCGCGGTGCCGGCTGGGACGTCATCAAGGTGATCTGGAGCGGCGAGTGGGACCCGCTGTTCGCCATCGACGACGACGGCGTGCTGCAGGCGCGCATGGAACGCGCGGTGGACGGCGACTACCAGATGTACTCGGTTTCCAGCGGCCAGGAGGTGCGCGAGCACTGGGTCGAGGACAACCAGCGCCTCGCGCAGATCATGGCGGTGCTCTCCGACGAGGAGATCCGCTGCATCCGCCGCGGTGGCCACGACCAGCGCAAGATCCACGCCGCCTTCCACCGCGCCGCGCAGAGCAGCGACCGGCCCACGGCCATCCTCATCAAGACCATCAAGGGCTACGGCATGCAGGGCTACGAAGGCTCCAATGTCGTGCACCAGAAGAAGAACCTCGCCACCGAGGAGCGCATCGAGACCGCCCGCCGCCTCGGCATCCCGCTCGCGGATGCGGCGGCCGCCCGCGCCGAGTTCTACCGGCCGCCGGAGCACAGTCCCGAAATGCGCTACCTGCGCGAACGACGGGCTGCGCTGGGCGGTCCCTGGCCACAGCGCGTCGTGCAATGCCCGTCACTGCAGGCACCGGAACTCGGCTTCTTCGAGGAGCACCTGGCGGGTTCCGGCGACCGCGCACTGTCGACGACCATGGCCTTCGTGCGCATGCTCGGCAAGCTGATCGGCGATCCCGGGCTGGGCCGCTACATCGTGCCCATCGTGCCCGACGAGGCACGCACCTTCGGCATGGAAGCGCTGTTCCGCCGCTCGGGCATCTACTCCTCCGAGGGCCAGAAGTACCGCCCGGTGGACAGCAGCACGCTGAGCCCCTATCGCGAGGCCCGCGATGGCCAGATCCTGCAGGAAGGCATCTGCGAGGCCGGCGCCATGGCCTCCTTCATCGCCGCCGGCACCGCCTATGCGCTGCATGGCGTGCCGACCATCCCGTTCTACGTGTTCTACTCGATCTTCGGCTTCCAGCGTGTCGGCGACATGATCTGGAGCGCCGGCGACATGCTCTGCCGCGGCTTCCTGCTGGGTGGAACCTCCGGGCGCACCACGCTCAACGGCGAAGGGCCCCAGCACCAGGACGGCCACTCGCAGGTCATCGCCAACACCGTCCCGAGCATCCGCAGCTACGACCCGGCCTTCGCCGGCGAACTGGCGATCATCGTGCGCGACGGCATCGACCGCATGTACGGGAAGCAGGAAGACCTCATCTACTACATCAGCCTTTACAACCAGAACTACGCCATGCCGCCGGTGCCGGCGGCCGCAGCCGACGGCATCGTGCGCGGCATGTACTGCTTCCGCAGGTCCAGCCTCGGCGTCACCCGCGGCCGCAAGGCGCATCTGTTCGGCAGCGGTGCGATCATGACCGAGGTGCTGGAAGCGGCCGGGCTGCTGGAGGGCGCCGGTATCGCCACCGATGTCTGGAGCGTCACCAGCTATAACGAACTGAGCCGCGAAGCGCTGCGCGTGGAGCGCGAACAGCGCCTCGGCCATGACGGCAAGCCCTGGGTCCAGGCCCTGCTGGAGGATGAACAGGGCGTGTTCGTCGCCGCCAGCGACCACATGAAGGCGCTGCCGCTCTCCATCGCCCGCTGGGTCCCGGGCCCGTACACGGTGCTCGGCACCGATGGCTACGGGCTCAGTGAATCACGCGAGGAGCTGCGCCGGCACTTCGAGGTCAGCGCCGCCTACATCGCCCATGCGGCGGCGGCCGCTCTGGCCGGGCGCCGGGCCGTAACGCGGCGTGAGCTGAAGGACCTTGCCGCGCGCTGGGGCATCGAGCCCGGCAAGCCCGACGCCTCGCTCACTGGTCCGGCGGGCTACCAGCGGGACTGACGGCGGACCAGGGCGAGCACGCCGAGGCCCGTTGCCAGCAGCCAGAAACTGGCCGGCAGCGGTACAACAGCGGGTGCCAGGGTAAAGGCAATGCCGCGGACCTTGTAAGCCTCGCACTCGCTGTCGGCACTGACGTTGCGGCTGCTGCAGGACCGGTCGTGGTGGTTGCCGCCCAGGAACAGCACGTTGCCCGTACCCGTGAGCGCATGGGTCAGCGGACTATAGGCTGACAGCGCCGCACTCAACTGTTCGCCACCCATGCCGGCGATGTCACCCAAGGTGGCGAAGCCATGCGATGACAGGTCCGGCACTCCGCCCGGCAGGTCGCCGATCCGGTAGACGATATCGCGGTCATTGGGGTCGCTGCCGGGGCCATCCCAGGGATCGACGGTCAGGCCGAGGAAGTTCACTCGCTGGCTGAACACCAGCACCAGCAGGTCATCGCGGCCGGCGCTGTCGACTTCATGTTCGTCACTGCTGCAACCGGCGCTGGCAAGGCCCTCGCTGCGGTTGCAGATGCCAAGGCCGGTTCCCCAGCTGTGGATCTCCGCCGTCTGGAACGCGAAATAGCCCGGGCTGGCGGGCAGGGCCGCGCCGGTCTCGGCCCAGGCGCTCGCGGTGACGCTGATGCCACCGCTACTGAAGACCAGGCTGTTGCCGTAGCCCCCGCTGCCGCCCGCTGCACGGAAGTCGATGGTCGTGGCCGTCGCCGTGCCGCTGGCCAGCAGCAGCCAGGCCGCCAGCAGGCCGCAGAGACCTCGCGGGGCCAGAATGCGGATGGAATGGGCGGCGAGGATGGGCAGGCTGCGCATCGGCGATGGAACTCCGTTGGAACCGTGGTCTGGAGCGGGTTTCGGGCTGCAGGGGGCAGCCGGACCCGCGTGTTGCTTGTTGCGCGCAAGACTACAGACAGATCCTCGGAGAACCTACCGAAAGTTTCCATAACCCACTGATCCATTATCGGAAGTGAGACCCGGGTCCAGATCAGCCGTCGCGCTGGCGCCAACCTCCCGGGCGCACAAAAAAACAGGGCCCGCCTTGGAGGCGGGCCCTGTGGAGGTTTGCCGGAAGCTGTTCGCCGGCCTCAGTTGAGCGACTGGCGGCGCCTGGCCATGCCGAGGAGGCCCAGGCCCGAGCCCAGCAGCCAGACGGCAGCGGGCACCGGCACGACGGTCTCGGTCACCAGCGTGAACTTCTTCTGGATCCAGGCCAGCTGGCCAGCGCCGGCATTGGCGCGCAGCGTGTCCTGGATGGTGACCCGCATGTCGTTTGCCGCCTGGGCGAAGCTGGCGGCGGTCAACAGCGAGCCGCTGAGGTTGGCGATCTGCGGGCCGCCGGAGTCACCGGCGATGGGCAGGCTCCAGATGTTGCTCAGGCTGTCGCTGGACACCAGGTTGCTGCGTGCCTGCATGTAGAGCGTGGCACGCACATCACCGCCGTTGACGATCTCGTAGTCGAACTCCTCGTTGACCGTCAACGAAACGATCTCCTGCCCGCCCGGCGTCCAGACGCGGCTGAAGACGAAGTTCGCGGGGCCAGCAGTGACGAAGCCGGCGCCGTTGGACAGTGCGAGGAAACTCGCCGGCGTGAACTGCATATCGTCGCCGACGCGCGTCGGCAGGCCGGTCAGGGCCACGGCAGCCTGGGCGTTGTCGTACTCGTAGCAGACGATGGCTGTGATCGGGCAGTCCGTCACGAGCGCCGCACTGGCCGGCATCACGGCACCGAGCGCGCCCGCTGTCATCGCCAGCGTCAGGAGTTGCTTCATGTTCACGATGTGTTCCCCGCCTGTATCGTGTCTTGTCGCGTCGTTTTTCTTCCGGGTCGATGCCGCTGTTCCCGGCAGGACCCGTGACCCTCGTCTGGCCAAGATATTCGCAATGCCAGATCTTGTAAACGGCTGAATTGTCCCCTCAGAACAGTCGCCGTGACCGCCTTAACATAAGGCGCCAGCCTGTCGCGAACGACGCCGCAGGATGCCCAGGATCCCGACGCCCGAACCCAGCAGCCAGGCCGCCGCCGGCACCGGCACCACCGTCGTACCCGGCAGCCACTGGACCTCCATGGTGAACTTCTTCTGGATCAGCGCGTACTGCCCCGTGGCCGTGGTGTTGGCCGTCAGCGTATTGGCGATGGCGACCTTGAGATCGGTGGCCAGCCCGACGAAGGCCGCGGATGGCCAGACGGACGCCGTGGTACCCCAGAGGTCCGGGCCACCCGAATCGGTCGACGCCGAGAACAGCGCCGAGGTGCTGGTGCTGTCCGAACCCAGCAGGTTGCTGTCCACCGTCAGGTCGAGCTGGGCGCTCACGGACCCGTTGCCGACGATTTCGTAATCCCCGCTTTCTTCCACCGACAGGCCGAGGATCTCTACGCCACTCAGCGTGTACACGCGGTCGAAGACGAAGGTTGCGGTTTGCGAGCTGAGCCCGGCGCCGTTCTCGGACAGCGCGTAGAACTCCGCAGGCAGGAACTGCATTTCATTGCCGACGCGCACCGGCATGCCGAACCAGGCGACCGCTGCCTGGGTCTCATCGTACTCGTAGCAGATATCGGGGCCACAGCTGGTGGTCGTCGCTCCTGCCAGCAGCGGTGCTGCCGACAACGCCGCCAGCAGCAGGGTCTGATTGAAAAACTTCATGTCGTTCACCGCAGTTGTTTTGTCGTTATGGCTTGGCGATTTCGCCGCCTGCATGCCGCCCCCAAGTGCGGTGCCGCAAGCCAAAATTATTCCGCCACAGAAAAAAAAGCAACGTCAGGTATCACCCGGATCAGCGCATTCGACATAAGCCGGTTCAACCAGGATCACATGCACGCGTAGCGGACCATGGGCGCCGAGGCGACTGGGCACCCCGAGGTCGGCGGTTCGCGACGGACCACGGATCAGGTGCAGGGAACGTGGCAGCGGCCCCTGCCGCAGCACTGGCCAGAGATCGTCTATGCCGTCGAGCAACTGGCCGGATTCGACGATGACGATGTGCGTCGCAGCGAGAAACGCATCCGCGGCCACCTGCCGGGTGCCGGAAGCCAGCACCACCACCCCCTCCTCAGCCAGCGCCGCCAGGCAGCCCGTCACGAGCGTGCCGCCATCGTCAGGGAGCCGATCCGCGCCGTACTCGAGCTGTGCAGCATTGCGCAGATCGACCGCTGCCGGCACCTCGCCGGGGCAGATTCGCAACGGCAACGAATTCGCAGCCAGGTACGCGGCGATGGCGGCGAACAGCAGCGCCGTGGCGATGGCGGCGAGCCGGACGGCGCCCATGCGGCCTAACGCGCCACCTTCATGGCCTGCGGCCGCACGCGTACTTCAGCGCCGCGCCTTCTGCTTCGACGGACAGGCGTCGCCGGCGCCATGCACCTTCGGGTCGCTTGCCGGCAGGTCGAGCGTGCCGAGCGTGCGCACGCGCAGGCACGTGTTGCCGCGCTTGTAGTTGAGGAAGCAGTAGTTGCGCTTGCCGCCGGTGCAGCGCTCGATCTCGTTGTAGCCGGCGGTGAGGAACTTGCCTGCCTCGCCACGCTCGCGCTCGGGCGCGCCGCGCGCTGTCGTCAGGTTCGTCTCGACCGGCGCCCAGCCATCGGCGAGCAGCTTCTCGCGCGTCGCAGAGAAGGGCTTGTTGACGAGCCCGGCCATCACCTTGCCTTTTGTCTGCGCCGCGGCCGGCGCGGCCGCGAAGACGAGGAGCGCGCCGAGCAATGCGATGAACGGGGCGATGAACGGGGCGATGAACGGGACCACGAGCGGGGCGAGCCGGGCGGGCGGGAGCGGGGCGGCGGTGGGCATGGCGTGCGGGCGGCCTGACGAGGAGCCTAAAGAACGGCCTGATGAGTGGCCTAATCAACGAGCTAAGCGTTGATCATGCCATCGTGAATGATTGCCGGCAGCTGGCCCGCGGGCGGGCGCTGCGCGTACAGCATCAACCCGCGCCTGACGGCGACGCGCCCGCGTCGGCCTGGATGAGCCCGAACTTCAAGCCACCGGGCTCGGCACAGGTCGCAGACCAGCCGACGGCCGGGATCGCGACCTTCGCCTCGACGACCGAGCCGCCCGCGGCGACGACGCGGCCGAGCGTCGCATCTGCGCGCACAGCACGCCGGCATCGAAGTGCAGCATCGCAGCAGCGGCGGCGTCCTGATCAGGACGCAGACTGCCAGCGAAGGACACATCCAGTGGCCGACCGCCGAAGCGCTCGTCGCGCAGTTCCCAGGCGATGCCGTCTCGCGGCTCGCTTCGGACCAGCGGCCCGGCGCGTTGCTGGTTGCTCGTGTTGGACGCCGTGCACCAACGGTATTTGCGCACGAAGTTGGCGGCGCCCCTGCGTACGCAGCCCCTGCGCAATCACTCGGTGCGCAGTGATACACACCGCCCAGATGCGGGCCGTCCGATAGTGACGCTTGGTGACACGCCGCGCTGCGTGACGGGTGCACGCGGCCACCGTCGGCACAGCCGGGTCGCGCGTTGCCCGTCGCGGCCGGCGCCGCCCACTGTCCGTCGTCCAGTAAGTCCCGCTTCCACCGCAACGTCACCTAGCGGACGTGCCCAGCTTGCAACAGCCAAGAGATCATGCGGCAGCCGTACCCGCGCAGGTCGTGGCGCCGGTCTGTACGCCGCCCGATGGGCTGGCTGAGAGGTTACAGATCGCCCAGACCAGCGCGTTGCTGGCCCATACGTCTACCGCGAGCGTCATCTCGACGTTCGCCGCGCTCGCGATCGCGGTGTACCTGGCCCCGACAGTTGGCGCACTGGCGGCAGCCGCCTGGTTCGGCCTGAAGGTCGGTAGCGCCCTGCCGCGGTTCGTTCTTGGCGTGCAGTGGCGACGCAAGTCGCTGCCGCAGTCGCGCTTTCCCGAGATCAACAGGCGCTTGATTCGGCTGCTGATGCTCGACGGCGCCGTATGGGGCGTACTCGGCTTGTGGAGCGTGAGCTGGCAAAGCGACGGCGCCACCGGTGTCATGCTGGGGGCTTTGTCCTGCGTAGCCATGCTGGCGACCTTCGGCCTGCAAGTCCAGCGCGCGGCTGCCGCCGCCTTCGTAGTCCCGATCATGTTTCCGACGAGCTTGGCGCTCGCGGCCCGTGGCGATGTATTCGGCCTCGCAGCTGCCGGCGGTGCCGTCCTGGTTCTTGTCCAGGCGATGGTCACCGCCTTCGCCTCCGAGCGGCGCATATCAAGTGAATTCGTCGCTCAGGAGCGGCTGCGCGAGGCGTTGACAGAGCGCTCCGCCGCCCTGCAACTCGCCTCGAAGGCATCGGCGGACCTGCGCGAGGCGTTGGCCGAGGTCCAGAGGCAAAGCGCGGTCAAGGCCATGTTCCTGGGCACCATGAGCCATGAACTGCGTACACCGCTGCACGGCGTCCTGGGCCTGACCGAGTTGGTTCTCAAGAAGTCCCCCGACGCGGACTCGGCGAAGAAACTCTCGCTGGTCAAGGCCAGCGCCGAGCACCTGCTCGAGTTGATCGGCGCATTGCTGGACATGTCGCGAGTCGACGCCGGCAAGCTGGTGCTTCAGTTGGCCCCGTTCGACCTGACGAAGGAACTGCGCACTCTCGCCGACCTGTACGCACTTCGTGCGGAGTCCAAAGGCATCGCCTTCAGCACCCGGATTCAGATCGCTCAACCTACCTGGGTCAATGCCGATGCAGCACGGCTGCGCCAGGTCCTGCACAACCTACTGGGCAACGCGATCAAGTTCACCAAGCGCGGCTTGGTCAGCCTTTCTGTGACGGAGTCTGATGGTCTCTTCCGGTTCGATGCAGTGGACACTGGCTCGGGCATCCCCGCCGAAGACTTGCCGTTCGTCTTCGACGCGTTCCGGCAGACACGCGCGACGGCGGCGCGCCCCGCAGAAGGCAGCGGGCTTGGATTGTGGATCTCTCGACAACTCGCCGAGGCGATGGAGGGCAACATCACCGTGTCTAGTGCGCCCGGGGTGGGATCGCGGTTCTCCTTCACGGCTCGCCTGATGCGAACGGATGCGCCGCCCGCAGCCACCGCCGAAGAGGCGCCTGCCCCGATCAAGATCAAGGAGGGGCTGACGGTGCTTCTCGTCGAAGACAACGAGGTCAATGCGTTGATCGCTGAAGCGCACCTGGATCGTGCCGGCATGCGCACTGTCCGAGCTCGCGACGGCCGCGAGGCCGTTGAGCGGGCGCTAGGCGCCAGCCGTCCAGACCTTGTGCTGATGGACTCTCGAATGCCGCTGATGGACGGGCCGCAGGCAGTGCGCGAGATCCGCCGTCTCGAAGGTGAGTTGCGCATGGCGCGGGTGCCCATCATCGCGCTGACGGCCAACTACGGCGCCGAGGACCAGGCGGAGTACATAGAGGCTGGCATGGACGGCCTGCTGGTCAAGCCGTTTGCGGCACATGATCTCTTGCAGGCCATCCACGCCGTTCAAGAGCGCTACAGGCTGCAGTCGCAAGATCACCCGCTATACGAACTTGCCTGCGCGCTCGAGGATTCCGACGACCCTGGCTTGGGCGGCTACGGCCGCGCCTGCATTCATTGACTTCGGCTCCCATTGCGCGATGTCGGGGTGCGCGGTCTCCACCATGAACTTCAGCAACGGATGCTGCGCCATGCGCCACTCGGACTCGATGTCATCCAGGAACAGGCCCATGACGCGATGAGGCAGGTTGCCCGCATATGGAATCGGCAGTTCCCCGCACACATCCTTGGCGCCCATCTTGGTGTACGCCTTGATCAGCGCCGGCTTGCGCACCGCAAGCATGAGCAGCCGCACGTGGTGGCTGCGGCAGTGCATGAACCCGGCCTTCCACAGCGCAAGCCGCACAAAGGGATCGGCCCCCACGGGCGCCGCCAGCCTGGTGATCTCCGCTCGATACGCTGTCTGAAACTCGCGCAATGGCGGCACTACGCCATCGATCGATAGGGGGCTGAGCTGTGGACCCGAAACCTGCACACGCATCGTCCCCATTGCCTGACCCGAGAACTTGTCTTCGCACAGGTAGGTCGTGGTAGTGGGCAAGGCATCCACAGAATCGGGCTCTAGCATGCTCTCGCGCAGGTGTGGGCTCTTCGCCCCGTACGCCAGCGCTCGCACTCGGCAGGCCCGCACCAAGTCGCCATGCGAAATGACGGGGCGCACTGTGAAGCTGAGAGATTCGACCGCCGTTGACATACGCGCGCCCAAGTAACCTTGCCCCATGATGCCCGCTCGGTTCCGGTCATGCCAGACCCTGGCGGCAAGTGCTTCTACGACCGTGTCTCGACTACGCAACATGCCTGGGCGCTACAGGTCATGGCTGCGCAGCCCCTCGTTTCGCTCAGGGTGCGCTACCTGTGGTGCGCCACTCTGTTCTGTACTTATCTGGCCACGGTACCGAGGGCGGCTTTGGCGCGGGTGACCTTGGCCAGGATGTCCGATGCGCTGGCAGTCCAGATGGACTCCAGATCGACCGGGCGCAACTCCACTTGGTTGCGCTGCGGCGACATCACCCGCGGTGGTCCGCCGACTTGTGCGCGCTGAACGCGCTGGGCGCCTTGCGGCAGTTGCCCTTGACCGAACAGACCCTGTTGGGCCTGTTCACCCTCGCTTCCACCCGTCGCAGCGCTCATGCGCGGCTCAACGGGTCAGGGGCGAGGTTCGCTCACACGTTCTGAGGACTCGTGAAAGCTTGCGAGTCACCGTGCAGACGATGCGCTGACCCTCATGAAGCGCGAGCAGGTCCACGCCTTGCGTCATGGGCGTCAACGCATGTGGCCTTCGTCGTCTCGAGTTCACTCATCGCTTCCTCATGCTCCCGGGGCGGGACCAAGACCGAAGGTAGGCAACGGTGGATGTTGGTGGCCGCCGGACGCGGCCATTCAACTTCGATCCTCATGCCGGCGAGTCCCTGGATACAAGCGAATGAAGATGTCGGCGCAGCAGCTTTCCGATGGGCGAGCGCGGCAGAACGTCGACGAAATGCAGCGCATCCGGGCGCTTGATCCGCCCCAGCTGTTCATCGACGGCTTGCTGGATTGCCTCGCGCAGCGCCGCGGTGTCGGCGCCGCGGCGCGGCACGACGAAGGCCACCGGTCGTTCGCCGAACTGCGCGTCGTCGATGCCGGCGACGGCGCACTCCCACACGCCGTCGACAGCGCCGATCACGGCCTCGATCTCCTGCGGGTACACGTTCACGCCGCCGGAGATGATCATGTCGTCCTGCCGGTCGGTGAGGAACAACCAGCCGTCGGCGTCCACATGCCCGAGGTCGCCGAAGGTCTGCAGCCCGCCCGGAAGGGTGCGCGTCGCGGTTTTCTCCGGTGCGCGGTGATAAGCGAAGGGCGCCACGCCGGAGAAGCAGACGAGCCCGGTCTCGCCGATCGGCTTTTCCCGGCCGTCGTCGTCGACGATGTGCAGCCGCCCCTTCCGCACGCGGCCCACCGAGCCCGGATGGGCCAGTGCCTCGTGCGAGTCGATCAGCGTCAGCCCGACGCCCTCGCTGCCCGAGTAGTACTCCAGCAGGATCGGCCCCCACCAATCGATCATCGCCTGTTTCAACGCGACGGTGCAGGGCGCTGCGCCATGGATGGCGGTGCGGTGCGCCGGTGCACTGAAGCGTTGGCGCCGCTCGTCCGGCAGGGCCAGGAGGCGCTGGAACATCGCCGGCACCCACTGACTGTGCGTGATGGCCTCGGCCTCGAGCAGGTCCAGCGCCGTCGCGGCATCGAAGCGATCCATGACGTGCACCGTGCCGCCCCCGGCGGTGACCGCCAACGCGGTGCGCAGCGGTGCCGCGTGGTACAGCGGCGCGGTCGACAGGTAACGCACGTCGCTGCCGCCGATCCCGAACAGCGTGATGAGGTCGGCCGCGAACGGCGGCGTGCCGCGCCATTCCGGGGGCAGCAGGGGCCGGATCACGCCTTTCGGCGCGCCGGTGGTGCCCGACGTGTACATCATCAACGCGCCCGGCGGCTCGTCGGCGGCAGCGACCGGTGAGGCGGCAGCCAGTGCAGGTTCGATGGGCTCGAAGCCCGCGATCGATCTTCGAGCCGCGCGCCGAGTCGCCGAAGTTCGACGAGAAGACGGAGGCGGAGCTCCGCAAGGAGATCGAGCGCTTCCTGGACGAGCACCTCGAG
>JABWBN010000109.1 GCA_013360485.1 Burkholderiaceae bacterium | reverse complement strand
TTCGGCGCGCTGCACGTCGCGCAACAGGCTGGCGCGGGCGCCCAGGGCGCGCATGATGGCGTACTCGCGGGCGCGCTCTTCGCGCGTGGCCGTCACGGCAGCAAACAGCACCACCAAACCAGCAGCCAGGGTGAAGCCAAACAAAAATTCCACGGCACGCACCACCTGGTCCAGCACGCGCTGCACCTGTGCCAGCGTGGCCGCCATGTCCACGTTGGTGACGTTGGGGTACTGGCGCACCAGGGCGTTGTCAAAACCCGCCGTCGTCGGAGCGCGATACGCGGCAAGGTAGGTCACTGCCACGTTTTCCAAGTGGTCCACCGGGAACATGACGAAGAAGTTGGCGTGCATCGAGCCCCAGTCCACCTTGCGCAGCGAGGTGATGCGTACCTCGTGCAGCACGCCCGCCATGTCAAAACGCAGGGTGTCGCCCAGTTTCAGGCCCAGGGTTTTGGCCAGGCCTTCTTCCACGCTGGCGGCGCCCTGTTCGCCCGGCGTCCAGCGGCCGGCCACCACCTCGTTGTGCGGGGGCTGCTCGGCGGCGTTCGACAGGTTGAATTCCCGCTCGACCAGGCGCCGGGCACGGTCTTCGGTGTAGCTCTCGGGCGCGATGGGCTGGCCGTTCACGGCCACCAGGCGGCCCCGGATCATGGGATACCAGTCGTACCGGCGCACACCCGCGTCCTGCAGGGTTTGCTGGAAGGCGCGCTCCTGGTCGGGCTGGATGTTGATGACAAAGCGGTTGGGCGCATCGGGCGGGGTGGCCTGGCGCCAGCTGTCGATCAGGTCGGTGCGCAGCAGCACCAGCAGCACCAGCGCCAGCAGGCCCACGGCCAGGCTGCTGACCTGCACCACCGCATAGGCCGGGCGGGCGGAGATCTGCCGCGTGGCCAAAACCAGCCAGCGCGGCGCCGTGGCCTCGTTCACGCTGCGGCGCAGCAGCAGGCTGTCGGCGGTCTCGAAGCCGGCTTCGTCGAGCCAGGGCCGCGCTGCCGGCGGGCAATCGAACTCGGCACTGATCTCGGTGCGTGCCGCGCCCTCGCGCACGACAGCGGCTTCGCCGCGCCCGCCCAGCGCCAGCTGCAGCGCATCGACCAGGATGGACTTGCCTGCGCCGGTTTCGCCGGTGAGCACCGAGAAGCCCGGATGGAACTCCAGCTCGAGGCTGGGCACGATGACGAAGTCGCGCAGGATCAGGCGGCGCAGCATGGCGGGCGCGGTCAGGCAGGGGTTGGAGCCGGCGACGGTCGGCTCACACCACGCCCTCGTACCAGCGCAGCTTGCGCCGCAGGGTGGCGTAGTAGCTCCAGCCGCGCGGATGCAGGAAGCGCACCTTGTGCGCCGAACGCTGCATGCGGATTTCGTCGCCGTGCAGCAGGCTGGCCAGGCGCTGCATGTCGAAGTTGACCGAGGCATCGCGGCCGGCCACCACCGTGATGCGCACCTCGGCGCTGTCTGGCAGCACGATGGGGCGGTTGGACAGCGTGTGCGACGCGATGGGAACCATCACCCATCCGGCGATTGCCGGGTGCACGATGGGCCCGCCGGCCGACAGCGAATACGCAGTCGAGCCGGTGGGCGAGGCCAGGATCAGACCGTCGGCGCGGATGTTGGCCATGAACTCCTGGCCGATGTCCACCCGCAGCTCCACCATGCCGGCGGTGGCGCCACGGTTGACCACCACGTCGTTCATCGACAGGCCCTGGAAGATGCAGTGCCCATCGCGCCAGACCTCGCCTTCGAGCATGGTGCGATGCTCTTCCTCGAAATCGCCGGCGATCATCGGCGCCAGCGCCTCCCGAAACTGGCCGATGGGAACGTCGGTGATGAAGCCCAGCCGCCCCTGGTTGATGCCCACCAGCGGCAGGCCGTGGCATGCCACTTCGCGCGCGAAGCCGAGCATGGTTCCGTCACCGCCCACCACCACGGCCAGGTCGCAGCGCGCACCGATGGCGTCGAAGTCGAGGGCGTCGAAGTCGGTCACGCCGGTGGCCATGGCCGTCTGGTTCTCGAACGAGACCTCGAGGCCCTGGCGCACCAGAAAATGCGCGATCTCTTCCAGCACCGGTCGGATACCGTCGGCCTGGTACTTGCCGACCAGCGCGGCGTGGTGAAAACGTCGGGCCATGAGGGGGCAGGAGAAGTGCGATGGATTTAACCACAGCGCCCATGACGGTGCTGTGTGGCGCGCTGGGCCCGGCACCGCGACTTCGTACAATGGTTGCCGGCATGGACGAGCGAGCCCGCACCCTGCTCAAGGCGCTAGTGGAGCGCTACATCGCCGACGGTCAGCCGGTGGGCTCGCGCACGCTCTCCCGGGCCTCGGGTCTGGAGCTCTCGCCGGCCACCATCCGCAACGTGATGGCCGACCTCGAAGACCTCGGCTTGATCGCCAGCCCCCATACCTCGGCCGGGCGCATCCCGACGCCGCGTGGCTACCGCGTGTTCGTCGACACCATGCTCACCGCGCGCCCACTGGATATCCACCAGCCACCACCCGAAATGGCGGGCGTGCGCGAGCAGTTGCAGCCCGACCAGCCGCAACGTGTCATTGCGCAGGCGGCACAGCTGCTGTCCAACCTGTCGCACTTCGTTGGCGTGGTCACGGCGCCGCGGCGGGCGGCGGTGTTCCACCAGATCGAGTTCCTGCGGCTGGCCGAGCGGCGGGTGCTGGTGATCCTGGTGTCCAGCGACGGCGACGTGCAGAACCGGGTGATCTTCACGGCGCGCGACTACACACAGGGCGAGCTGGTCGAGGCGACGACCCTGCTCAACAGCCAGTACGCCGGGCTGGGCCTGGACGACGTGCGCGAGCGCCTGCGCACCGAGGTCGACAGCCTGCGCGATGAGATCGGCCTGCTGATGAAGGCCGCGGTGCGGGCCGATGGCGACATGCTGGGCGAACGCACCGGCGAACAGGTGGTGGTGTCGGGCGAGCGCAACCTGCTGGGCGTGCAGGACTTCGGCAACGACATGGGTGCATTGCGCAAGATGTTCGACCTGTTCGAGCGCAAGACCGAGCTGATGCGTCTGCTCGAAAACTCCAGCCGCGCCGAGGGCGTGCGCATCTACATCGGGGGCGAGTCGGGCGTCGTTCCCTACGAGGAACTTTCGGTGGTGACCGCTCCATACGAGGTCGATGGCCGCGTGGTGGGCACGCTGGGCGTGATCGGCCCGACCCGCATGCCCTATGACCGCATGATCCAGCTCGTGGACATCACCTCGCGACTGGTCGGGCACGCCTTGTCCGTCAAGTAGATCGCGCCGGCGGGGTGCTGCAGCTTCACTTCACGGGTATGGGCGTGTCACGGTCCACTGCCACCGCCGTGATCGCGTTTTGTGGCGAACCGTCGATCAGCCGGTCCGAATACGTCAGGTAGGCCAGCGAATTGCGCTTGGCATCGACCATGCGCACGATGCGCAAACGCTTGAAGACCAGGCTGATGCGCTCGCTGAACACTTCTTCCTGCTGCCGCAGCGGCTTCGGAAACGAGATCGGCCCCACCTGGCGGCAGGCGATCGAGGCCTCTGCCTTGTCCTCCGCCAGGCCGAGCGCACCCTTGATGCCGCCGGTCTTGGCGCGCGAGACGTAGCAGGTGACGCCCACGACGCCGGGGTCGTCGTAGGCCTCGACCACGATCTTGTGGTCCGGGCCGATGAGCTTGAACGCGGTGTCCACCTCACCGATGGGCTCGGCGCAGGCGGGCAGCATCGACAGCGGCGC
The DNA here is from genome assembly GCA_013360485.1 of Burkholderiaceae bacterium. Classification (GTDB taxonomy): domain Bacteria; phylum Pseudomonadota; class Gammaproteobacteria; order Burkholderiales; family Burkholderiaceae_C; genus Pseudaquabacterium. The sequence goes on along the minus strand of JABWBN010000109.1, from coordinate 8,305 downwards.
AAGGATCGCGGCCGCGCGCAGGGCAAGCAGGGGCAGGCGCATGGTGCTCGAGCCCGCCGCAGCGGGCATGGACAGTGGCAATGCGCCCGATTGTGCGGCTGCGCTGCCGCTGTGCCCGCCTCACGGCGCCGTGCGCACGATCTGAGTGGCGGTGAACGACGTCACCACGGGCGGGCGTGCCGCGGTCGTGTAGCTGCCTTGCAGCGTGCCGTCGCCGAAGTCGAGGCGCGAGCGCACGCCGGTGCCCACGATCGACAGGCCGTTGAACACCGATTGGGTCAGCGTGCCCGTGTAGATGTCGTAGTCCACGCCACCGTCGGGACGCAGCGTCACGTCGATCTGCACGCCCAGGCGCGCGGTGCCGGTGTCCAGCAGCGCAAACAGCATGTAGGCATTGGTCGACACCGAGCGTTGCCAGATGCCTGCGTGTTCGCTGGACACCCAGGCCAGCGCCAGTTGTGCCGAGAACGCCTGCGCCTGTCCGCCCACTGTGAGCGTGCCGCTCATGGCGTTGCCGCTCAGCGTGGCTTGCAGCGTATCGGCCGGCTGCAGCAGCCCGGCGAGGGACACGGTGCTGGCCGAACCCGGCCCGCTCCAGATGCGCATCGACTCGAGCGTGGGGCTCACCTGCAGCGCAAAGGTCGTGCCGCTGGTGGCATCCTGCAGCACCATCATGTAGTCGCCGTTCCCCGTGGTCCACAGTCCGTTGGGCCCGGCCGCCGCAGCCGGCGTGGCCACGGCGCCGCCCAGAAGCAGCGCCAGCATGCACCAAAGGGCGGACATCCAGCGGCTGAGCCAGCGCGTGCGGGTGATTGGGGCGAAGGGGGCCGCGTGCTGAACGGGCAGGGCGTTGCAGGTGGTGGTCATGGCGGTGGGACTGGCGAGTGGAGGTGCGCGGACCGCGCACGGGTACAACGGCCACGCGCGTGTGCCGGGTGCCCGCGCGACTGAACGGCCTGGCCAGCATATCGGCCCGGCGCGGCGATGCCGCATCCCCGTGCATGCGAGGGCGTGACAGGTTACTCGCGCGCGGCGCGTTCCTGCGGCAGCCACGCGGGGCTCGGCCGAGCGAACGTGGTCCCAGCACCGGGCGCCGGCCAGTGGCTGCGTGGCCGTGGCCGCCTAGAATGCGGCGTCTTCGGGGGCCGTTAGCTCAGTTGGTTAGAGCAGAGGACTCATAAACCTGTGCTTCTGCCCTATGTGGCGGGGCCGGCCCTTGGTGCCGTTGTCCGCAGGCTGTCCGCAAACCGGGTAGCCCTGGGCAGCGGGCAGAATGGCGGGTTGCTTCAGTGGGCCGGTAGCTCAGTTGGTTAGAGCGCGCGACTCATAATCGCTCGGTCGCGGGTTCGAGCCCCGCCCGGCCTACCAAAAGCAAGCAGCCCGGCACGAAGGCCGGGCTTGTTCGTCAAGAAGCTACGCGCTCAGCGCTTGTGCTTCGTCTTGTCGGCAATGGTGTAGGTCTGGCCCGACTTGGGGGTCGGGGGGAGTGGCTCACCACGTACGACCGTGACCTCCGTGCGGGTCGTGTTGTTGCGGTACTGCCCGGATGCGGGCGCTTTGGTGCCTGGCGGCAGCTTGCTGTTGGATGCCATGTGAACTCGCAAGTTGATGGTTCGAGATGCCGGCGCCTCGCGGCGCCGGCCTATCCGTCACGCGCGCTTACTGCTTGCGCTTGCGACGGACGACGATGCGAAACGGACGACCGTTGGGTCGCCGGATCACCTTCCCGGACTTGAGGCGGATGGTCATCGTGTAGATGACTTCACCGTCTTCGCCCGGTGGGCCGAACATGTCTTGTTGAGACATGGTCACCTCCGTGGAGGAAGGCTCGAACATCAAACTCACGATCTTGAAACTCAAGGCTAAGCAGCCATAGAATCTCAAGGCTTCCCCAAGCGTACGTGAGAGTCATCTGGAGCCTGTTCAGATGCCTTTTGCCAGAAGAGGTCAGGTCACCCTGACCTCTTCGTCTTTCTGCAGCAGTCGCCCCGGCTGCGTCAGTCTTCCTCCTCCGGATAGATGAAGTTGATCGTGTGCTTGAACGCGTCGATCAGAGCGGCCCTACGCTTGGGGCCAAGAGTCGAGCCAACTGGTGGCAGGTTCTGAATGAGGCCCGCCAGTGCGGGGTGAACTCCGCTAAGGTCAGGCCCCGACGGTGCGCCATTGCTGCCGTTACGGCCGCCGTTACGTTGGCCCCGCGCGCTGACCTCGTCGGGCGTGGCGTCATCCTCAACTGAAGCGGGTTCCGGCTGGACAGTCTGTGCAGGAGGCCCATCGTTACGGATGATCGGTCGAATTAGTTTTGTTCGATTGCCGCTGACCTTGAAGAGCCCGGCGGTTTCGGCTGAGTCCATCAGGTTGCGCAGCGCTGGGGCTACCTGGTTGGGGACAATCTTGTACTGAGTCAGGAAGAGGTTGCTGAGCCCATCACTGGAAGGCAGGGTGTGGCCGTCGAAGTCGTCGAAAACCTTTCGGTAAAGCTCGACGGCCATGAAGGCGTCCAGACGGGCCTGCTCGGCGTCGCTCGCACGGACTGGCGAAAGGATCTTTCGGGCCCTATCGGTAAGGGTGATCACATCGCCGTTCTCCTCGATGAGACCGAACATCTTCGCCGCCGAAATGCGCGTCAAGAAGCCGCCGTTCTTCACGCCGGAGTAGCCGAGCAGCCCCGCCAGTTGGCCGCGTCCGCAGCGACCGCCCGCTCGATCGTGGATAACCTTTGGCACCTCAATCGATTTGTCGAGGCTGAAGTAGGGGAAGGCGACTTCCGACCGAGGCTTCGGCGTCACCAACTTGGCGACTGTTGCCTGATCGATTACGGGTTCAGCGTCTTCCATTACGGCTCCTTGTGAGGATTGAGTCGAATCGTATCAGGTTTACGGATTCGCGCAACGGCTGCCGTAATTGGCGCGTCGCCGGCTTTGTAGTGACCATTTGCGGCCGGGACGTGCAGCGTGCTGACAGCAGAGCGGCGCTGGTCACCTTGGCCCTGGGCACGCGCAGTGGACAGGGCATCCTGTGGTCATAACGAAGCCCGCACGCGGCGGGCTCCGGCCGGTTCACGCACTTGAGGTCATCGGGGAGGCCGACACCACGTAGCCCGCACCGGCTGCGCCCGTTGTGCTTGGCGGTACAGCCTGGGCAGGAGGCGCACGGTTCGCTAATCGCCCTGCCTTGGCTTCCGGGGGCTACGCGCTGTCCGGTGGGTCCATGACGAGCGCCAGCAGGCCCGTCGTCAGGTGCTTGTCCGGGTCGCCCCGGTGCAGGCGCACGCAGAGGCGCGCGGCCTTGACGGCCTGTAGGCGCAGGTCCGCCGCCGTGTCCTTGTAGCCCATGTTGAGCAGCCGGCAGGACAGGCCCTCCAGCACCAGCGCGGTGTCGGCCAGTTCCTGCCGGACGAGGTCTAGCCGCCGGTCTTTCATCGCGTCACCGGGAGGAAGCGGGTCGGGCCGGTCGGCGTGTTGACCATCAGGTGACGTTCTCCGGTCGTCAGGCTGTAGCCCGTGGTCAGCGCCGCCCCGTTGCGCTCTGCCTCCGCCGCCAGCTCGGGCGACATGCCGCCGGCATTGGCCACACCTCGCTCCAAGTCGGCCAGGGAGTCGGCCAGGAGTTCGGCTTGCTGGCGCATCGCGTCGGCTTCCCATTCATCGAGCGAGACAACGGGCATGATCATGACGCCCACACGGGGCCGCTCGGCCTTGCGCGCGGCGGCACGGCTGACGATGCGGGAACTGGTGACGAGGCGCGGCATGCGTGGTCACTCCGCGCCGGTGGCCGGGACCAGCCCCTGAACCCTGTTGAGCAGCTTCACGGCCGCAATCTGCACCTCGGCCGGCTCCCGGTCGTTGGCGAGGATGCGCCGCAGGCTCTTGATCGTGTTGGCCCGTTCATCGTCGTAGTAGTTCGGGTACTCCTCCGCGCTGGGCGGGTCGTAGACGCACTCGAAGAACACCCAACGGGAGAAGCCGCAGAGCAGCGAGGCCTGTTGGCACGCCTGCTGCGTGCGGTCCCAGAACTCTTCGGGGCTCTCGCCCTTGCCGCGAATGAGCGTGCGTTGCTCGGCGGGGTTCTTCGCGTCCTCGGAGGTGAACACGCGCACAACGGGCGGCACCTCGCCGGGTCGAAGGAAGAGGGCTTTGTAGTTCATGGCTGTTGCTGCTCCATGGGGATGAACTTGATGCCGGACGGGGTGCCGGTCAGGTGTTGACCACGCTCCAGCGCGGCTAGGCGACCTTCGAGCGTTTCGGCTTGAACGAGGGCCGCGTGCTTGTGCAGGCAGTCGAGCAACACGCTCGCAATGTCGGCGGGCAAGCTGCCGTCGGCGACGGCCTGGATGACCTGGGTGGCCTGCTGGCTGGCGGGCAGGCTGGCGTCGAACTCAAAGGGCGTCGGCTGGGACACCGGGCGCACGGGTGGCTGGATTCGTTCCAGCACGAGCCGCGCCGCCTGCATGTCGCCTTCCCTCGCCGCTGCGATGACCGCCTTGGTCACATCCTCGGCCGCGTCGTGCAGGGCCTGAGCGGCGAGCGTCCGCTTGTTCTTCGAGCCCGCTGGACGACCCGCCGGATTGCCTGACTGCCCCTTCTTGAATGACGGCATGCTGCTGTTCTTTGCTGTGCGTTTTCAGGTGCTCAGCGGCGGCGACCGAAGCGCTGGCCCGGTAGACCGGGCGTGACGGTGCACCAGGGCGTCGCATTGGGGTCTTTGCTGCCACTGAGGCCCGGCGTAGTCGCCTCGCCGTGCTGGCGCCTGTGGGCGTTCTGCTGCTCAATCGCGGCTTGTCGCTGGGCGTGATAGCGAGCGCGTTCGGCTTCTGTCATTTCTGCCATGGCCGTTCCTCAGTTGATCGCTGCGGCCTTCTTGGCCGCGCGCAGACGGTGGACGGTCTCGGCCTTCACACCGACCGCGCGTTGCATGTGCACGATGAACGGGGCCGAGGTTCGCTCCAGGTGGTCGCGGGCCTGCTTCATGAAGGCGATGCGCGCGGGCAGTTCGGGCCGCGCCGCCACGTTCACGTCGTGCAGTAGCAGGTTCGCTTCAGCGTCCGACAGACCCGAAAGGAAGGGCTTGGCCTTCAGCACTGCCGCGACGCTCTCCATGTCGCCCGCGTCGATCAGCCCGCGCATGAACTTCATGCGCTCGGCGCCGTTCTTCATCGCCTTCACGTGCGCGCGAATCTCGGCCGTTTGGTCGCCCACCGCTGACCCCGTGATGCCGTTGCGCAGCGAGGCCTCGGCCTCGGCAATTCGCGCGTCCATGACCTTCATTGCCGCGTCGAGCTTGCGTGTGGCAACGGGCATCTTGCCGCTCGCGTAGTCGTCAACGGCCAACGCCATCGCCGCCTGCGTGAGCGTGGGGTCCTTCTTGACCTTCTCCCGAGCGTCAATCACCACAGCCAGCGCGTCACGCATCGCTTCCAGCGCGCCCACGACCTCGGGCACATACCCGGCATGTGCCTCGTACTCGGGAAGCTCGGTGATGTTCTTGGGGTCGTAATCCAGGCCGACGCGGGGAAGCTGGTCAGTGAAGACGTTCGACAGCTCGGTACGGGGCGAGCCAATGGGCCGGCCCTCGATGGCTTGGCCGAGCGGCGACAGGATCGCCATGCGGTCGGCCTTGCGCTCCGCGACGGTGCGCTGGTCCTGCTCGGGCAGGGTGTCGGTGTCGGGTTCGTCGGTCAGGCTCTCGGCCTGGGTGGCGGCGTCTTGCATGGCTGGGGGCTCCTGGGTGCGTACTACCGGCGCACAACGGGTAGCACTGTGGCTTCGTTTTGGTAAAAACGCTTGATAAATCAATGTGTTAGCCACATCCGCGCGCAGGATGGGCGGTCCTGTGCCCGGCGTGCCAGCGATGGTCGAACGGGCCGATGGCCGCAGCGTTAAGGGGTTAAGCGTTAAGACCCCCATACCCCTTACTACCAACGACCAGACAGGGGGTGTCCTGCTTAACTTGCTTAACCTCTTAACTTTGTGCTGTTGCCCTATGGCGCAGGGTGCATCGGCGTTAAGCAACTCAAAGCGCGTTAAGCGCCGATGCACCTGTGGTCATACGTTTGGCAAGCTCACCACTCGGAAGCATCGGCCCTGGAAGGTGTACAGCTCCCCGGCCTTCTCCTTCGGTATCTCGACCATGTAGCCGCTGTCACAGACGCTGCGCAGTGCGTGGTCAAGCGCGGCCGTGGCGCCCAGCGGGTGGCTCTTGAACGCGGCCGTGTCGGAGGTGCGCTGTTGCAGGTACTTCCTCGGCACGACACCATCCAATCTCATCTGCTGCGGGAAGCCGTAGCTCGGCGAAAGCGGCTTGGTCAGGTACTCGCGGACGACGTGCAGTAGCTTCTTCTCCTGCGCGACCACATCGCTGCCAACGTCACCGGCTGCAAGGCTGCGCTCAAACATCGCCGCATCGCGCTCGACCAAGGCAATGGCCCACTCCGCATGCTCGTCGGTGATGGCCGGCTGGATGTGGTTATCGGCCACGGCCAGGAGCGAGGCGTACTTGATGGCCTTCAGGTTCGCGCGGCTCCATATCTGCCGCTGCGACTCGTTGTCGCCCGCTGCGCGAATGGCCGCGTCGCATCGGTGCTTGAACGTGTCGAGCCGGCCCGCTGCGTCGGCGCCGCGCTGAACCTCGCATGTCGTGCCGTTCTGCAGCATAGCGAGCGCACTGAGGCGCAGGACAGAGCGTCCTGCGTCGAGCGTCAAGCCGCTGCGGGCTCTGCCCTGCGCGTGGTGCTGACGAATGTGTTCCGGTCGAGCCACGCCTGCACATCAGCGCGGCGGTAGCGGACGAACTTTCCGAACTTGACGAACTTCGGCCCGCCGCCTACGACGCGCTTCTTGCGCGCCCAGTGAAGCGACAGCCCCAACCAGTCGCAGAGCTGTACTTCGTCGATGAAGTCTTCCGATGATTCCCTGGCGTCCATGTGGCACTCCGTTGCGGGCTGCCACACCCAAAGGCAAATGGGCGAGGCAGCGGTTGCGATGAACCGTGCCCCGCCCATGCGGGTTCCAGCGGCCGGCGCCTGCACATGCAGTGACGCGACCCGGTGACTCTGTGACCCAATGGTACGCAATGGCCCCTGATCAGTGTTGCATCATCGTGCGTGCCTCACACACGCCGCGCCATGCGCCGCGTGCAGCGATCAGGCCCGTCTCCGGTCGGGCAGCTTCACCACGTTGCGGCCCGCCGCGATGTTCCCCTGCTCAATGATCCAGGCCCCGATGCGCTCGGCCTCGGGCGCGAGGTAGCGAAGGTCGTTGCGCTCGGTGTAGTGGTCGAGCGTCACGTCCCCGCCGGTGCTGATGTGGTTTGTCAGCAGTCGCACCTTCCACAACTCGATGCCCAGCACGGTGACGGCAAGTGTGGTGAACGTCCGGCGCAGCGCGTGCCGGTCAATGTGGCACCCGGCGGCCTCTACCGCTGCCACCATGGCGGGGCCGCGAGGCGTGCCAATGGGCTTCTTCCCGGTCGCGCTGGGGAACACCCACTCGCAACCCTTGCGCCGGGGCCGCGCCTTCAACAGCGCACGCGCCGGGGCGCTGAGCGGCAGCCAGACCGGGTTCCCGTTCTTCGGCGTCGGCAGGTGCCACGCGCCCGCGTCCTCGCCCAGTTCAACGCGATCCCAGGTCAAGCCCAGTACCTCTTCCTTCCGGGCGCCGGTCAGCAGCATGAACGCCAGCGCGTCGGCCTGGGTGTGCGTGGCCGGCAGCCGGGCCGGGCTGCGGCGCACGGATTGCAGCGCTTCCCACACGTGCCCGACGCGGTTCATCGGCGCCTTGGTGGTCCGCACCTTCGGCGGAGCCATCTGCCCCTTCAGCACGCGCACCGGGTTCTCGCGGATCAGCGGTTCGTCGTTGACGCGGTACTTCTCCATCGCCCAGTTGATGAGCGCCCGGAGGACGACGAACGCGCCGCGTGCCGTTGTCGGTGCCGGCCTGTCGCCGTGCAGGCCGCCGCGCACCAGCTCGGCATGACGCGCTTCGCACATGGACCGAGTGATGGCGGCGATGGGTTTGTCCGTCCAGGCGGCGAAGACCTTGTCCACCACTTCGTTGATATCCCGAACGGTGTTGGCCTTGAGCGCGCCGTTGCGGGTCTTCTTGTTGGCGATGTAGTGGTCCGTGACATCGCGCAGCGTGACCGACCGCGCCACGTCCTGTTCGGCATCGGCCGCAGCCTGCGCGCGGGCCTGGGCCTCTTCGGCCAGCGGGTCACGCCCCAGCGCCATCAGGCGACGAATGCGGCGGGCGCGCTCGCGGGCACCGTGGTCAACCTCGTCGTCGCCTGCGTCATTGCGGCCGAGCAG
>JABWBN010000108.1 GCA_013360485.1 Burkholderiaceae bacterium | reverse complement strand
AACCCGGCCGCATGCGCCGCGTCGGCCAGCAGCGAACAGGTCAGCGGCGCCCACTCCGGCGGCTTGAGCACGCAGGTGTTGCCCGCGGCCAGCGCCGGCCCGAGCTTCCAGGTCGAGAGCATCAGCGGCGCATTCCACGGCGTGATCACGGCCACCACGCCTGCGGGGTCGTGGTGCACGCGGTGGTGCGCCTGCTCGGTGTCGATGCGGCGGTCCTGCAGCGTCAGCGCATGGCGAGCGAACCAGGTGATGTTCTGCATCGCGCGCGGCACCACGCCGTGCCGCATGCGCGACAACAGCACGCCGGCATCGCGGCTCTCGAGCTGGCAGAACGCCTCGGCACGACGCCCGATCTCATCGGCAAAGCGCTCGAGCAGGGGCAGGCGCTCGGCCGCGGTAAGCGCGCTCCAGGCCGCGAAGGCCCGTTGCGCGGCGCCCAGCGCAGCATCGACATCGGCGGGCGAACCCTCGCTGATGCGTCCGAGCACCGCCTGGTCGATCGGGCTGCGCAGCTCGAAGTCGGTGCTTGCGGCCACGCGCTGGCCGTCGATGTAGTGGTGCGGCGACACGGCCGCGCCCGCGACTTCCATGTATACCGGGCTCATGCGAACCTCACACTGATGGAGCCCAGGGGCCCGTAGTCGGCATGGAAGGTGTCGCCAGCGGCGCAGGCCACCGGCCGCGTGAACGAGCCGGCCAGCACGATCTCGCCGGCGGCCAGCGACTCGCCGTGCGCGGCCAGCTTGTTGGCCAGCCAGGCCACGCCATTGCCCGGGTGGTTGAGCACCGCAGCACCCAGGCCCGACTCCTCGATCACGCCGTTCTTGTACAGCAGTGCGCCGGCCCAGCGCCAATCCACCGCATCGGGACGCATCGGCCGCCCGCCCAGCACGATGGCGGCGTTGGCGGCGTTGTCGGCGATGGTGTCCAGCACCTTGCGCGGCGCCCGGCTCACGCGGTCGAGCTGCTCGATGCGCGCGTCGATCAGCTCGAGCGCCGGCACGACGTAGTCGGTGGCGTTGAGCACGTCGAACAGCGTGGCGCGCGGCCCCTCCAGCGGTCGGGCCAGGATGAACGCGAACTCGACCTCGAAACGCGGCACGATGTAGCGGTCGGCGCGCAGCTCGCTGCCGTCGCGCAGCAGCATGTCGTCGAGCAGCGTGCCATGGTCGGGCTCGGTGATCTGCGAGGCGATCTGCATCGCCCGCGACGTCAGCCCGATCTTGTGGCCGATGACGCGGCGACCCTCGGCGCGCTCGAGATCCATCCATGCGCGCTGGATCGCGTAGGCATCGCCCAGCGTCATGCCGGGGTGGCGCTTGGAGAAATGCTCCACCTGGACGCGGCTGCGCTTGGCCTCATGCAGTTCGCGCGCCAATGCCTGATGGTCGGCGGGGGTCAGGGTCATGCGGGCTCCGTGCTGCGTTCAGGCCCCTACAGTACCGCACCGCCATCGACGTGCAAGGTCTGGCCGGTGACGAAGGCCGCATCGTCGGAGCATAGGAAGGACATCGCACCGGCCAAGTCGCGCGGCTCGCCGGTGCGGTGGATGAGCTGCTGCGCGCGCACCGCATCGAAGATGAACGCCGGCACATCGCGCGCGGCGGCGTCGGTGCGCGTCAGGCCCGGCGCGATGGCGTTGACCGTGATGCCGTGGTCGCCCAGTTCGCGTGCCAGCGCGCGGGTCAGCCCGATGTTGGCCATCTTGCTGGCGATGTAGCCGGTGAAGCCCGGCGGTGGCGCCCACGCCGAACTGGACGCCAGGTTGACGATGCGGCCCCAGCCGCGCTCGATCATCCCCGGCGCAAAGGCCTGCGCCAGCAGGAACGAAGCCTCGGTGTTGACCGCCAGGATGCGGCGCAGCGTGGCAGCGTCGAGCTGGTCCCAGGCGGCCGCGGCCTGGTACGCCGCGTTGTTGACCAGGATGTCGACGCGCCCGGCCGCGGCCAGCACCTCGCGCACCAGCCGCCGGACCTGGTCCTCGTCGGCCAGGTCAGCCTGCAGGCACCAGCCGCGGCGCCCGGCACGCTGCACCAGCGCCAGCGTCTGGTCGCACTGCAACAGATCCACCAGCACCAGCTGGCAGCCATCTTCGGCCAGGCGCTGCGCGAACACCTGGCCCAGGCCACGCGCGGCGCCGGTGACCAGGGCCACGCGGCCTTCGGTAGGTGTGCTCATCGTCAGGGTCCTCGTGACTTTCCCGAGCGAAACGGCAACGTGGCCAGGAAGGCGAGCTTCTTCCAGCCGAGCAGCTTCAGGCCCGCACGGGCGCCGGCGGCGTCGAGCCGCGCCTGCAGCGGCATGGTGCCGAAGCTCTTGCCCTTGATGACGAGCTCGTCGCCCACGCGCTCGAGCGCCTCCACCCGCATCAGCTCCTCGTCGGCCGCTCCGCGCAGCACCAGACCATCGGTCGGTCCGGGTGCCGACGCGGCAGCGGTGGTGGCCGGCACACCGCCGTCGTGCCGCACACCGGCGGCCATCGCGTCGAAGTCCATCCCCAACGCTTCGAACATCTTGATGGCGGTGGCGCGGCCGGCGCCATAGACCCCGCCGCCCGGGTGCTGGAACGGACCGGCCAGGTACAGGCGCTCGACGCCGGGCACGGTGTACTGGCCCAGGTCCGGCGTGGGCCGGTGGCCGGCGCTTTGGTAGAAGTACGGCGCCACGCCGTGCAGGTCGCCGCGCATCATGCTGTTGGGGCTGGAGCGCTCCAGATCCACCGGGCTCACGATCGTGCGGGCGATGATGTTGTCATCGGTGAGGTTGCTGACGAAACGCCGGTAGTGGGCCAGCGAGAGATCGCCGATCTCCTCCTTGATGTCGTCCCAGTGTCGCCCGGACCAGCGCGCGTCTTTCACCTGATAGGGCGCGAAGGTGATGCCGTGGAACATGCCCGCGCCGGCCGGCACGCGGGTGCGGTCGCCGATGCTCTCGTCGCCGCCGGCGCACAGCCGGCGATCGGTGATCAGGCCGCGCCGGATGTCGTCGAAGTCGGCGATCATCTCGTCGAGCCGGTCGGTGGCCATGAACTCCAGCATCGTGGCGTAGCCCACCTCCTCGCCGGCGTGGTAGCGGCACGGTTCCTTCAGGTCGTAATGGCTGACCATGATGGAAAACGGCGCCAGCGTCGCGCGCTCGGCGCGCTGCAGCACCGGCTCGGGCACACCCTGCACGAACTTGCGCACCACGTGCGGATGGATCGCGCCGATCACCGCATCCTTCGCGGCGATGGTCTCGCCGCTGGCCAGCCGCACGCCGCTGGCACGGCCGCCGCTGACCAGCACCTGCGCCACCTCGGCGTTGCAGCGCAGCTCGCCGCCATGGTGCTGCAGGCAGCGCACCAGGGCCTGGGTGAGCTTGCCGCTGCCGCCGATGGGCTGCGAGACGCCGTAGGTGTGGATGATCCCCGGCATCAGCAGCACGCCCATGCCGGTGCCCAGCTCATTGGGGCACTGCAGGTTCTCGCTGACCAGGCGCAGCAGGTGGATCTTGATCTTGTCGTTCTCGTAGAGCCGCTCCACCAGGTCCAGGCAGTCACGGTTCATGTAGTCCAGCATCAGCCGGCCTTCGTCGCTGCGGTCGAGCATGGCGACCAGCTCGCCCAGCGGCGGCGGCGGCGCATACAGCCCCGGCATGAACATCTGCAGTACCTGCTGGCTCATGCGCACGAAGCCGCGGTAGGTTTCGGCGTCCTTGGGCGAGACCCGGGCGAAGCACTCGCAGGTCTTGTCGAGGTCCTTGTAGGTGAACAGTGTCGACTGGTCCGGGAAGACGGTGGCGTGCGGCACCGGCGAGTACTGGTACTTCAGCCCGTGCTGCGACAGCAGGCCCAGCTCGTCATGGCGCAGCATCGGGTTGCCCTGGATCATGATGTGCACGCTGCTGTGCTCGTCGTGCCAGTAGCCCGGCGTGTTCAGCTCGCGCGTGGACACTCCGCCGCCGGGATAGGCCTTGCGCTCGAGCACCAGCACCTTCTTGCCGGCCTTGGCCAGGTAGGCCGCGGCCACCAGTCCGTTGTGGCCGGCTCCCATGGCAACGATGTCGTAGGTCTGCATCGGCGGTTCTTTCCGGTCGCGGCCCGCGGCCGATCAGGGGTGGGTTGCCAGCACGCGCCCCAGCGCGCGCTGCAGGGCGCGCTGGCGGTTGCGCCAGGCGGCCGAACCCACCAGGTGACAGGCACTGCGCACCAAGTCTTCGAGGTTGGCGGCACACAGCGCTTCCAGCGAATCGACGCCCAACGCCTCCAGGCGGTCGATCACGCCGGGGCCGATGCCTGGCGATTTCAACAGGATTTCACGTTCATTGCTCGGAAACGCCACGGCCCGGTCCTCTGGATGACGGCCCGTAGCGTAAGCACCGCCCGGCGCGAACGGAAATCGAAAGTGCCGATCTGGCCCATCGGCAATATCGATGCCCGCGGCGCACTTCGGCATCGGGCGGGAGCCACACAATGGCCGCACTCCCCCACTGCACACGCGCACGCCATGGATCCGAGTCGCCTCAAGGGCAAGGTCGCCGTCGTCACCGGCATCGGCAACGGCATCGGCCAGGGCATCGCCCTGATGTTTGCGCGCCAGGGCGCGCAGGTGGTGGGCTGCGACATCGACGCCGCGGCCGCGCAGGCCACGCTGCAGGGCGCGCACGCCGAGGGTCTGGCGATCGACAGCGTGCATCCGTTGGACCTGGCCGACCCGGCGAGCGCGCCGCGGCTGGTGGCCCATGCGGTGCAACGGCACGGCGGCCTGGACATCCTCGTCAACGCCGCGGCCTTCGCCGTGTTCGCGTGGATCGAACAGATGCGCTACGAGGATTGGCGCCGCACCCTCACCGGCGAGCTCGACCTCGTGTTCCTGGCCTGCCAGGCGGCGTGGCCGCACCTGGTGCAGCGCGGCGGCGGCGCCATCGTCAATTTCGCCTCCGTCAACGCCTACGTCGCGCTGCAGGGCTCGGCCGCGCTGGCCCACTGCGCGGGCAAGGGCGGCGTGCTGGCCATGACCCGGCAGCTCGCCATGGAAGGTGGCCCGCACCGCATCCGCTGCAACACCATCTCGCCCGGCTTCATCGTCACCGGCGCCACCCGCCATCACCTCGACACCGTGCCCGAACTGCTGGGCCATGTGCTGGCCAAGAAGATGCTCAAGCGCGTGGGCCAGCCCGAAGACGTGGCCTGGCTCGCCAGCTTCCTCGTCAGCGACGAGGCCAGCTGGATCACCGGTTCGGACTACGCCATCGACGGCGGGGCACGGGCCTGGTGAGACCGGCGGCGTGACGCGCCCGGCCGGCGCGCGGGCTTACCCCAATCGCTGTGTGTCAGCAGGCAGGGCGCGGCGCCGCAGTTGTGGCAGCCCGCAGCGACGTGCGCTGTGCAGGCCTGCGACGCCCGGCTGGGCTTTCCCTGCGCCAGCTCCACGCAGCTGGCGTGTCACCGCAGTGCGCCTGTGCGGCGCGGTGGCACAGGGTTTGCAGTGACACACCGCGGGCCGCCCAAGCGGCCCGCGCGACCAGAAGCCGGCGCTTGGACACCGCCTTCGTGCACTACCCAACCAGGAGACAACTCGTGAACCCTCACAACCCCCGTTCCCGCTTCGCCCGCACCACCGGCACCACGCTCTTGCTGCTGCCCATCGGTCTGACTCTGGCCTCAGACGGAAGAGCCGCGAATGACTGGGAGGTGTCGGTCGGCGGAATCGTCAATGCCTACTAAACGAACATCAGCTGCAGCGGCAGCCAGAACATCACGGGCCTCGCATTGGGAGGAATGGGTCTCGGATGTGCCGGCAAGGACGGTCGCACCATCATCGGCAACGGCTTGCTGCCTAATGCGCTGATCACCATCGTGAAGGGCAAGCAGGAGGGCGTCGACATCGGGGCCACGTTGATGATTGGCGCCGCCGTGTCGAGCGATGACGCCATCACCAACAACCACAATGTGGACGTACGCCAGGGTTTCTTCACCCTCGCCACGCAGGCGGCCGGCACGCTGAAGCTGGGGCGCGACTACGGCATGTTCGGTGCAAGCCCGACCCTCTCGGACATGACGTTGATCGGAGCCGGCGCTCCGGTGGCCGGCACGCAGCGCAACCGCGTGACGCTCGGCCACGTCGGCGCGGGTTACAGCTACCTCGGCACCTACGGCCAGATGGCATGGACCTCGCCGGCCATGGGCGGCTTCAGCGTCGCCGTCGCTGTCATGAGTCCGGTAGACGCCTACGCGAACGCCGAGCACACGGCGGCGCGGTCGCCGCAGCTGCAGGCCAAGGCGACGCTGGACTTCAGCGCCGGCAAGGCCTGGGCGGCGGCGAAGAGCCAGCCCTTCAAAGGCAGTACTGCAGCCACCGACTTCACAATGAAGGGCATTGAAGTCGGTGGTCAGGTTGGTGTTGGAGGGTTCAACCTGCTGGCCAACTTTCAGAGCGGTACAGGTCTGGGTGTACTGGCCGACGGCGACAACGGCAACACCAAGAGCAACTCCTGGCTGGTGCAGGGCACCTATGCGATCGGCAGGACCAAGCTCGGGCTGAGCAGTGGCGCGACCAAGCTCAAGAGTGCCACCGGCAGCGGCCTGAAGCAGAACGCCAGCACGACGGCCGGTGTCTACTTCAGCCTGACCAAGGGCGTGACGCTGGTTGGCGAACTGAGCACCACACGCTCGAAGAGCGCCGCTGGCGACACGGCGCGCATGCGCGGCCTTGCATTCGGCGGCATCCTCTTCTTCTGACTGGGCGTCGCCCAGCGCCGCGGCCCGCTCGGGTCCTTCGCGCGAACCGGCGGCCTGGTGGCCTATCGTCCGGGACCGCGGGCGCCTCCGGCCCTCACCCGCCCGGCAGCGCCGGCAACGCCTGCGCATGCCCGACGATGAACTCGCGCATCCACTGAATGCCCGGGTCGTGGTCGCGGTACTTGTGCCAGGTGAGCATTTCGGTGAACGGCGGGAACTCGAAGTCCAGGCGCACCATGCGCACCGGCAGCAACGCGCACGCCTGCACGGCCTGGCGCGTGTGCAGCGTGGCCACGCGCCGGGTGCCCAGCACGAGGCGCGGCAGCATGGTGAAGTTGGGCACGCTGAGCTCGACGCGCCGCTGCGCGCCATGGGTCTTGGCGAACCAGGTCTCGAACATCGGCGGACCGAAGGTCACGCACGACACGTGGCCCATCTGCAGATACTGCTGCAGCGCGAGCGAGGCGCCCACTTCCGGATGGTCGCAGTCGACCACCGCGCAATAGCTGTCGTCGAACAGGGCGCAGGTCGAGAAACCGGGCATCTCGTGCCACTCGGGTGCAACGACGAAGTCGACCTCGCCGTTCTCCAGCTCCTGGTAGCACACCCGGCTGGGCTGGCGGAACTCGATGGTGACGCCCGGTGCCCGCGTGGCGAGGTCGCGCAGCACATCGAGCAGCAGCACGCCGATGGCGAAATCCGACGCCACGATGTTGAAGTGTCGCCGGGTGGTGGCCGGATCGAACTCCGGCTTGGTGCCCAGCGTGGCATCGATCATCAGGAGCAGGTCGTTGACCTTGCTCACCAGGCTCTCGCCCAGCGGCGTGAGCTCCATGCGCCGGCCCACCGGCACGATGAGCGGGTCATCGAAGTACTCGCGCAGGCGCGCCAGGATGCCGCTCATCGCCGACTGGCTGACGAACAGGCTCTCGCCGGCACGGGTGACGTTCTTTTCCGTCAGCAGCGCGCGCAGTGCCGTGAGCAGGTTGAGATCGAGCCGCTGGTAGCGCATGGCGTCCAAATTCTAGGGGTGAACCCGCGCCGGTGGGGTGTCGCTGCAGGCATGACGGGCCTGAATGCCACGCATCGACAGAATCGATTTCACGGCGCAGCCGCCGCTGCCTAGCATCCGCAAGCAGCCACGGCGCGCACGCGCCGCACTGCACCGCGACGTCGGTGCAGCCAGAGAACGACAGGAGACATGCGATGACGACACTCACCTCGGCCCGGATGCTGACGCCGGCACACCGCGAGCCCGGCTTCATCCAGGCCGCGATCCTGCTGGTGACGGCCGGACTGACGGTGCTCGTCACCGCGGTGCTCGGCCCCAGCCTGCCAGCCATGCAGCGCCACTTTGCGCATGTGCCCGGCGCCGACTACCTGGTGCCGCTGACGATGACGACACCCATGCTGATGATGGCCGCGTTGTCGGTGGTGGCCGGCGGCCTGGCCGATCGTTTCGGACGCAAGCGCCTGCTGGTGGGAGCCACCGCGCTGTACGCCGTGTTCGGCACCGCACCGATGTGGCTGGACTCGCTCACCGCGATCATCGCCAGCCGCGTGGCGCTGGGCGTGACCGAGGCCGTGCTGATGACGGTGAGCACGACCATGATCGGCGATTACTACAGCGGCGCGCGGCGCGAGAAGTTCATGTCGCTGCAGACCACCGTGTCCGCAGCCTCGGCATTCCTGCTGAACAACCTTGGCGGGCTGATTGCCGAGCACGGTTGGCGCGCGCCGTACGGCGTCTATGCCATCAGCCTGGTGCTGGCGCCGGCCATGGTCGTCTTTCTGTGGGAGCCCAAGCCGCAGGCCGACGATGCGGCCTCGCTGGCCGCTGCGCAGCGCGACGATGCGCCGTGGCGCCCCGGCCTGCTGGCCTTCGTCTGCGTGCTGGCCGTACTGCTGGGCATCATGTTCCTGACGGTTCCGGTGCACTTCGGCTACCTGTTCGGCGCCATCGGGGTTCATTCACCGGCGCAGGTGGGCGCGGCCTATGGCCTGAACAGCCTGGGCGTGATCGCCGGCACGCTGGTCTTCGGCTGGGGGATCGCACCGCGCCTGCCCGTGGCCCGCCAACTCGCGCTGGGTTGCCTGATGGCTGGGATGGGCTTCTGGTTGATGCGCTCGGCCGATCACTACGGCGCGCTGGCCGTGGCCGGTGTGGTCAATGGCTTCGGTGCCGGACTGCTGCTGCCCACCATGGTGACCTGGTGCATGCGCGTGCTGCCTTTCGCTCGCCGCGGCCTGGGCACCGGCGCGTTCCAGTCGTGCCTGTTCCTGGGCATGTTCGTCAACCCGGTGCTGGTGGTCAGCCTCGAGCGGCTGCACGGCGGCTCGCGTGCCGCAGGCATCGGCGCCATCGGCATGGCGCTCATGGCATTGGCGGTGGTGGCGCTGCTGGCCAGCGCCCGCACGCGCAAGGCCTGAAGACTCCCAAGGCACGAGCTGGCGAACCCCACTGCGCGGGGATTGCCGGCGCCGATGTGACGCATCGGCAATTTCGATTTCCGGACGTCGGCACGGCCTCTTAATCTCACCGTGCCCATCACCAGAAGCACGATCCGGAGACACCATGCGCAAGCGCCCCACCGCGTTCCAACCCAGACCCGTGGCGCAGGCCGCAGCCCTGCTGCCTGTGCTGGCCAGCCTGGCCTGCGGCACCGCCAGTGCCCAGAGCCCGGGCCAGACCCAGGCCGGCACTGAGACGGCCACGCCCAAGGTCCAGGAAATCGTCATCACCTCGCAGAAGCGCACCGAGCGCATCAAGGACGCGCCGGTCGCCGCCAGCGTGGTCTCGGAGGACTTCCTGGCCAAGGGCAATGCCAACGAGATCGCCGACCTGAACAAGGTGGTGCCCTCGGTGCAGATCAAGGGCACGTTCAACGGCCGCGTGCCGATGGCCATGCGCGGCATCTCCACCAACGCCAACGAGGCCGCCATCGGCCTGACCTCGGGCGTGGCGGTACTGGTCGATGGCATCCCGGTGCCCTCGGACGCGATGTCGGCCAACGAGCTGCAGGACATCGCCCGCGTCGAGGTGCTCAAAGGCCCGCAATCGACGCTGGGCGGGCGCACCGCCTCGGCCGGCGTCATCAACTTCATCACCCGCGCGCCGAGCAAGGTGCTGAACGGCAGCGTGGGCGCCACCCTCACCAACGACCACGAATACCGCCTGAACGGCTATGTCTCGGGGCCGATCAACGACCTGCTGGGCTTCAGCGTGTCGGCCTATACCGGCCAGCGCGACTACCCGATCCACAACCGGTACAACGACGAGGACTCGTCATCGAAGACCACGGGCGGGCGCATCAAGCTCAAGCTCACGCCCGACCGCGACCTGGACATCACGCTGGCCGCCCGCTCGGCCAGCGCCGATTCCAGCGGTGAGACTTTCGTCTACCAGTACCTCACACCCGGCGCGGCGCTGTTCCCCTACTTCCCGTGGGCGCCCGATGGCATCGCCCAGTCGGCCACCCACCCGGGCCTGAAAATCGGCTACGGCAACACCGAGTACAACTCGCCCGTGGCGATGTCGTCCAAGGTACGGAGCGACGATGCGTCGCTGGTGATCGAGAAGCGCCTGGGTGGCTACACCCTGTCTTCGATCACCGGTTACCAGAAGGAGACCAACGACATCGTCCAGGATGTGACGGCGCAGGCCGTCAAGTTCCTGAACGAGCTGCGCACCGGCGTGATCCCCGATCCGCCGATCGGCCCGCCGCTGTGGGACAACAACCAGAGCATCCGCCTGAGGCCGAAGTCGCTGACGCAGGAGTTCAAGGTGGCCTCGCCCGCCGACCGCACGCTCAGCTACGTGGCGGGCCTGTTCTATTCCGACGTGAGGGTGACGCAGCTGCACCGCCGGTACATGTTCGTCAACGCGAAGAACGAGGACACCACCTCCGACACCAAGACCACCGCGCTGTACGGCCGCGCAACCTGGAACCTCACGCCGGCCATGAGCCTGCTGGCCGGCCTGCGCTGGAACCGCGATCAGGTGGCCTACTCCATCCAGTCCTACGACCTGGGCCTGCAGCCGACGTTCCGCTCGGCCGCCAGCGACACGTCCAACGTCACCGTGGGCGACCTGACGCTGCGCTACAAGCTCGGCAAGGACAACATGGTCTACGGCACCTACGCCCGCGGCTACAAGCCACGCGCGTTCAACACCGCCAAGACCCTGAGCAGCAACGACGCGCTGGCGCCGGTGGACAAGGAAGACATCGACCACCTCGAGCTCGGCGCCAAGACCACGCTGATGGGCGGTGCGCTGTCGATGAACGCGGCACTGTTCAACACCACCTACAGCGACTACCAGGTGCAGTTGTTCCCGCCCAGCAGCGGCGTGCCCGACCTGCAACTGCTCAACGCCGCCAAGGCGCGCACACGCGGTCTGGAGCTCGACGCCCAGCTCGCCGCCAGCGATCGCACTCGCCTGACGCTGAGCGCGGCCTACATCGACGCGAAGTTCCTGCAGTTCGCCAACGCGCCGGCCTACCCCGGACAGACCCCCGCCGAGGGCGCCATCTACGTCGGCAACGACGCATCGGGCGCCCCGGTGTTCGCGCAGGACCTGTCGGGCAAGCCCATGCCGGACTCGCCCAAGTTCAAGTTCACCCTGGGTGTGGACCATGCGCTGCCGGCGGGCGTGCTGCTGCCGTGGGAAACCAGCCTCAATGCGAACTACGCCTACCGCACCTCGGCGTACATGCAGGGCAACCAGAATCCGCAGACCCGACAACCCGGGTTCGGCATCCTGAACCTGAGCGCGACGGCCACCTCGCCCAGCGGCCGCTACGCGATCACTGCCTTCGTCAACAACGCGCTGGACAAGTTCTACCTGGTCAATGCCGAGGACTTCTTCAGCGGCCTGTACGCGGTGCCGGCGTCGCAGACCGGAACCGGTCATCCGGGCGGCGCCAACGCGGTGATCGGCCAGCCCGCGCGCGATGCCAAGCGCTATTTCGGCTTGCGGTTCAACGTCTACTTCGACTGAACCCCTGAGGCGGGTGCCGCGCCAGGCACCCGCGTCGGGGGACGTGGAGGCACCATGTGCCGCCTGCTGTTGATCGATGACGACGTCGAGCTGGTCAACCTGCTGCGCGAGTACCTCGTGCAGGAGGGCTTCGACGTCGACGTGATGCACGATGGCCACGAAGGCGCCGAGGCAGCCTACAGCGGCCGCTATGCGCTGGTGGTGCTGGACGCGATGCTGCCGCGCCTGGAGGGTGAGGAGGTGTTGCGCCGCATCCGCCGTCGGGGCAACCTGCCGGTGCTGATGCTCACCGCCCGCGGCGACGATGCCGACCGCATCACCGGCCTGGAAATGGGCGCCGACGACTACGTCGCCAAGCCGTGCACGCCCCGCGAGCTCGCTGCGCGGGTGCGCGCCATCCTGCGCCGCCTGCGCCCGCACGACGACACCTTGCG
>JABWBN010000107.1 GCA_013360485.1 Burkholderiaceae bacterium | reverse complement strand
CCCTGCGGCCGCCTCGCGCACCGCGGCATCCAGCCGCTGCCGCCGCCGTTGCGGCAGGCCCATGCGGGCCAGCAACAACAGGCACGCAAGCAAGCCCAGGGCAGCGACGACATCGACGAACATGTTGCGCATATGGTAACGCGACGCGGCTGGAGGCCGGGCAACTCGTCTGGTGGCGAGACCCGGCACGCCACCCTCAGCGCCAACGAATCAGTCGGCGTGGTCCAGCGCGTGCAGCGAGGCCATCAGGTCGCCGAAGCGCTCGCCCTGCACGTTGACGTGGCGGCGCAGCGCGTCGGCTGCGGCGACAGCATCGCCGGCCTGAAGCGCGACCACCACCGCCTCGTGCTCAGCGTAGGAACTGGACATGCGGTCGCGCACGCGCAGCTGCAGCCGCCGATAGGGCCGCAGCCGGCGCTGCAGCGTCGTCGCCTCCTCGGCCAGAAAACCGTTGTGACTGCCGGCGTAGATGGCGTTGTGGAAACGTTCGTTGCAATAAAAGTAGGCGTCCGGATCACCGCGCGCCGCTTCGCACGCGCGGTGTGCGGCGAGCAACTCGGCCTGCTCCGACTCGCTCATGCGCCGCGCCGCCAGGCGCGCGCACATGGCTTCCAACTCGGCCATGACCTCGAACATCTCCAGTAGCCGCGCGGGGCCCACGCTGGCCACCACGGCGCCGCGTCGAGGCCGCAGTTCGACCAATCCTTCGGCGGCGAGCTGGATCAGCGCCTCGCGAACCGGCGTACGGGACACGCCAAAGCGCGCGGCCAAGGCCAGCTCGTCGAGCGCACTGCCCGGCGGCATTTGGCCGGTAGCGATCTGCTCCTCGATCTGCTCGCGGAGTCGGTCGGACATCTTCACGGGAAACCTCGACACACCGGCGAAGCGCCGGTTCGAAAAGTCATCTTATGGTATCCACCAATAATGTTTCTGCGTAATTTCACTAGAGTTTTGTATACATACGATTCGCCCGCCGATGCGTGCGCCCTTCTCACTGCAACGGAGACACCGCCATGAACCGCCGTCCCCTTGTCCAAGCACTGTCCGGACTGCTGCTCGCGGCCCTGCCGTTGAGCGCCGTCGTGGCGCAGACGATCACCCTGAAGGCCTCGCACCAGTTCCCCGGCGGCAAAGGCGACGTGCGCGACGAGATGGTCCAGATGATCGCGCGTGACGTGGCTGCGGCCAAGGTCGGGCTCGAGATCAAGGTCTTCCCCGGCGGCAGCCTGGTCAAGGCCAAGGAGCAGTGGAAGGCCATGCTCAATGGCCAGATCGACATGACCTCGTTCCCGCTGGACTACGCCGCGGGCTTTCACCCGCAGTTCGGCGCTACGCTGATGCCCGGCCTGGTCAAGGGTCACGATCACGCCAAGCGCATCAATGCCAGCCCGTTCATGGCAGACATCAGGGCCATCATCGAGGGCGCCGGGGTCAAGGTGTTGGCCGACGCCTGGCTGGCCGGTGCCTTCGGAGGCAAAGACAAGTGCATCCTCAAGCCCGAGGACGCCAATGGTCTGAAAGTGCGCTCTGCCGGCTCGACCTTCGCGCAGATGTGGGCGGGTGCCGGGGCGTCCATCGTCTCCGTGCCCTCCAACGAGGTCTACAACGCGCTGCAACAGGGCGTGGCACAGGCCACCGACACCTCGTCGGGAAGCTTCCGATCGTTCCGCTTGTACGAGCAGGTCAAGTGCCTGACCGCGCCTGGCAGCAACGCGCTGTGGTTCATGTACGAACCGGTGCTGATCAGCAAGAAGTCGTGGGACGGGCTGAATGCGGCGCAACAGAAGGCGCTGACGGACGCATCGAAGAAAGCCGAGGCCTACTTCGCCGCAGAGTCCAAGGGACTGGACGACAAGATGGTCGACGCCTTTAAGACCGCCGGCGTCCAGGTGGTGGAGATGAGCGCTGCCGACGTGCAGGCCTGGCGGGACGTGGCCGCCCGGACCTCGTACAAGAACTTCGCCGACAAAGTGCCCGGCGGCAAGGAGCTGATCGAGAAGGCCCTGGCCGTCCAGTGACGCGGCGATGCGCAACGCCCCGCTCGACACATTCGTGCTGCCCGGCTGGGTGCGCGCCGTCCACGGCGCCTCGCGCATGCTGGGCGTGTTCTCGGCCGGGCTGATCGCGCTGTCCGTCGTCGTCATCTGCCACATGGTGTTCGTGCGCGCGGTGCTCAACGCGTCATCGATCTGGCAGACCGAGTTCGCCACCTTCAGCCTGATTGCGGCCACCTTCCTGGGCGCACCCTACATCCACCTCACACGCGGGCACGTCAACGTCGACGTGGCCCCGCTGATGGCTGGCCCGGGACTCAGGCGCGTCCTGCACCTGGCCGGCCACGGCATCGCGCTGCTGTTCTGCGCCCTGTTCCTCTACGCCTGCGTGCCCTGGTGGTGGGACGCGTGGATCACCGGGCACACCACGCCGTCGCTGTGGGCGGCCCGGCTGTGGATCGCCTACCTCGCGGTGCCGGTCGGGCTGGCGCTGTTGTGCCTGCAACTGCTGGCCGACCTGTGGCTGGTGGCCACCCGGCACACGCACCCGTTCGGCATGGCGCCCGACGAGCGGCTCTGACGCCACAGAGACACGCGCCATGACCCCGCTCGTCATCGGGACGCTGATCATCGTCGTCACCGTCGCCCTGCTGGCCACGGGCATGCCCATCGCGTTCGCGCTGGGCGCATCGGCGCTGGGCTTCATGATTGCCTTCGACGGCTGGCGCAGCGTGCACTTCGTGCCGGAGACCGTTTTCGCGGGCCTGGACGACTTCACGCTCGTCTCGCTGCCGATGTTCATCATCATGGGCGCGGCGGTGGCGTCCTCGCGCGCCGGCAGCGACCTCTACGAGGCGCTGGCGCGCTGGCTGCACCGCGTGCCCGGCTCGCTGGTCATCAGCAACATCGGCGCCTGCGCGCTGTTCGCGGCGCTCACCGGATCGTCACCGGCCACCTGCGCGGCGATCGGCAAGATGGGCATCCCGGAGATGCGCCGCCGCGGCTACGACGCCGACCTCGCCACCGGCGCCATCGCCGCCGGTGGCACCCTGGGCATCCTGATCCCACCGTCGATCACGATGATCCTCTACGGCATCGCGTCGGAAACCTCCATCGGCCGCCTGTTCCTGGCCGGCGTGATCCCCGGCCTGCTGCTCACCGGCCTGTTCATGGCCTGGGCGCTGTTCCTGAGCTGGAAGCGCGGCACCCGGCTGGTGGACGCAGACCGCATCTACTCGATGAAGGAGAAGCTCGAGCTGCTGCCCAGGCTGCTGCCGCTGCTGGCGGTCATCGTCGGCGTGGTCTACGCGCTGTACGGCGGCATCGCCACGCCGTCCGAAGCCGCCGGCGTCGGTGCCCTGCTGTGCCTGGGGATGGTGATGATCATCTACCGCGTCTGGCGGCCGGCCGAACTGTGGCTGATCCTGCGCGACGGCCTTCGCGAGTCGGGCATGCTGATGCTGATCATCGGCGCGTCGATCCTCTTCGGCTACATGATGTCGTCGTTGCAGGTCACGCAGTCGCTGGCCGAATCCATTGGCGGCCTGCAGGTCCACAAGTGGGTGATCTTCGGCGCCATCAACCTGCTGCTGCTGGTGGCCGGCATGTTTCTGCCGCCAGCGGCCATCATCCTGATGACCACGCCGATCCTGATGCCGGTGATCACCGCCGCCGGCTTCGACCCGATCTGGTTCGGCGTCATCCTCACCATCAACATGGAAATGGGCCTGATCACGCCGCCTGTGGGCCTGAACCTGTTCGTCATCAACGGCATCACGCCCGACATCAAGCTGCCGACGATCCTGAGGGGCGCGCTGCCGTTCATGGGCTGCATGATGGTCGCGATCGTGCTCTTGTGCGTCTTCCCGGAACTGGCCACATGGCTGCCGCGGGTGTTGATGGGATGACGATGCTGAAGGACGTCCGGCAGGCTGCGCGCCGCGTCGGCGCCCAGCGCCGGCTGCGTGCCGTGCTCCACACCTGTGATCGGCTGCTGTCGGTGCGCGGGGAGGCCAACAGCGTGGCCATCGGGCGTGAATTGCTGGCGGGATTCGCCGCCCTGGACGAGGTCACGCGCGGCCAGTTCTTCGGCCACTTGGCGACCGACTTCAATCCCGACCCCAAGGCCGTCGAAGCCACGGCAAGGGCCTACGCCGCCCACCCGGGCGCGGCCACTCTGGCGCCGCTGTTGACAGCCGCTGAACCGCCTCGCCAGGAGTTGTTGCGCCGGCTGAACCGGTTGCCCGGCGGTACGGCACACATCATTGCCATGCGGCGCATGCTGCTGACCGAGCTGGCGGTGCTGCCGGAGCTGGCAGCAGTGGAGGCAGACTTCCTGCACCTGCTGTCGAGTTGGTTCAACCCCGGATTCCTGCAACTGCGGCGCGTGGACTGGAACTCGCCGGCCCAACTGCTGGAGCAACTCATCCACCACGAGGCCGTGCACGCCATCGAGGGCTGGGACGACCTGCGCCGCCGCCTGCAGCCCGACCGACGCTGTTTCGCGTTCTTCCATCCACAGCTGCCCGACGAGCCCTTGATCTTCGTGGAAGTGGCCTTGCTGCCGGACATGCCTGCAGCGATCGCGCCACTGATCGCCAAGAGCGACAAGCCGCCGCTCGCAGACACCTTCCGGGTCGCCGCGTTCTATTCAATCAGCAATTGCCAGCCGGGCCTCAAGGGTGTCAACCTGGGCAACTTCCTCATCAAGCGCGTGGCCCAGGAACTGGGTCGAGAACTACCGCAGCTCAAGACGTTCTGTACGCTATCGCCCATTCCGGGTCTGGCGCGCTGGCTGCTTGCCGGTGCCGAGGCGCCGGGGCTCTCCGGCGTTCGCGCGAAGCGGCTGCACGAGACGCGAGCGGCACTGCTGGCGCACACGGGCGACACCATGGCCCTGCCCGACACCGCCGCCGGCATGAAGCGCCTGCCCGCTGAGGTCACCGCCGCGTTGCAGCAGCTCGCGGCCATGTACCTGGCATGGGTCACACCCGCCCGAAGCGGCGACCCGGTGGCGCGCTTCCACCTGGACAACGGCGCGCGGCTGGAACGCTTGAACCCGCTGGGCGACCTCTCGCCCAAGGGGCTGAAACAGTCCCACGGCATGATGGTCAACTACCTTTACGACCTGGCCCGTATCGAGCGCTACCACGCGCGTTTCGTCGATGGCGACGTGGCGTGCTCACGTTCGGTTGCCTCACTGCTTTGAACCTGCCATGCCTGCCGAGAACGCCAACCTGTACGCCGCACTGCGCGCCGCCTTTCCAGCCGACCTGGACCAAGTCGCCATCGAGACCGGCGACGGTCCCGGAGCGCCCCTGAACTACACCTGGCGCGACCTGGAGCGCGGCAGTGCCATGATCGCCAACCTGCTGGGGGGCCTGGGATTGCCCGCAGCCAGTCGCGTGGCGGTTCAGGTGGACAAGAGCGTCGAGGCGCTGATGCTGTACCTGGCGGTGCTGCGCACCGGTCACGTCTATCTGCCGCTGAACAACGCCTACCAGGCAGCGGAGATCGAGTACTTCGTCGGCAACGCCGCGCCTGCGGTGGTGGTGTGCACGCCCAAGACCTTCGGCTGGGTCAGCAGAATCGCTTTCCAGGCGGGCACGCCACATGTCTTCACGCTCAGCGACGACCGCAGCGGAACGTTGCTCGACCGCGCCAGCTTCCAGGCCGTCGCGCACGAACCGGTGGCCAGCCGAACCGACGATCTGGCGGCCATCGTCTACACCAGCGGCACCACAGGGCGCAGCAAGGGTGCGATGTTGACGCACGGAAACCTGCTGTCCAACGCACGGGTGCTGAAGGCCTACTGGGACTGGAAGCCCGACGATGTGCTGATCCATACGCTGCCGATCTTTCACGTGCACGGCCTGTTCGTGGCCATTCACGGCGCGCTGCTCAACGGCAGTTCGATGATCTGGTTCGCGAAATTCGACCCCAGGGCCGTGCTCGAGCGCCTGCCCGATGCCACCGTGTTCATGGGCGTGCCCACGCTTTATGTGCGCCTGCTCGGCGAGCGAGGCCTGGACCACAGCGCCTGCAGCCGCATGCGCCTGTTCATCAGCGGCTCTGCGCCGCTACTGATCGAAACTTTCACCGAGTGGCAGCAACGCACCGGCCACACCATCCTCGAGCGCTACGGCATGAGCGAGACGGTGATGCTGACCAGCAACCCGTGCAAGCCGTCCGACGGCGAACGCCGCGGCGGCACTGTGGGCTTGCCGCTGCCGGGCGTGGGCGTGCGCATCGTCGACGAGCGCGACCTGCCGCTGCCCGCCGGCGAGATCGGCAGCATCCAGGTCCAGGGACCGAACGTCTTCAAGGGTTACTGGCGGATGCCGGAAAGGACCGCCGACGAATTCACCGACGATGCCTGGTTCAAGACCGGCGACGTCGGCCGCTTCGACGCCGATGGCTACCTGAGCATCGTCGGCCGCAGCAAGGACCTCATCATCACCGGCGGCTACAACGTCTACCCCGCGGAGATCGAGGGCGTTCTCAACGAGATGCCCGGCGTGGCCGAGTCGGCGGTGATCGGCGTGCCACACCCGGATTTCGGCGAGGCGGTGGTAGCGGTGCTGGTGGCCAGGCCGGGCATGTCGGCACCCGAGCCGGCTGCAGTGATCGCCGCACTGAAGGGTCGCATCGCCAACTTCAAGGTGCCCAAGCAGGTCTTCGTCGAAACCGACCTGCCGCGCAACGCCATGGGCAAAGTACAGAAGAACCTGCTGCGCACGAAACACCAGGGCCTGTTTGCCGTTTGATGCGGGTTCGCCCAGCAGGCTGGACTGCTGCCTCAGGATCGGCTGTGTGTCCTGCTGCAGAACCCGCTCTGGTGGGGCCGCGCCGAGCCGACCGTCGACGCCCAAGCGCCAAACCCTTGCGCGCCTGCGGGCCTTCGGGGTCACGCAGGAGCGCGAAGACGCGCGCCGGGTTCGTCGTTTCGGTGGAATGAACGCCGCATTTCCGTAGCGCACAAGCCCTGGCCGGCCCCTACATAGCCCTTTAACGAGCCCCAGAAACAACAAAACCCAGCGGGTGAGGCTGGGCTAAGTCGTTGATTTTATTGGTGGCCTGGGGCGGAATCGAACCACCGACACGCGGATTTTCAATCCGCTGCTCTACCAACTGAGCTACCAGGCCGAAGCCCGCCAGTATAGCGGGTTTCGGTCGCTGGCTACCGCGGTTGGCTGGTCACAGCAGGCCGCCGCGCTTGTTGCGGCTGAGATCGACCCCCAGTTGCTTGAGCTTGCGGTACAGGTGGGTGCGCTCCAAGCCGGTCTTTTCGGCCACGCGGGTCATCGAGCCGCTTTCCTTGGCGAGGTGGAACTCGAAGTAGCTTTTCTCGAATGCGTCGCGCGCCTCGCGCAGCGGACGGTCGAGGTCGAACACCTGTTCGGGCTGCGGGCCCGTGGGTGCAGGCGGTTGCGGCTGAGCACCGCCGATGGCGCCAGCCTCGTGCGCGATGGCCGCATGAGACGTCAGCACGCCGGGCGCAGCATTCGCCGCGGGCCGCGGCGCCGGCTTTGCCAGCGCCTGCTCGACGGCGCGCAGCAGTTTCTGCAGCGTGATCGGCTTTTCGAGAAAGGCGCTGGCGCCGTACTTGGTGGCTTCCACCGCGGTGTCGATGGTGCCGTGCCCGCTCATCATGATGACCGGCATCGTCAACATGCCGGCTGCTCCCCACTCCTTGAGCAGCGTGATGCCGTCGACATCGGGCATCCAGATGTCCAGCAGCACGAGATCGGGTCGCAACCGCTCGCGCACGGCGCGCGCGTCGGCGGCATCCTCGGCCAACTCGACCGTGTGGCCCTCGTCGGACAGGATCTCTGAAAGCAGGCCTCGGATGCCCAGCTCGTCGTCGACTACAAGTATCGTTGCCATGCGTGCTCACTGCCCCGGTGCGTCCGGCGCCGCCGGTGCCCGCAGGGGGATGGTGCCCGTTTCGGCCAGGGCCACGGGCGGATGGATGGGATGGGGCGCAGGGGCAAAGCGGGAAAATGATATCGAAACTTGCGCACCGGTCACCGGGCCGGCCCCATCGGCCAGCGCCGTCGCCGCTTCGGCAGGTCCGGCGTGCAGGTTCGCGATGCGCACCCGCGCGCCATGCTCGTCGGCGATCTTCTTCACCACAGCCAGCCCCAACCCCGTGCCCTTGGCCTTGGTGGTGACGTAGGGCTCGAACGCGCGCTTGAGGACCTTGTCGCTGAAGCCGCCGCCGTTGTCGGCCACACGCAGTCGAACCGCGCGCAGTTCGCCAGTTTCGCTGCGAGCAGCCTCGGTGAAAACGACGATCCGGCCACCCGGCCGGTCGGCGACCGCATCGAGAGCGTTTTGCACCAGGTTGTGTATCACCTGCCGCAATTGCGTGGCGTCGCCCTCGATTGGTGGCAAGTCGGCAGCCAGATGGGTTTCGAGCCGACCCTGCTCGGTTGCCTGGCCGTACAGCGCCAGCACTTCGGTACACAGCGCATTCAGGTCCAGCGGCTGCAAGCGTGCCGCGGGAAGCCGGGCGTAGTCGCGGAACTCGTTGACCAGTTGCTTCATCGCCTGGACCTGCGCCACGATGGTGGCCACCGAGCGCTGCAGCATGGCCTGCTCCGTGCCTTCGAGTCGCGACTCCAGCTTGTGCTGCAGCCTCTCGGCAGACAACTGGATGGGTGTCAGCGGGTTCTTGATCTCATGGGCGAGGCGTCGCGCCACCTCGCCCCAGGCCACCGAGCGCTGCGCGGAGACCACTTCGGTGATGTCGTCGAACACCAGCAGGCGAGCGCCGCCCGGAAGCGAGGCTCCGCGCAGCAGCAGGTTCACGGTTCCCTGGCCCTCGGTGGGCAACGCAAACTCGTCTTGCCAGTGGTCGCGCTCGCCGGCCTCGGGGCTGGTTCGATGCAATTCGCTGCGCTGCCAAACGGCTTGTGCAAAATCTTCCAGGCCAGGGATCTCAGCCAGGGTGCGCCCGAGGTAGGCCGACATCGGCTGGCGCAGGATGCGGGTGGCCCCAGGGTTGACCACGTCGATGTGCTGCTCGCGGTCGAACAGGATCACGCCTGCGCTCAGGCTGTCCAGGATGGTCTGCAGGCGGGTGCGCGCGCCCTCGAGCTGAGTCACGCCGCGCTGCACCTGCTCGCGAGCCTCTGCGAGTTGCTCGGTCATCTGGGCAAATGACCGGGTGAGGCCACCGAGTTCGTCGCGCGAGGCGAAAACCGGCTTGGCGGTCAGGTCACCGTCGGCCACCTGCCGCACGCCATCGGCCAAAAGCAGCATCGGTCGCGCGATCTGGTTGCCAAGCATCACGGCCAGCAGCACCGCACCAAAGACCGACAACACCAATGACAAGGTGAGCGTGCCGATGTACATGCGGCGCAGGCCGTCGCGCGCGATCGCGCGTTGCTGGTACTCGCGGTAGGCTGCCTGCACCGCCAGCGCGTTGGTCACCAGCGCCGACGGAACCGGCTGCAGCACCAGGATGTATCGATCTTCCGAACCGGCCAGGCTGATGTCGTTGGCGGGCACCCAGGCCAGTGCGCGCACCCGTGCGCTGTGCCGTTCGCCGGGGGTGGGTTCGTCGTCCAGGCCCTCGAGCACGGCCACGCTGCGCTGGGCACGGGACTCGCGCAACATGGCCTGTGGAACACGTTCGGGCACGATGGACAACTCGCTGCCGCCGGCTGTGGCCAGAACTTGGCCATTGCTTCCCAGCAGGTGGGCATCCGTGGCCCCCAGCTGATCACGCAGCCGCTCGAGCGCAAGAGGGCCGATGGCGGTACGGTTGTCGGACAACCGTTCGGCCGCACTGCGTGTCTTGGCCGCAAGGTCGGATGTCAACGCGTCCAGCGTACCCCGGCCCAGCGACAACCCGGCGTCCAGAGCACCGGCCACCTGTTCATCGAACCAGCTGTCGATGCTGCGCGAGACGAACTGATAGCTCACGGTGTAGATGAGCACACCCGGTATCACCCCCACGAGCGCGAAGATGCCGGCCAGCTTGGCCAGCAGCTTGCTTCCGAACTTGCCGCGGCGCCAACGCACCAGCAGGCGCACAGCCGCCAGGACCACGGTCAGCAAGAGCAGGCCACCGACGGCCACGTTCATCCAGAACAGCCACACGAAATGGCGCTCGAGCGCACGACCGGCCGAGCCCAGTGACAGCAAATAGACCAGCAACAGCGAAACGCCGAGCACGGCGACTGCACTCACGGCCAGTGCCCATCGGGTGGACTTGCTCACCCGTGACCTCCCATGCAGCGCTGGGCGCACCGTTTGGAATGCTGCACAGTGACACTCACTCCAGCCTCAACGTGCGTTCGACGCCCAACTTCCAGTCCTGGTCGAGATCGAGCTGCATGGGGCGTGGCAGCTGTGTGCTGTCGAGTTGGAGGCGGAACTCGACGTAATAGCGTTCCCCCGCGTCAAGCTTCTCCGAGTCCACCAGCTTCCAGCCGGTGCCACGTGCGATGGGCACCATCGCGTCGGCGAGCGAGGCAAAGCTCTGCGATAGACCTCCGGTGGACAGCCGCCAGGTGGCAGTCAGAGGTTGATACGAAAGCCGCCACTGGCGCGTGGGACGCGCAATGCGCTCGTCGCGCCAGTACCAACGACTGCGCAACACAGCGACCTGCGCCTGGAAGTAGACCGGCACGCCGCGGTGCAGTGCGTCTTCCACCGCCGGCGACAGCGAGATCTTGGTGGAGTAGTCGAGCGTCAAGCCGTCATCGACGCGACTGAGCTGCACATGCAGCAACTCGACGCCTTGCGCTGCTGCCAGCGACGCGCAAAGCGCAACCGCCAGCATGGACAGCGCGGCCCGCGCGATGGCCGCCCCACCCGCACGCCACAACCGGAATGACATGACGAGGCGGTGCATGCGGGGTGGATCGGGCTCAGGGTTTGGAGATCAGTGCGTAGAAGAAGCCGTCGCCGCTGGTATCGATCACAGCGCCGGGCCTCGGGTGATTGTCCGGCAGGCCCGTCAGGTGGCCGGGTGAGGCCGGATCCAGCCTGGCCCCCGAGCCGGCATTGCGTTGCAAAAAAGCGTCGATCTGGTCCTGACCCTCGCGGCGGAAGATGGAACAGGTGGCATACAGCAGTCGTCCGCCAGGCGCCAGCAGCGGCCACAGGGCATCGAGCAGCTCGGCCTGCACACGCGCCAGCGCCACGACATCGTCCGGGCGGCGCAACCACCGCGCGTCGGGGTGGCGGCGCACGATGCCCGAGGCCGTGCATGGTGCGTCGAGCAAGATCGCTTCGAACGGCCGCCCGTCCCACCAGGTGGCGGTGGCGCGGGCGTCGGCCGCTCGCAGCTGCGCCCGCAGGTCCAGCCGCTGCAAGGTTTCCTGCACCCGCGCCAGGCGCAGCGGA
Source organism: Burkholderiaceae bacterium (assembly GCA_013360485.1). Lineage (GTDB taxonomy): Bacteria > Pseudomonadota > Gammaproteobacteria > Burkholderiales > Burkholderiaceae_C > Pseudaquabacterium. The sequence continues at coordinate 839 of JABWBN010000107.1, read as the reverse complement.
TCGGCATCCAGGGCCAGCAGGTCAAGCTCGGCCAATTCGAGCAGGTGCGCCGTCTTGCCGCCCGGGGCTGCGCAGGCGTCCAGCACCCGGGCACCGGGTGGCAGCCCACTGCCCAGCAACAGCGGGGCCGCCCGCTGAGCCGACAGGTCCTGCACCGACACCTCGCCTTCGGCGAACCCGGGCAACTCGTGCACCGCGCACGCATGCTCCAGGACCACCGCCTGGCCACCAGCCTCGATGGCACCACGGCCTTGGGCGGCCAGTCGCGACACATAGGCCGCAGCAGTCCCACGGCGGGCGTTCACGCGCAGCGACATCGGCGGGTGCCGGTTGGCTGCGGTCAGCATCGCCTGCCACTGCGCGGGCCAGTCCTGCTTGACACGCTCGATCCACCACAACGGGTGGTTGTAGGCCGCCACCGGCTGGGTGCGCACGACCGCCGCCAGCGCGTCGCGTTCGCGCACGAAGCGGCGCAGCACGGCGTTGACGAATCCCGCCGCCTGCGGGGTGCGCTTGCCGCTGCGCGTCTGCAACAGGTAGAGCGTGCCCTGCTGCACGGTGAACTCGAAGTCCTGCATGTCGCCGAAGGCTCGCTCCAGGCGCGCGGTGGCGTCGAGCAGGGCCTGCCAGACTGCCGGCGCCACCGCGGCGAGCTCATCGTGGCCGTGTGCGCTGCGCCGCCCGCTGACCACGTCCTCGCCCTGCGCGTTGAACAGGAAATCGACCCATGGCCGCGGCTCGCCGCTGCTCGGGTCGCGGGTGAAGCCGACGCCCGCGCCCGACAGCCCGCCGGCGTTGCCGAACACCATGCGCTGCACCGTCACCGCGGTGCCCATGGC
>JABWBN010000106.1 GCA_013360485.1 Burkholderiaceae bacterium | reverse complement strand
CCGCGCGGCCCAGCCCAGGCGCGATCAATAAAGCTCGACGGCCATCGCGGTGGCTTCGCCGCCGCCGATGCACAGCGCCGCCACACCGCGCTTCAGGCCGCGCTGGCGCAGCGCACCCAGCAGCGTGACGACAATGCGCGCGCCCGAGGCACCGATCGGGTGACCCAGCGCACAGGCGCCGCCATGCACGTTGACGATCTCGTGGGGGAGCTTGAACTCGGTCATGGCTGCCATCGTCACCGCCGCGAAGGCCTCGTTGACCTCCCACAGGTTCACACTCTTGGCATCCCAGCCGGCCTTCTTCAGCACCTTCTCGATCGCGCCCACCGGCGCGGTGGTGAACCAATCGGGTGCCTGCGCGTGCACCGCATGCGAGACGATGCGCGCGATCGGCGCCACGCCCATCTGGCGGGCAGTGGATTCGCGCATCAGCACCAGGGCGGCCGCGCCGTCGGAAATGCTGGATGCATTGGCCGCGGTGATGGTGCCGTCTTTCTTGAACGCGGGCTTCAGACCCGGGATCTTGTCGAGCTTGGCCTTGAAGGGTTGCTCGTCGAACTTGATCACCGTGTCGCCGGCCTTGCCCGGCAACGTGACCGGGGCGATCTCCCAGGAGAAGCTGCCGTCCTCGTTGGCGGTCTTGCTGCGTTGGGTGGAAGCGATGGCGAACTGGTCTTGCGCCTCCCGCGTGAAGCCGTACTTGGCCACGCATTGCTCGGCAAACACGCCCATGGCACGGCCGCGGTCGTAGGCGTCTTCCAGGCCATCGATGGCCATGTGGTCGAACATCTGAGTGGCGCCGTAGCGCACGCCCTTGCGCGCGAACACGAGGTGCGGCGCGTTGGTCATGCTCTCCATGCCGCCGGCCAGCATCACGTTGGCACTGCCGGCAGCCAGCATGTCGTGCGAGAACATCATCGCGCGCATGCCCGAGCCGCACATCTTGCTCATGGTGACGGCGCCGGTGCTGTCGGGCAGGCCGGCACGGCGCATGGCCTGGCGCGCGGGCGCCTGGCCCTGGCCGGCCATCAGGCAGTTGCCCATCAGCACCTCGTCGATGGCATCGCCGGCCACCCCGGCGCGCTCGACAGCGGCCTTGATGGCCACTGCGCCCAGCTCCCAGGCGGCCAACGCGGAGAAGTCGCCCAGCATGCCGCCGATGGGCGTGCGGGCAGCGGAAACGATGACGACGGGATCGGCCATGATGGGCTCCTTCGGACAGTCGGGTGATCAGGCAGCCAAGGTGGCAATCGGCTGCCGCTGGATGGCGAAGCGCCGGTGCGCCTCGTACGGAAAGACGTCGTGGACATGGCCGGCCTTGATGCGGTCCTTGTGGCCCTGCCAGAACGTGTGATCGAGCAGATCGGCGTGGTTTGCCATGAACACCTCCCGCACCGAACTGTTGCCCAGCAGAAAGGGACCGAAGGTCTCGGGAAAGACATCCTTCGGGCCCACGTGGTACCAGATGTCGCCGGACATCTCCTCTTCCTCGGTACGCGGCTCAGGTACCTTGCGGAAGTTGCAGTCGGTGAGGTACTCGATCTCGTCGTAGTCGTAGAACACCACCTTGCCGTGGCGGGTGACGCCGAAGTTCTTCCACAGCATGTCGCCGGGAAAAATGTTGGCGGCCACCAGGTCCTTGATGGCGTTGCCGTACTCGATTACCGCATGCTCGATCTGCTCGCGCGTTGCGTCTTGCAGGTAGATGTTCAAAGGGATCATCCGGCGCTCGATGTAGAGGTGTCGGATGATCAGCATGTCGCCGTCTTCCTCGATCTGGCTGGGGCAGTACTGCTGCAACTCGGCCACCAGTTCATCGCTGACACGTGAGCGGGGAAAGGCCACGCTCGTGTACTCGAGCGTATCGGCCATGCGCCCGACGCGGTCGTGGGTCTTGACCAGAAGATACTTGCTCTTGATCAGCTCGCGGCTGGTGTCCTTCTGCGGCGGGTAGTAGTCCTTGATCACCTTGAAAACATAGGGGAACGACGGCAGGTCGAACACCAGCATCACCATGCCCTTGATGCCGGGCGAGATGCCGAACTGATCGCTCGAGTGACGCAGGTGGTAGAGGAAGTCCCGGTAGAAGGCGTTCTTGCCCTGCTTCTGCAGGCCGAGCGCGGAGTAGATCTCGCTGCGCGGTTTGCGCGGCATCAACGTGCGCAGGAACTGGACATAGGCGCTGGGGATCTCCATGTCGACCATGAAGTAGGCCCGCGCGAAGCTGAACAGCATGAGCAGATCGTCTTCGCTGAACAGCGCCGTATCGATGACCAGCCGGCCTGCGTCGTTGTGCAGTATCGGCAAGGCAATCGGCGTCTCCGAGAAGCCGTTGACGATCTTGCCGATCAGGTAGGCCCCCTTGTTGCGGTAGAAGAGGGACGACAAGACCTGGATCTGGAAGTTGGTGCGCAGCCGCACGTTGGCACCCACGCGCCGATGCAGTTCGGCCAGCACGTCGTCGATGTCACGCTCCAGATCGTCGAACTCCCGTTTGAGCTGGAAGTTGTCGACGATGCGCAGCAGCGTCTGGCGCAGCGTATCGCGCGTCGGGTAATAGGCACGGTAGGTCGGCAGCGAGGCCGGCTCGTCGTTCTCGATGTACTCGGTGCTGATGGCTGGCCGCACGAACAGGAAGTCGTTGCGGAAGTAGCTGCGGTGCAGGATCTTGGTGGTCACCGAGTTGAAGAAGGTCTCGGCCAGCTCGGGCTGGTGGTGGTTGGTCAACAACCCGATGTAGTGCAGCTTCACCTGCTGCCACGTGTCGCCGCTCAGCTGCCCGATGTCGAACTCGCGCTGCAGGCGCTCGACGCACTCGTCTACACGCGTGTCGTAGAACTCGATGCGCTCGCGCTGAGCCCTCTGCTGGCCGTGCCAGTCGGCCGCCTCGAACCGCTGCTTGGCCGCACGATTGGTCTCGCTGAACAGTCGGTAGTGCCGATCGAACCCCTCGAGCATCGCCTGCGCAACGTCGTAGGCGCGGCTGTCGGTCAGGCGGTGGGGAAACATGGCCGGCACCCGTCCTAGTCTTCCACTTCGAGAGCGCCGCCCAGGCGGGGGTAGCGCTTCAGTGCCGCCCCGAACACTTCCACAACCGTGTCGGCCCGATCCATCGTGGTGTGCAAGTCCTTCAGGCGCCCATCGGAGAGGCCGTAGACCCAGCCGTGCACCGCTACTCTCTGACCGCGCGCCCACGCATCCTGAACGACAGTCGACAGCGCGACATTGCCCACCTGCTCGATGACGTTCATCTCACACAGGATGTCCGCCTGCCGCGACTGCGCCAGGCCCTCCAGGCGCTTGCGATGGCGCAGTCGCACATCCTGCACATGGCGCAGCCAGTTGTCGGCCAGGCCGACGCGCTGCCCCTCCAGCGCCGCACGGACCCCGGCGCAACCATAGTGGCCCACGACGATGATGTGCTCCACCTTCAGGTGCTCGACCGCGAACTGGATCGTCGACAGCGCATTGAGGTCGGAGTGCACCACCACATTGGCCACGTTGCGATGCACGAAGACCTCGCCCGGGTCGAGACCGATGATCTCGTTGGCCGGCACACGGCTGTCGGCGCAGCCGATCCACATGTACTTCGGCTTCTGCTGCTGGGCCAAACGCGCGAAGAAGCCCGGGTCGCGGCGCTCGACAGCCTCGGCCCAGACCCTGTTGCGATCGAACAACTCGTTCAGTTCCTGGGTCATGGCGTGTTGGGGTCGGTCTGATCCATGTTGCGCTGCACAGTTTAGTGCGTGGCTGTGGTGTCGGCTCGGCCCGAAGGCGCCCTCAAGCCGTTTCGGCGTACAGCTCGCGGCCTATCAGCATGCGGCGGATCTCGCTGGTTCCCGCGCCGATCTCGTAGAGCTTGGCGTCGCGCCACAGCCGGCCCAGCGGGTACTCGTTGATGTAGCCGTTGCCACCGTAGACCTGGATGCCTTCACCGGCCATCCAGGTGGCCTTCTCGGCGCACCACAGGATGACGCTGGCGCAGTCCTTGCGCACCTGGCGCACATGCTCGGCGCCGAGCTTGTCCAGGTTCTTGCCGATCGTGTAGCAGAACGCACGCGCGGCCTGCAGCACGGTGTACATATCGGCCACCTTGCCCTGGATGAGCTGGAACTCTCCGATGCTTTGGCCGAATTGCTTGCGATCGTGGATGTAGGGCACCACGTTGTCCATCACTGCCTGCATGATGCCGATCGGACCGGCGGCCAGCACCGCGCGCTCGTAGTCCAGCCCGCTCATCAGCACCTTGGCGCCGCCGCCGACCACACCCAGCACGTTCTCGGCCGGCACCTCGACGTTCTGGAACACCAACTCACCGGTGTGCGAGCCGCGCATGCCCAGCTTGTCGAGCTTCTGGGCGATCGAGAAGCCGCGCATGCCCTTCTCGATCAGGAAGGCGGTGACGCCTCGGGCACCCATCTGCGGATCGGTCTTGGCATACACCACCAGCGTGTCGGCGTCGGGGCCGTTGGTGATCCACATCTTGTTGCCGTTGAGCAGGTAGTAGCCACCTTTGTCCTCGGCCTTGAGCTTCATGCTGATGACGTCGGAGCCCGCGCCGGGCTCGCTCATCGCCAGCGCGCCCACGTGCTCTCCGCTGATCAGCTTGGGCAGGTACTTCTTCTTCTGCGCGTCGCTGCCGTTGCGCTTGATCTGGTTGACGCACAGGTTGGAGTGCGCACCGTAGGACAGGCCCACCGAGGCACTGGCGCGGCTGATCTCTTCCATCGCGATCATGTGGGCGAGGTAGCCCATGTTCGCGCCGCCGTACGCCTCGGGCACCGTGATGCCCAGTACACCGAGTTCGCCCATCTTGCGCCACAGGTCCATCGGAAACTGGTCGCTGCGATCGATCTCGGCCGCGCGCGGGGCGATCTCGGCCTGGGCAAAGCTGCGCACAGCGTCGCGCAGCGCATCGATGTCCTCTCCGAGCTGGAAGTCGAGTCCGGGCAGGTGGCTCATTCGGTGTCTCCTGGGGGATGGTGGATCTCAGTGCTTGAGGCCTTCGCGGCCGCGCACGGTCATCACGGTTGCGGTCATCGTGGCAATGCAGGTGCGATCGCCGCCCGCGGCGATCTGCCAAGCCTGTCCGTCGACCACGCTGATGGTACGGCCGGCCTTGGTCACCCGCGCCTCGTATTGGAAGTCCGGGCCGCGCGCCGGCGCCAGAAGGTTGACCTTGAACTCGATGGTCAGTACCGCCGCATCGGGCGGCATCAGCGAGAACGCGGCATAGCCGCAGGCCGAGTCCAGCGCCGTGGACACAATGCCGGCATGCAGGAACCCGTGCTGCTGGCACAGCTCGGGCCGGTGCGCCATGGCGATCGTCACATGCCCGGGGCCAACCGCCTCGAGCCGGGCGCCAAGCAACTCCATCACGGCCTGGCGGGCGAACGAGTCTCGAACGCGTTGGGCGAACTGAGGGTCGTGGGGCGTCGGCGTGGCGGCAGGCTTGGACATGCGACAGATCTCCTGGCGGCATTGCGTGGGCGGCAGGCGATGCTCCACGACACGGCAGCCAGCGTCAATTGACGTTTACGTAAACGTCAATCATAAGCCAACCGGCTGTACCGCAGCCAAAGCCTGCACGATCAGCGCACGCCGGCCAGCGCGCGCCGCCGACGGGCCGCGCCAGGCGCAGCGCCCACCGCTGGCGCACCGGCCGCTCGCTCTGCGAGCAACTGCGCACACCGGTGTTCATGCTGCGTGATTTCGGCGAGCGTGACCTGCAGGTCGTCCAGTTGCTGCTCGAGCTGGCGGCGGTGCTGTGCCAGTGCCGACCGGAAAGCCTCGAGCTGCGCGCCGGTATCGGCGGGCGACTCGTACATCGTCACGAGGTCCCGAATCTCCGTCAGCGTGAAGCCCAGACGCTTGCCACGCAGGGTCAGCTTCAGTCGAGTGCGATCGCGTTGGCTGTAGACCCGGTTGCGGCCGCTGCGCGCGGGCTCAAGCAGACCCATGTCTTCATAGAAGCGGATGGCGCGCGGCGTGATGTCGAACTCCTGGGCGAGTTCGGTGATGGTGTAGCTGCGCTCATCCTTGGATCGCGAAGTGGCGGGCATGGCACGGCTGAGACGTTCGGGCATGGACCGCGAATGTACCCCCGGGCAGCCAGCCGCTGTGCCACCTCCGCAATCGCCGCGCGCCGCGCCTGACGTAGCCCCCCGAGCGGTGACACCACAGAGCGCCAGATGGCAACAGGGCGGCGAGGCCTCCCAGCCCCGCCGCCCTTGCACAGTTTGTTGCCGTTCCTGATCAGCACGGCGGCGATGCGCCGCGCTGGATCCCCCTGGTAGCCCGCGAGGCCAAGCCTGGCCTGGTCTCGCGCCGTTGACGGCGGCAGGTCAGCCGAAAGTCCAGCTTCCCTCGGGCGTTGCCGTGTTGACAGCACCGACACGGAGTGTGACCAAGCCGAAGCCCGGGCGCATCCCTCCGAAGGGGGACAAGCCCGCTCACTCCCCCAGCCTGCGGGGGCACGCTGTCAAGAGCCCCCCACATGCCCGCGATGCGGGTGCGGTCTATGGCGCTGCCGCGCATGCCCGGATGGCTGCGATTGCGACGGTTTCGAGGATCAGTCCAACGAGGGCAGGATCTCGCTGCGCAAGTGTCCGCGGTGTTGCTCGTAGTCGGGCAGCACCGAGCGGACCACCTCCCAGAACGCGGCGCTGTGATTCATCTCGCGCAGATGGGCCAGTTCGTGCGTCACCACGTAGTCGATCACCGGCAGTCCGAAATGGACCAAACGCCAGTTCAGCCGCACGGATCCGTCGGCGCTGGCACTGCCCCAGCGCGTGGACGCCGAGCTCAGCGCGAGCCTGCGCACGGTCACCCCCAGGCGCTGCGCATACATGGCGCAGCGCTCTTCGAACACGCGCTTGGCCTGCCGTTGCAGCCAGGCCTGCACGACTTCGCGGATCTGCGATTCGGTGGCGCCTTGGGCAAGACCCAGGTGCAGCGTCAGGCGCGGCACGCCCGGCAGGGCCTGTGCGTCGCTGTGCAGGACTGCACCCGACATGCGCGGATCGATCACGAGAATCACCGTTTCGCCCAGGAAAGGCAGGTTGCCGCCCTCGCGCCACTCCACTCGGCGCGACTGCACGCGGCGCGCGCGCTCTCGCTGCTCCTGCAGCTTGCGAACGATCCAGGCGGCCTTGGCCTGAAGGGCCTGCTCGATATCGGACAGCCCCACCCAGCGTGGCGCGCTGACACTCAGGCCATCGGCGCTGACGACGAAGCCGATGCTGCGCCGGCGAGAGCGCCGCAGCTCATAGGCCACCCGGTGATCGGCCAGCACCACCTGTCGATGGGCACGGGGATGGGCGAAGGTGGCGGCTGCCGGCGCGCCGTCGTGGCGGCCGGGGATTGCCATCGCGATGCCCGGAATGGCGCCCTCAGCGCCGTGCACCGGTGCCGGACCATGCGGCGCCGTGCCCGCCTTCCGTGGTGCTGGCGTCGACACGTCGTCGAACAGCGAGAGCTGTTGATCGTCCATGTCGTCACCGGACCGTGCCATGAGCCCTGGATTGTAGGCAGGACTGGTGATGGCCCATCGAGCTCAGCGGTAGGCCTCGGGATCGAGTCGACGCATCTCGGCCTCGATCCACGTCTGCACCTCCAGCGTCAGAGCCACGGGATCACGACCGTTCGGCGCGATGGGCGACCCGATCGAGACATCGACGACACCCGGGCGCAACAGAAAGCTGCGCCGCGGCCAGCAGCGCCCCGAGGTCACGGCAATGGGCACGATAGGCGTGCCGGTCACCACTGCCAGCCGAGCCGCACCCGCCTTGTAGGCCGTTTCCGCGCCGCGCGGGGTGCGCGTCCCCTCGGGGAACATGATGACCCAATTGCCCTGGTCCATCAGCCGACGGCCCTGCTGGGCAACCTTGGCCCAGGCCTCTGCCCGCTTGCTGCGGTCGATGTGGATCATGTCGAGCCGTCCGATCGCCCAGCCGAAAAACGGAATGAACAACAGTTCGCGCTTGAACACGTAGCACAAGGGGTGAGACATCAGCGTGGGCAGCGCAAACGTCTCCCAAGTGGATTGGTGTTTGGGCGCCAGCAGCACCGCCGCACGTGCATCAGCCGCTGTTGGCAAGTGCTCGAGGCCCTGGACCCGGTAGTGCACGCCGCAGATCACGCGCGCGCCCCAAGTGGCCGCGCGCAACCAGCCCACGCACACCCAGTACAGCGGCGTGGGCTTCATGAAGATCGACAGCAGCACCACCGCAGTGGCCCAGGGCACGACCGTGAGCGTCAGCCACGTCAGGTAGATCAGCGAACGCAGCGCGTCCAGCAGGATCAACGTGGCCCTCCGGGCGACGGCGCTATGCGATCCTCGCGCCGCAGCAGCCAGTGGGCAAACGCGCCGAGGTCGGCATGCACCCGCGCGCCTGGCACCTGGGCCGCCACCTGGGCGCGCTGTTCGTCGTCGAGCTCCGCAGCACGCCCGCTGCACACCAGGTGCGGCTGGCACCCCGCCGCCTGCGCCGCATGCAGGTCGCGCAGAGTATCGGCCACCATGTGGACCTGGTCGAGATCGATGCCGTAGCGCCGTCCAATCTCGTGCATCAGCCCCGGCAACGGCTTGCGGCACTCGCACTGGTCTTCGGGCGTGTGCGGACAGAAGAACACGGCATCGACGCGCCCGCCGACCGCGGCCAGGTGCTGGTACATCGCGGCATGAATGGCATTGACAGAGGCCATGTCGATCATGCCGCGGCCGATTCCCGCCTGGTTGGTGGCCACCACCACATGCCAGCCGGCGTGATTCAGGCGGGCCACCGCCTCCAGCGCGCCGGGTATCGGCTCCCATTCGGCGGGTGACTTGACATGGTCGTCCCGGTAGAAGTTGAGGATGCCGTCTCGCCCGAGTATCACCAGCTTCACCACGGGCTGCATGCGTAACTCCTGCCTGGTTGTGTGGACCTTCGGGTCGCTTCGGCGGTATCAGGCCGCCAGCCGCGACAGATCGGCCACCCGGTTCATGGCCGCGTGCAGCCCATGGAGCAGCGCCAGCCGATTGCGGCGCAAGGCGGCATCGTCGGCGTTGACCATCACCGTATCGAAAAATGCGTCCACCGGTGCCCTGAGCACGGCCAGCGCCTGCAGCGACGCGGTGTAGTCACCCCGTTCGAAGGCGCCATCGGCCTGCCGCCGCGTCTCGTGGAGCGCGTGGTGCAGCGCCAGCTCGGCCGGCTCGCGCAGCAATGAGGCGTCGACTTCCCCACCCCCGATCGATGCATCTGACTTGCGCAGGATATTCCCCACACGCTTGTTGGCCGCCGCGAGCGACGCCGCTTCAGGCAGCGCGGCAAACGCGCGCACGGCTGCCAACCGGCGGGGGATTTCGGCCCAGCGCTCGGGGCGCGCCTCGACCACCGCCTCCACCTCTTGCGCGCTGAAGCCCTGCTCGCGCAGATAGCCGGTGAGCCGCTCGCGCAGGAAATAGCCCACCTCGGCCTGGGCCTGGCCGTGCTCGGCAGCAAAGGCGCGAAACGCCTCGCCGACGAGTTGGTGCACGTCCAGCGGCAGCTCGCGCTCGATGAGCATGCGAATCACCCCCAACGCATGGCGCCTCAGCGCGAACGGGTCCTTGTCTCCGGTGGGCACCTGGCCGATGCCGAACAGGCCGGCCAGCGTCTCGAGTTTGTCGGCCAACGCGACGGCCAACGCGACGGCATTGCGCGGCAGTGCATCGCCCGCGAATCGCGGGCGGTAGTGATCCTCGATGGCCAGCGCGATGTCCTCCGGCTCGCCATCGTGGCGGGCATAGTAGCCACCCATGATGCCCTGCAGCTCGGGGAACTCGCCCACCATGTCGGTCAGCAGGTCGGCCTTGGCAAGCATGGCGGCCACGTCGGCCGCCGCCGCCAGCGCCGGACCACCCAGGGTCAGCCCGATTGCATGGGCGATGCGGCGCACCCGCTCCATGCGCTCGCCCTGGCTGCCCAAGCGGTTGTGGTAGACGACCTTGTGCAACCCGGCGACACGGTCGACGAGCCGCTTGCGACGATCCTGGTCGAAGAAGAATTTGGCATCGGCCAAGCGCGGCCGTACCACCCGCTCGTTGCCCTGGATCACGGCGGACGGGTCATCAGGCCGGATGTTGCTCACCACCAGGAAGCGATGTGTCAGCCGCCCCGCGGCATCGAGCAACGGGAAATACTTCTGGTTGGCCTTCATCGTGAGAATGAGGCATTCCTGGGGCACCGCAAGGAATTCCTCGTCGAAACGGCAGGCCAGGACGTTCGGCCGCTCGACCAGAGCAGTGACCTCGTCGAGCAGCGCGGGGTCGTCGATCGGCCGCAACCCTTCGCGGCCAGCTGCCTCGGCCAGTTGGCGCTCAATTTCGCCGCGACGCGCTTCGAAACCCGGGATCACGGCGCCTTCGTCACGCAACTGCCGGTCGTAGCTGTCGGCATCGCGCAGGTGCACCTGCGCTCGCGCCGCCTCGAACCGGTGCCCCTGGGTCGTGCGGCCGGCAACGAGGCCGAGCGCCGTGACGGGCACCACGTCGGTGCCGTGCAAGGCGACCAAGCCATGCGCCGGGCGCACGAAATGCACCTGGGTCCAGCCATCGGCCAGTTGGTAACTCATCACCTTGGGGATCGGCAGTTTGGCCAGGGCGTCGTGCAACGCGACCCCGAGGCCTTCGGCCAGTGTGGCACCCGCAACCGTGCTGTCGAAGTACAAGACCTCGGCCTTGCCTTCGACCACCCGGCGCAGCTGCGGTACCACCGAGGCGTCTGCGCCCAGAGCCGCCAGCTTCTTGAGCAACGCCGCAGTCGGCGCGCCGCTGGCATCCAGTGCCACCGGCACCGGCATTAGTTTGTGCTGCACCGGGCGATCGGAAGCCCTGCTGGAAACGCCGGTCAGGTGCAACGCCAGCCGGCGCGGCGACGCGTACGCCGTCACGTTGGCGTCGGCAACCGCCAGTCCCTGCGACTTCAGCGACGTCGACAGGCCGTTGGCAAACGCCTGACCCAGCGACCGCAAGGCTTTGGGTGGCAATTCCTCGACGAAAAGCTCGACGAGAAGGTTCTTCACGTGCACCGTGTTCATGCCACCGCCCGCCCTCAGGCCGCCTTCTTCTGTTGCTGTTCGCGCTGGGCCAACACCTCGTCGGCCCAGGCCCGCGGAGCCATGGGGAAGCCCAGTCGCGCACGGCTGTCCACGTAGCTCTGGGCCACAGCCCTCGCCAGGGTGCGGATACGCCCGATGTAGGCTGCGCGCTCGGTGACACTGATCGCGCCACGGGCATCGAGCAGGTTGAACGTGTGTCCGGCCTTGAGCAGTTGCTCATAGGCCGGCAGTGCCAGTTGCTGCTCCATCAGGTGGCGGCTCTGGCGCTCGTGCGCCGAGAAAGCATGCAACAGGAACTCGACGTCGCTGTGCTCGAAGTTGTAGCTGCTCTGCTCGACCTCGTTCTGGTGGTAGACGTCGCCGTAGGTCAGACCAGCGGTCCATTGCAATTGATAGACGCTCTCCACCCCCTGCAAGTACATCGCCAGGCGCTCCAGGCCGTAGGTGATCTCGCCCGTGATCGGCCGGCAGTCGATGCCACCCACCTGCTGGAAGTAGGTGAACTGCGTGACCTCCATGCCATTGAGCCAGACCTCCCACCCCAGGCCCCAGCAGCCCAGCGTCGGGTTTTCCCAGTCGTCCTCCACGAAGCGGATGTCGTTGCGCCGCAGGTCGAAGCCCAGCGCCTGCAGCGAACCCAGGTAGAGCTCCAGGATGTCGCTGGGTGCAGGCTTGAGCACCACCTGATACTGATAGTAGTGCTGAAGGCGGTTCGGGTTGTCGCCGTAGCGGCCGTCCTTCGGGCGGCGGCTGGGCTGCACATAGGCCGCTTTCCAGGGCTCGGGGCCGAGCGCACGCAGGAAGGTCGCAGTGTGGCTCGTACCGGCGCCCACCTCCATGTCATAGGGCTGCAGCAGTGCGCAGCCCTGGGCAGCCCAGTACTCCTGGAGCCTCAGGATCAATTGCTGGAAGGTGAGCATGTCGCCAACACGGGTGAAAACGGCCGCTTCAGGCCGCAAAGGGCGGAGTTTACCGGCCGGGTCGCGTGTTGCCGCCACTCGCGCCGTCGCTCGCAGGGGCAGGTGGCCTGCTTGTCGGGCGCAGGTCGCTTGCCGCGTCCCCTCGGCGGGAGTCCCGCGGCTGGCGACTGTCGCGACCAGCGCGCGAGTCCGAC
>JABWBN010000373.1 GCA_013360485.1 Burkholderiaceae bacterium | reverse complement strand
GGCCTGCCCGTCGATGCGGTGCTGTGTGCCGCCACTGCGGCGCCGCGGCGGCACTTCGGCATGCCGCAGCCGTTGTTGGGTGTGGGGGCGGCGTGGGAAGCCGTCGCGCTGGACGTCTCGCCGTTTGCCGCCACGAGCCTCGGCCATGCGCTGCAGCGGGTGGCCCAGGTGTGGCTGGCTCCCGGCGCTCGCGCTTAGGCACGGGTCTTTCAGTCAGAGGCGGGTGCGTCGTGCGGGCCGATGGCGGTCTGCGCAGCCAGCCAGCGGTCGATCACACGGCGCGCATGCACGCCACCGGCATCGATGGGCAGGTTCATCAGGCGCCGTTGCGGCCAGTGCGCCAGGTTGGACTGCTGGCGCTCGAGCATCTCGCGATCTTCGGCAAAGATGCGGCCCTGGCCTTCGCGGATGCGGGCGGTGAGTTCGGCGTCATCGGGCTTGAACTGCCGCGCCATGCCCCAGAAGTACCAGGTCGAGGTGCGGGTCTCGGGGGTGATGAAGTCCACCACCGTGGCCGCGGTCTTGCAGGCATCTGCCGCCTGCCAGCCGCCCTGGCCGGCGATGGCCACGCCCACGTCGATCATCACGTGGCTGGGCGGGCTGTAGCGGCAGATCTGCCAGCGGTCGACCCGTTGCGCGGGGTCCATGCCGTTCTCGCGCATCGCCATCTGCCAGAACGGCGGCGCCTGGATCCCGACCATGTGACGCTCCGTGATGACGGTGTCGCCCTCGCGGCGCGTCTTGCACGGCGTTTCGTCGATCTCGGGCTGGCCGATGCTGCCCGCGTGCACGTAGGTCTCGTGCGTGAGGTCCATCAGGTTGTCGATCAGGAGCCGGTAATCGCAGGCCATGTGGTACAGCCCGCCGCCATAGGCCCAACCGGGGTTGCCCGACCACTCGAAGGCGGGGATCGCCTGCACATCGGCCTGCGCCGGATCGCCGGGCCAGACCCAGATGAAGCCGTGCCGCTCGACGCAGGGCCAGCGGCCGATGGCCGGGAAGCGCTCGACGCTGTGCGCCGGTATCGACACAGCTTGCCCGTCGCAGCCCATCACCAGGCCGTGGTAGCCGCACACCAGGCGGCCGTCGCACACACGGCCCAGCGACAGCGGCGCGCCGCGGTGCGGGCAGAAGTCCTCGAGGGCGGTAGCCTCGCCGCGCTCGTTGCGGTAGAACACCATGCGTTCGCCGCAGATGGTGCGCCCCAGCGGGCGGCCATCGATCTCGGCCACCGCGGCGGCCACGTACCAGGCGTTCTGGGGGAACATGGATGGCCTCCTGTATCCTTGATTGGATCCGAAAAAAGCGATTTATGACGCGATTCACCGACCATACCGACGAAATGGATCCAATTTCGGCTGAAGGGGCTTCCCAGGAGCCGGAGGGACCCGGCGCAACCGAGTCATTGAGCCTGGTGGCCACGCTGCGCCGGTTGATCATCGACGGCCACTACCCGGCCGGGGCGAGGCTCGCGGAAATTCCCGTATCGGAGGCGTTGGGCGTGTCGCGCACGCCGGTTCGCCTGGCCTTTCGCACCCTCGAGCAGGAAGGGCTGCTCGAGCGCAGCGGCAAGCGTGGCTTCGCGGTGCGCGCCTTCTCCGAGGCCGATGTGCTGTGCGCGCTCGAAGTGCGCGGCGTGCTCGAAGGCCTGGCGGCGCGTCGCCTGGCCGAGCGGGGGGTGCCCGTTGCGGTCGCGGCGGCATTGCAGGCAGCGCTCGACGATGGGCAGGCCATGCTCGGCAAGGGCCATCTGGTCGAGGACGACATTGGCCGCTGGAGCCGGCTCAACGAGCACTTTCACAGCACCATCGTGGAGGCCGCCGGCAGCCGCGTGGTGGCCGATGCGATCGCCCGCAACAACCACCTGCCCTTCGCGTCGGCCGACTCCCTGGTGATCGACCGCCACGCGCTGACGGCCGAGTTCCGCAAGCTCCAGCTCGCGCAGATGCAGCACCAGCTCATCGTCGAGGCGCTGCTGCAGCGCGAGTCGGCCCGCGTCGAGGCCCTGATGCGCGAGCATGCCTACATCGCACTGCGCTACGGCAGGTTGTTCGGCGTGGAAGTGCGCATCGGCCTGCCGGGGCAGGGCGAGGCTGCCTGAGCGCTGCGCCGCCACACGCACCCACGCTCATCGTGCACGCCAGGGGCGACGCGCGCAGGCCGCTACCGCGGCCAGGCG
>JABWBN010000105.1 GCA_013360485.1 Burkholderiaceae bacterium | reverse complement strand
GAACAGCGCCAGGCTCAGACCCAGCACCAGGGCGATGGCCAGGTTGGGGATCAGGTGCGGCCTGCGCTCGACCGCGTCGACGCGCAGCTGCAGGCTCACGCCGGGCAGGTCGACCACGCGCTCGGCCACGTAGATGCCGGCACCCCGCATGGCGCCGGCCCGGGCCAGGCGGGTGCCGTCGGCTTCCACGAACGACAGCTCGTGACGCCGCAGCACGTCTGCCGGCTGCAGCGCATCGAGCAGGCTGGACAGCACCAGCGTCGCGACGCTGTAGCCGACCAACGTGCCGGCTTCCTGCAACGGCAAGCAAACGTCGAGGACCTCCAAGCCCAGGCCTTCGGACTGCGGCACGAACTGGCTGCGCGAGAACGCCGGCGCCATGGTGCGGCGCGCCACTGCGCACGCCGCCTCGGTCTCCGGATCGGCGTCGCGGCGCGGCCAGCGCTCGAACACCGGGATGCGCCAGGGTGAGTCGGCCGCCTGGCGGATCTCCAACGACGGGCCGCGCCGCTCCACGCGGGCCAGTTCACGGTGTGTGCGCAGTGCGACCAGGGCTTCGCCTTGCCAGTTGGCGCCGGTCACACGGCCTGGTTGCAGGGCCTGCAGCGTCTGCAGAATGGCTTGCGTGCGCTGGCGGACGTCGGCCGCGGCCAGCGTGGCGGCCTCGTCCGCTCGGTCCTGCGCCCTTCCGGCCTCGTAGCTGACCGTCAGCGCGACCAGCAGGGACTGTGCCACCAGCAGCAGCGCCACCAGCGCCACCCAGAGCAAGGCGCGCGGGCGGCGCCGCGGAAAGCGGCCAGAGGACAGCTCGAGATGGCGTTGCGTGGCGAGCCGCATGGTGGCCGCAGTATTTCGCGCCCGCGGTTGCGGCAGCCTACGCAGTTTCGCGCATGGCGAACCTGCGCAGTCGGCTCACACTGCACGAAGACGCACCCACCATGGTGGAGGGCACGACATGCAGGGACAGCATGAACCGATGCGCAAGCCGATGGCAGGTGTCAGCCTGGTGAACGAAGCCTGTTCCTAGAATCGCCACCCCGCCCGAGGACTGTGGAGACCTTCCGATGCCGACCTTCGACGAAAAGCGCGCTGAACTGCGCCGCGCCGCGCTCGAGTACCACGAGTTCCCCACGCCGGGCAAGGTCGCCATCCATGCCACCAAGCAGATGGTCAACCAGCGCGACCTGGCGTTGGCCTATTCACCAGGCGTGGCGGCGGCCTGCGAGGAGATCGTCGCCGACCCGGCAAATGCGTTCCGCTACACCTCGCGCGGCAATTTGGTCGCGGTGGTCACCAATGGCACCGCCGTGCTGGGCCTGGGCGACATCGGCCCACTGGCCGCCAAGCCGGTGATGGAGGGCAAGGCGGTACTGTTCAAGAAGTTCGCCGGGATCGACGTCTACGACCTGGAAATCCAGGAGAAGAACCTCGACCGCTTGGTGGACATCATCGCCGCGCTAGAGCCCACCTTTGGCGGCGTCAACCTCGAGGACATCAAGGCGCCCGACTGCTTCTATGTCGAACGCAAGCTGCGCGAGCGCATGCGCATCCCGGTCTTTCACGACGACCAGCATGGAACCGCGATCGTCGTCGGCGCCGCATTGCTCAACGGCCTGAAGGTCGTGGGCAAGAACATCGACGAGGTCAAGCTCGTGACATCGGGGGCCGGTGCGGCCGCCCTGGCGTGCATCAACCTGCTGGTCAAGCTGGGCCTGCCACGGCGCAACATCTGGGTCACCGACCTGGCAGGCGTGGTCTACCAGGGTCGCACCGAGCTGATGGACCCGGACAAGGCCGAGTTTGCCCAAGACACGACGGCGCGTACCTTGGCCGACGTGATTGCCGGTGCCGACGTGTTCCTGGGGCTGTCGGCCGGGGGCGTGCTCAAGCCTGCCATGGTGCAGTCGATGGCGGCGCGGCCGCTGATCTTCGCGCTGGCCAACCCGACGCCGGAGATCATGCCCGAGGAGGTGAAAGCGGTGCGCGACGATGCGATCATGGCCACCGGTCGCACCGACTACCCGAACCAGGTCAACAACGTCCTGTGCTTCCCCTACATCTTCAGGGGGGCGCTGGATTGCGGCGCGACGACCATCACCGACGCCATGGAAATCGCCGCGGTGCGGGCCATCGCCGAGCTGGCACAGGCCGAGCAAAGCGATGTGGTCGCGGCGGCGTACTCGGGTGCCACCCTGAGCTTCGGGCCGGAGTATCTGATTCCCAAGCCCTTCGATCCGCGGCTGATGGTGATGATCGCGCCTGCAGTCGCGCGCGCCGCGGTCGAGTCCGGCGTGGCCTCGCGGCCCATCGCCGACGTCGATGCCTATGTGGAAAAGCTGCAGAGCTTCGTCTACGCCTCGGGCCAGACCATGAAGCCGATCTTCGCGGTGGCCAAGCGGGCACAGCGCAAGAACGTCGCGTTTGCCGAGGGGGAGGACCGGCGGGTGCTGCGGGCCGTTCAGGTGATCGTCGACGAGGGACTGGCGCGGCCGTGGTTGGTGGGGCGCGCATCGATCATCGCCGCTCGCATCGAGAAGTACGGCCTGCGCCTGCAGGCTGGCCGCGACTTCGAGGTCATCAACATCGACAACGACCCACGCTACCGCGACTTCTGGCAGACCTATCACAGCCTGACCGACCGCAAGGGCGTCACCGAGCAGTTTGCCAAGATCGAGATGCGCCGGCGCCTGACGCTGATTGCGTCGATGCTGCTGTACAAGGGCGAAGTCGACGGCATGATCTGCGGCACCTGGGGTTCCACCCAGCAGCACCTGGCGCATGTGGACCAAATCATCGGCCGACGCACGGGCGTCCACACCTATGCCTGCATGAACGGCCTGATCCTGCCGGGTCGGCAGGTCTTCCTGGTCGATACGCACATCAACTACGACCCCAGCGCCGAGCAGTTGGCTGAGATCACCATACTGGCCGCCGAAGAGATGCGTCGATTCGGTGTTGCGCCCAAGGCTGCGCTGCTGTCGCATTCGAGTTTTGGATCGAGCACCCAACCCTCGGCGGTGAAAATGCGCGACGCGCTGGCGCTGGTGCGACAGGCCGCGCCCTGGCTCGAGATCGACGGCGAGATGCATGGCGATGCGGCACTGGACGCCGCCTACCGCCAGGAGTTGATGCCGCGCTCCACCCTCGCAGGCGAGGCCAATCTGCTGGTGCTGCCCAACATCGATGCGGCCAACATCGCCTACAACCTGCTCAAGACCGCGGCGGGCGGCGGTATTGCGATCGGACCTGTGCTGCTGGGAGCGGCCAAGCCGGTCAACATCCTCACGCCGTCGGCGACGGTGCGGCGCATCGTGAACATCACGGCCCTGACCGTGGCTGACGCCAACGCTGCCCGCTGAACGCACCACAGCGGTGCGTCGGGCATCCCTGCGCGACTGGCGCGACGTCGCCATGACGGGTTACCGCCCGATCGCCCCCGGGGCTGCCCGCGCCGGGGCTGGGGGCATGCGGCACCGCAGCAATCCCCGTGAAACCCCTGTACGCACATCTTTACAGCCGCTTGACGAGTGATCAAGTCTTTTGAAAACATAGTCATTTGCGGCAGTGAGTGTTTACTAATATCACCAATCCTGTGCTGCAATTTGAGGCACGCGGCTTGAGTTCTGGCGGCGGTTCCGGTACCATCTCGCATTCGAAATTCAGGGTATTCCCGTGGTCTGGACCGCACGGTCATCGTTGCTGGGGTCGCTAGGTAGGTTAGGACTCGCTTCGATCATCGCGCTGTCGGCGTTGGCCGGCACGTCGGTACAGGCTCGGACATCGGTGGACGACCCAACCCCCGTGGTTGAGTCGGCCTTGCCTGCCGAGGCGCAGCACACTTTGCGGCTGGTCCGCTCCGGTGGCCCGTTTCCTTACGCCAAGGACGGCACCGTGTTCGGCAATCGCGAGCGCCTGCTTCCTCGTCGCGAGCGTGGCTACTACCGCGAGTACACGGTGCGCACGCCAGGGGTCCGACATCGGGGAGCCCGGCGCATCGTGTGTGGCGGCAGTCCACCGACACGGCCTGAGACTTGTTATTACACCCAGGACCACTACGCGAGCTTCAAACGCATCGCGTCGTGATCCGGCCCCAGAGATACCTCGTGCTTGACTTTCGGAGGAACGAGACCATGCAATTGCAGACCGTCCGTCCCAATATCGTGCAGGCGATCCGCGCCTACCGCGTCGACGACCTGATGCAGGCCGCCGAAGCTGCTGGCCAACACTTCCTGTATGCCAACCTGTCGGAGTCCCAGTCCAAGCAGGACGTGCTCGAGAAGATCGCCGAGTCGTTCCTGTTCCCGGCCCACTTCGGCAAGAACCTTGACGCGTTGTTTGATTGCATGACCGATCTGGTCCATCGCTCGGGTGTCCAGCCGGGGTTCGTGGTTGTGCTCGAGCAAATCCCGGACAATCCCCGTTTCGATCGCGAAGCCCGCGAGCAGTTGCTCGACGTCTTCCGTGATACGGCCGACTACTGGGCCGAGCGGCGAATTCCGTTCCGGTGCTTCTACTCGTTTGCGGTTGCGCGCACCGCCGACGCCAGCGCCTGGGACCGTGTCAACGAGGTGGCCCCGGCTGCCGAGAAGCCAGCGCCCAAGCCCGTGCCCAAGAACGGGCCCAACCCGAACTTCGGCATGAACATGCCGATGATGAGCAGCGCGTTCGATACAGCGATGTGGCTGAACGCGGCCTGACCAGGCCGCGCAACGCACGCCGCCCTGGGGTCGGCGGCCGTCAAGGAACCGGCGTCGGCAAGCCAGCGCCGAGTTGCCTCGCCAGCGCCACGTACTCGGCCACGGGCACTTCCTCGGCGCGGCGCTGCATGTCGAACGCGCCGCCGTAGCCTCGGCCGTCGAGCCACCGACCCAATGTGTGCCGCAGCAACTTGCGGCGCTGCGAGAACGCCGCCGCCACCAGCGTCTGCAGCAGCGACGGGTCGACCGACGCGGGCACGGGCAGCGGAGTCATGCGCACCACCGCCGAATCCACCCGCGGTGGCGGATCGAAAGCCTGTGGCGGCACATCCAGCAAGCCTTCGAGGTCGTAGCGCCACTGCAGCATCACACTCAGGCGCCCATAGTCCTTGCTGCACGGGGCGGCCACCATGCGGTCGACGACCTCTTTTTGCAGCATGAAGTGCTGGTCCGCCACCTGAGCGGCCGCCAGCAGCAGGTGGAAGAGGATCGGCGTCGAGATGTTGTAGGGCAGGTTGCCTACCACACGCAGGGGCTGCCCAGCGGTGGAGGCCAGCGCCGCGAAGTCCACTTTCAGGACGTCGGACTCGATAACCGACACACCCTGCCGGGCGCGCCATCGGGCAGCGAGGTCTCGGTCGAGTTCCACAACGGTCAGCCGGCCCGTGCGCTCGAGCAGCGGCTGTGTCAATGCACCCAGGCCGGGGCCGATCTCGACCAGGGCATCGCCCGGCCGCGGCGAAATGGCCCTCACGATGGCGTGGATCAGGCCGTCATCGACCAGGAAGTGCTGGCCAAAGCGCTTGCGCGGCCTATGACCGGAGCCCGCGGGCATGGGCGAGGCGCCGGATGTGCCAGTCGGCTGTCGCTTCGCGCGGGCGGTCACTGTGGCGGCTCGCGCATCTCGATGTAGGCGCGCAGTCGCAACTCCTTGGTCCAGTCCAGGTACGCCTGCTCGAACTTCTGCGCACGCAGCATGTTGCGAGCCTGCTCGCGCACCAGCTTCGGGTCCTGGACCACGTCGCGCCGCTCGACCACCTGGATCAGGTGCACGCCGAATCGGGAGGCCACCGGCGCGGAGACACCACCCACCGGCAGGCGGTTCATGGCGTCCTCGAACTCGGGCACGAAGTTGCCTGGAGAGGCCCAGCCCAGATCGCCGCCCTGGCCGGCCGAGCCATCCTCGGACAGCTCGCGCGCCAGGTCTTCGAACGAGCGCTCACCGCGTTCGATCTGTCGGCGCACCTGCTCCAGTCGTGCAGCCACTGCATTGACCGACGAGCGGTCATTGACACGCATCAAGATGTGGCGCGCACGGGTCTGGGTGATCTTGAACGCGGAACCTTCATCCCGCTCGATCAGCTTGAGCACATGGAAACCGGCACCACTGCGCACGGGGTCGCTGACCTGGCCCACGGCCAATCGACTCACCGCCTGGACGAACAGGTCGGGCAGCCGCCGGAGTGGGCGCCGGCCGATCACGCCGCCAGCAGCCCGATTGCCGTCCTCGGAGATCTCGCGTGCCACGCTCGCGAAGTCCTCACCCTTGCGCACCCGCGCCAGGGCCGCGAGCAATCGTTCCCGTCTCTCGGCCACTACTGCATCGCTGGCGCCTTCGGGGACGGTGACCAGGATCTGGGCGATGTTCACCTCGACCTCGCCTGCAGCCTCCTTGCGCTGTTCATCGACCACCCGGTCGATGTCGGCATCGGAGATGCGGATGCGGGCGTTGACCTCGCGTTCGCGCAGGCGCTCCACCAGCATCTGGTCGCGCAGGTTGCTGCGAAAACGCGAGTAGTCCAGTCCCTCCGCCACCACGCGCTCGCGCAGCTGCGCTGGCGTCAGCTGGTTCTGGGCCGCGATGTTGGCGACGGCCCGGTCGAGCTCGGCATCGTCGATGCGTGCGCTCGCCTCGCGGGCGTAGGTACTCTGCACGCGCTCGTCGATCAGGCTGTCGGTGACCTGCCGACGGAGGGTGGCGTCGTCGGGCAGGCGCGCACCCGAGCGCTTGGCATCGGCGCGCAGCCGGGCCAGGCGCTGCTCGACCTCGACGGCAGTGACCAGTTCGGTGTTGACCACCGCCACGATGTGGTCGCCAGGGCGCAGGTCGCGCATACCCTGTGCGCTGGCCTGTGACCCGCCGCCGACCGCCAGCAGCGTCAGGGCCGTCAAGGCCAGGGCACGCGGAAAACGCAGGGTATCGGTCATGGTGGGCCAGGTAAGGAGGCGTCGGTGGAGGCCTGCAGCGGCGACTCGCGCAGCAGGCGATAACCGGGGATATTGTCCTTCAACACCTGCAAGGGGTTCGAACCCAGTCGCGACAGGCCCGACAGCTCCAGCTGCAGCATCAGCCGGGTGGTCGACTGCGTGCTGCTGGTCGACTGGCGCTCGACGACGATGCGTCCGATCCAGCAACCCGCGTCGTACTCGGCGCCGACGATGGAGCCGGTCACGCGGCTGTCGGCCATGCTGTAGTTGACCCGGCCGACCGCATACCAGGTGCCGCCGCATCCGCCTGCCGCGCCCATCGGTCGAGCCGTGCCGCGATACACCGGCCACTGCCAGCCCAACGACAATTGCTCGGACAGGCCGCGCGCGAACAGATAGCTGGCGCTGAGCGTGCGGAAAGGCCCGGGCGTGTACACAACGGTGGCATTGGAGCGCACTGCCCGCCGGCTATCGGGGTTGTATTGCACGCCGGCGTCGAACTGCCAGTGGGGCACCAGCGAGGTCGAGCCCTCCAGCAGCAGGTCGGACACCCGCTCGGTGAGGGCGTCAGCAGACTCGCCCAGGGTCACCCGTTGGTCGCGCAGGCGCAGGCGCTGGGCGGCGCCCAGCCGCAGCGTCTCGGCACCGGTGAGGGCGTCACGCCAGCGTGTCACCGCCCCGATGGTGACCTGGTGCGCGTCGGCGATGCGGTCGATCCCGGCATAGGCGGTCTCGCTGAAGAGCGAGACCGTGTTGAAGTCGCGCGCTCCGGTGTCGTACAGCGGCAATTGGCTCTGGTCCCGGTACGCGGTGTTCACGTACAGCAGGCGCGGCTCGAGGGTCTGGCGTTGCTCGCGGCCGAACCAGCGGCTGGCGCGCTCGAAGACCAGCCCGGCGTCCACACTGACGCTGGGCACCACCCGACCAGCGCGAGTGCGGCCATCGTCCATCGGCCGGTCGGTCGCGTAGCGCGCCGCATTCAGGCTGAACTTGGGTGCGAACCACCAACCGGCCTCGCGCCAGGGCCGGCTCACCTGCGCCGCCGCGTGCCAGCGCCATCCGCTGGCTGGCGTGCCGGTGTCGCCGGCGTTGGTCGGGCGCGTGAAGCGGTTGAGCTCGGTCTCCAACGCCGCCTGCAGGCCCCCAGGCATGCGTGGTTGCAGCCGCACGCCCAGTTGTGGGCTGCGCTGGTAGGGTGCGACGATGGTGGCCGAGGTGTCCCGAGCCGACAGCACCTGCCAGTGCTGCACCCGTGCGTAACCGAGAACGGGTCCCACCGCGGTCTGCCAGGGCCATTCAGCGCGCAATTGCTGGTTCAGCAGCCGTGGCGTGTCGCTGGCGATCCAGCGCGGGAAGTCCTCCCAGAACGCGTCGTCGGAGACACGTTGCACAGCCGCCTGGTAGCGCAGGCCGGCGCGCAATTGCCCCTCGTGCTCGAACTGCCAGGCGTGGCGTGCACGATCGGCGACGCGGTCACGCGGCAGCAGGTCGGCCACCAGGCGCCCGCGATCGGCAGGCTCGAGGTAGCGCCATTCCACATTGGCCGCCAGGCCGCGGCGCGTCAGCAGCGTCGGGGTGATCGTGGCATCGCGGTTGGGCGCGATGTTCCAGTAGTAGGGCACGCCGAACTCGAAGCCGCTGCGGTTGTCCAGTGCGATGTTCGGCGGCAGCCAACCCGACTTGCGTTCGTCGCTCAAGGGGAAGCTCAACACCGGCAGCCCGAGGATGGGCACGCCCAGGAACTGCAGCACCGCACCTTCGGCCAGGCCCTCGTTGCGCTCCTGGTCAATGTGGATGCGCGTGGTGCGCAGCAACCAGTCGGGCTCGCCCGGACCTTCACGCGGACAACTCGAATACCGGGCATCGCTCAGCCGGGCGCGCGAGTGGTCGAGGAAGTCGACGCGGGCCGCCCGGCCACCCGAGCCCAGCAGCGGGAACTCGAATTCGGGCTGCAGGAAGAAGCCTTCGAAGCGCTGCACCTGCAACTGCAGCTGCGGTCCCCAGAAGCGCGCGTTGTCGCGCTCGATGCGCACATTGCCGCGCGCATCGGCGAGATCGCCGAGCACGTCGTAGTGCAGCCGGTCTGCGCGGATCACCGTGCCGGCGCGCCGGTACTCGACATGGCCCTCGGCCAAGGCGTCGAAGTCCGGGCGTGCGCTCAGGCGGTCGGCACGCAGCACGATCGGGCGCTGCCGGGCCTGCCCACCCTGAGGCTGCGACAGCACTCCGTCGGGCTTCAACCACAACGGCTGGGCCTGCACCGCCAGGCTGGTCAGCCACATCGCAGCCAGGGGGCGCAAGGGGAAGTGGAGCAGCAGTCGCACAGTCGATGGCGGCAACGAAGAGCCGAACCCGAGCTGGCTTGCCCCGCCGGGGGCATGGCTCGTGCGGCAGGTCTTGGGGGCGCTGGTGCGCACGGGGATGCCGTGACGTCATCGGCCAGGCAGCCCTCCGTAGAATCCGCGGATTATCCACGACGGCCTGCGTGCGACGCTGCCACCGCGCCCGGCCCTTCGCACGCCTCATGTCTGCCCCGCGTACACCGATCCACTGGCCCGACCCTGCCCGCGAGGCGGCCTTCCACGACTGGCTGCGACCGCTGTGCACCACCCATGGGCTGGAGGCAGCCAGCTTGGCACCGGCGTCGGCCGACGCGAGCTTTCGCCGCTACTTCCGGCTGCATGGCGCCACGCGCTCGCTGATCGTCATGGACGCACCGCCGCCGCAGGAAGACGTGCGACCGTTCATCGAGGTGGCGCAGCGGCTGCACGGCGCCGGCCTGAATGCACCTCGGGTGCTCGCGGCGGATGTCGCCCAGGGCTTCCTGCTGCTGGACGACCTCGGCTGCGAGCTGTACCTGCACGCGCTGCAGACGGGCGCGCCGGCGCGCGCCGATGCACTGATGCGCGATGCCATAGGCGCCCTGGTGCAATGGCAGGCACGCGGCCGCAGCGACGGCTTGGCGCCCTACGACGAGTCACTGCTGCGGCGCGAGATGGAACTGTTCCCGCAGTGGTGCGTGGCGCGCGAATACGGGCTGACCTGGACTGCGCAGCAGCAGGCTGCGTGGGCGCAGGTCAGTGCGACCCTGGTGGCCAGCGCGCTGGCCCAGCCCACGGTGGCGGTGCACCGAGACTGGATGCCGCGCAACCTCATGGTGACCGAACCCAACCCCGGTGTGCTCGACTTCCAGGATGCCGTGTGCGGCCCCGTCACCTACGACATCGCCTCGTTGCTGCGCGACGCCTTCATTTCCTGGGACGAGGAGCGTGAAATCGACTGGGCCGCGCGCTGGTGGCAGCAGGCCCGCTCCCGCGGGTTGTTCGGCGACCACCCGATGGGCGCCGACTTCGGCGAATGCTGGCGCGCGCTCGAATGGATGGGCTTGCAGCGCCACCTCAAGGTGCTGGGCATCTTCTGCCGCTTGAAGCACCGCGATGGCAAGCCGCACTACAGCACCGATCTGCCGCGGTTCTTCGGGTACGTGGCCCGGGTGGCCGTGCGGTACCGCGAGCTCAAGCCGCTGATCGGCCTGATCGAGCCGATGGCCGGGCCGCTCACTGCCACCGGCTACACCTTGCGCTGAACGCCGCCGGGGGCCAGCCCCCTCACGGGTGCGCAGCGATCACCTGGGCCACGGCGGCAGTCAGGCGCCGGGCGTACGGTACGTGCAGGAACTCGTTGGGGCCGTGGGCGTTGCTCTTCGGGCCGAGCACGCCGCACACCATCATCTGTGCCTGCGGGAAACCCTCCTGCAGCAGGTTCATCAACGGGATGGTGCCGCCCTGCCCGATGTAGCCCACAGGGGCACCGAAGTGCGCCTGCGAAGCCGCGTCGAGCGACCGCTCGAGCCAGGGCGCGAGCATGGGTGCATTCCAGCCGGTCGCGCCCAGTGCGCCCGCGCGGCCATCGGGATGGAAGGTCACGCGTGCATGGTACGGCGCGTTGTCCTCGAGCAGCGTCTTGAGCTGCATCGAGGCCTGGTGGCCGTCGACCAGCGGCGGCAGGCGCAGCGACAGTTTGAATGCGGTGTAGGGCCGCAGCACGTTGCCGGCGCTGCCCAGTTCGGGCAACCCCTCGGCCCCGGTGACCGACAGCGTGGGTCGCCAGGTGCGATTGAGCAGCGCCTCGACCGGGTCGGTGGTCGTGGGCAGGGCACTCTGGCCGTCGGCCGCACAGGCCCACGGATAACGCTTCCAGACTTCGTCGCCGAGGATGGCCGCCGTGGCGCGGGCCTGGTCGAGGCGATCGGCAGGGATGGCGCAATGGAAACTCTCCGGCAGCAGGTGCCCGCTTCGCGCGTCTTCCAGACGGTCGAGTACCTGACGCAGGATGCGAAAGCTCGACGGCACCACGCCGCTGGCGTCGCCCGAGTGGATGCCCTCGGTGAGGATCTCCACCCGCAGCACGCCCGACACCATGCCGCGCAGCGACGTGGTGAGCCAGAGCTGGTCGTAGTTGCCTGCGCCCGAATCCAGGCACACGACCAGGCTCACATCGCCCAGCCGCGCAGCGAGCGCCTGCAGGTACAGCGGCAGGTCCGGCGAGCCGCTTTCCTCGCCGGTCTCGATCAGGCCCACCACGCGCGGATGCGGCAGGCCGCGGGCTTTCAGCGCCTCGACGGCCGTGATCGCGGCATAGACGGCGTAGCCGTCGTCGGCGCCGCCTCGGCCGTAGAGCAACCC
Organism: Burkholderiaceae bacterium; assembly: GCA_013360485.1. Taxonomy (GTDB): domain Bacteria; phylum Pseudomonadota; class Gammaproteobacteria; order Burkholderiales; family Burkholderiaceae_C; genus Pseudaquabacterium. The sequence continues at coordinate 688 of JABWBN010000105.1, read as the reverse complement.
GTCCTCGTACTTCGGCGCCCAGGGACCGAGGTCCTTGCGCCAGCCGGAAAACTCGGGTTGCTTGTCGAGGTGACCGTACATCAGCACGGTGCCGGTGCTCGTGCTGCCACTGGCGGGGATTTCGAAGAACAGCACGGGCGTGCGCCCGTCCAGCCGCACCACCTCCAGCGTCAGCCCCGGCACGCGGCGGGCCTCGATCCACTGGGCGGCGTCGCGCACCACGCGATCGAGCAGGCCGTGCTCCTGCCACTGCGGATCGAACATCGGGCTCTTGGCGGGAACCGCGATGTAGCGGGTGAGCTCCGGCACGATGGCCTCGTCCCAGCGGCTGCTGCAGTAGGCGGCCAGGCAGGCACTGTCGTCATCGGACAGCGGCGGCATCGGATCGCGGGCGTTCATCGGGGGTCTCCTTGCGGCGGGTCGAGCGGGCGTGGCGGGCGGCCCGCGCGCATGCTCGTCCGCAGTTTAGGGCGCCTGCACCCGGCGTGCTGCATCCGCGGTGCGGCAGAGCCGGTCGCCGCCGCGCCCCAAGGGCGTCGTACTCAACCCGCCGCTCCACCGCGTGCCAGCCAATGCGTCAGCTCGGCGAGCACCTGCTCGCGCTCGGGTTCGTTGAAGATCTCGTGCGCCAGCGTCGGGTAGGTGCGATGCTGCACCACCGAGGCCGGGGCCGCGGCCGCGAAGGCGG
>JABWBN010000104.1 GCA_013360485.1 Burkholderiaceae bacterium | reverse complement strand
CCTGTGGAGCGCCGCCATGGCGAGCCGCGTGAGTGAATCGGTCGACCGCGCAGGCCAGGGCGCGGTGCAGTTCGTTGGCCTGGCTCTCCACGGCGCGGGCGTCGCGTTCGCGCAACGCCTCGCCGAGGTGCACGAGCCGCAGCTCGATGGCGGCCACCGCGGTTTCCAGTTCGTCGGTCTGGGCCAGGGCCTGGTGCTCGGCGGTGGTGGAGATCATGCGGCGCGGCCCGTGAGGTTTGGGGAGAGGGCGATGGCAGTGCGAGGGACGACGGTCAGCCGCGGGACTGCGGGCTCAACAGATCGTGTGCGTTGGCGATCAGCTTGTCGGCGATGGCTTCGGCGTTGATCTCGAACCTGCCTTCGCGGATGGCATCGCTGATGCGCTGCACCTTCTCGGCATCGAACACCGGATCGACGCCATCGACCCCGAGGGCACCACTGGACAATTCGACCTGGGCACTGGCTTCAGTCGTGGCTGGGCTGGCGGTCTTGGTGGTTTCCGGCGGCTGCTTGCGCTCGGCGACCGCAGGACTGGTTGCAGCCTTGTTTTCGATTTGACCGATCTTCATGATGTGCTCCAGCAGGGCGGGTCAACGGACATTGCCCTGAGTCATGCTCGGGGTATCGACCTGCCTGGCCGGGACTTTAGGGCTTTCGCACATCTTTTTCACGCACCCCCGAAAACAGGGGGGTAGCCGGGGTGGCCGGGAACTGCGGCGTCTGCCGTCGGCATGCCGGGCCTCACAGCACCACCTCCACCCGGCGCAAGGCGGTGGGTATCCCGTTGAGGACGCGCCCGGACTCGGTGCGTACACGGGCGGGCTGGCCCTCGAAGCCAGGGCCCAGGGCTTGCGCGTCCACGCTGATCGCATAGCCAGCGCCCACGGCCACCACCCGCACGAGGTCGCCCGCCTGGAAGAACTGGCGCGCGCGCAGGTCGCTTCGGCGCACGGCTTGGCCGGCCTGGACAGGCCGGGCGAGCGCGCGCCCGATGGCCAGGGCCGCATGGGTGTAGGCTGGATCGGCGCTGGCCGCCAGATCGACTTCGGCCTGCATCAGATGCGCGGCCTGCAGCACGGTTCCTTGCGGCAGCGCCTGCCGCGCCACCCAGGCCTGCGCAAACAGCCGCACCGTCACCGGCAGGTAGACGTTCCACCGCACCGAGCCCTCGACACACCGCAGGCCGATGCGCGAGCGGCCCAGCAGGCGCGCGCCCGTAGGCAGATACGGTTCGATGCGCGCGCACGGCGCCAGCTTCAGGCGTGGATCGATCCGGCCCAGTTCCACTTCCACCCGTGCGCCGGGTGCCGCTGCAGTCGCCGCGGCGGCCGACTGGCTGGCCATGTGCTGCAACTGCTGGGCGAGTTCCGGCGCCACGCTCACCTCGGCCTGCGCGGCGGCCGCCACTGCGCACAGCGCGGTCGCCATGCTGCGCAGCACCATCGCCATGCGCAAGCGGCACGACATGCGCGCAGGGGTGAATCGGGTCGATGCAGCCATGGCGGCATGTTGACCGTACATCGTGCGTGCCTTAGCCCGGAATTGGCGGTTCAGTCGACCGCTATTCCGGCTCATGTCTGCGTGGCACCTGCCCACAATGGCCTCGCATCGAAACCCTCATCCCGGCCCTGCCCATCCAAGCGCCCCGCGCCCTCCCGCCATGCAGCGACTGACGTCCACGCTCGAATTCCATGGCCAGGCCCTGACCCTGAGGGCGGAGCGCCAACGCCTGATCGCGAGCAACATCGCCAACGCGGACACGCCGGGGTATGTGGCCCGCGACATGGACTTCGCCCGTGCATTGCGCGAAGCCAGCGGGTCCAGCGCGGCGGCCGGCGCCATGGCCACGACCCATGCCTCGCACCTGGCTGAACCCGCCGGTGCGCGGTCGGCCGCAGAACTGAACTACGCGCACAACCCGCAGGACAGTCTGGACCAGAACACCGTCGACCTCGATCGCGAGCGTGCGAGCTTCGCCGAGAACGCGGTGAAGTACGAGGCGACGCTGCGGTTCATCAACGGGCACATGCGCACCCTGCAGGACGCCATGCGCAGTCCGAACCAGGGCTGATCAGCCCGCCACCCACGCCAGCCGGAGGCCACCCGATGAGCATGTTCAACATCTTCGACGTGTCGGGCAGCGCCGTCAGCGCCCAGTCGCAGCGGCTGAACACCGTGGCCTCCAACCTGGCCAATGTCGACACGGTGGCCGGTCCCGATGGCCAGGCCTACAAGGCGCGCCAGGTCGTGTTCCAGACCACGCTCATGGGCGAGGTGGGTGCGGCCGGTGTGCGCGTGACCAACGTGGTCGAGGACAACACCCCGGGGCGCCGGGTGCACGACCCCAAGCATCCCGCAGCCGATGGGCAGGGCTACGTCACCTACAGCAACGTGAACCCGGTCGAGGAAATGGTCAACATGATCTCGGCGTCGCGGTCCTACCAGAACAACATCGAAGTGATGAACACCGCCAAGACCTTGCTGCTCAAGACGCTGCAACTCGGTCAGGGTTGACCGAACGCTGACCCACAGGAGCCGACATGGCCGTTGATTTCAGTACCGTCGATACCAGCGTGACCACGTCGAGCGCTGGCAGCGCTGTGACGGCGACCGCGCGATCCGGCGGACTTTCCAGCGCCACGGAGCAGACCGATCGCTTCCTGAAGCTGCTTGTCACCCAGATGCAGAACCAGGACCCGCTCAATCCGATGGACAACGCGCAGATCACCACCCAGATGGCGCAGATCAGCACCGTCAGTGGCATCGGCGACCTGAACACCACCATCCAGTCGATGAACGCGATGCTGATGCAGTCGCAGACCCTGCAGGCGGCCTCGCTGGTGGGCAAGCAGGTTCTGGTGTCCGGCAATGACCTCGCGCTCGATGCCGATGGCGTGGCCACCGCCGGCTTCGACCTGGCAGGGCCGGCCGACAGCGTGGTCGTGAACATCAAGAACGCTGCCGGCCGGATTGTCGACACCATCAACCTGGGTGCCGGCAGCGCCGGCCGCCAGAGTTTCGAGTGGGCCTCGAAGGACCCCACGGCCTACGGTCTGACCTTCAGCGTCACCGCTCTGTCCGGTGGCGTGCAGGTGGCCGCCACGCCGCTGGTGGCCGACGGTGTCAGTGCCGTCTTCACCGAAAACGGCCAGCTCAGCGTGGAAACCTACTACCACGGCGTCGTCAAGTACAGCGACGTCAAGGCTGTCTCCTGAACTTCGCAACCGAATCTCCCGCCGCACCCGCGCGACCCCACCCAAGGAGCCCATCATGGCATTCCAGCAAGGCCTGTCCGGCCTCAATGCGACCAGCAAGAACCTCAGCGTCATTGGCAACAACATCGCCAATGCGAACACCTACGGGGCCAAGGCGTCGCGTGCGGAGTTCGCAGACATGTATGCCAACGCCATCAACGGCAGCGGCGGCAGCGCGATCGGTATCGGCGTCAATCTCACCGGTGTGACCCAGCGCTTCACGCAGGGCAACATCACCACCACCGAGAGTGGTCTGGACCTGGCCATCAACGGCAACGGCTTCTTCCAGCTCGACTCCGGCGGCACGACGGTGTACTCGCGCAACGGCCAGTTCATGCTGGACAAGAGCGGCAACATCGTCAACTCGTCCGGCCAGAAGCTGCTGGGCTATGCCGCCAGCTCCGATGGCGTGATCATTCCCTCCACCGTTCAGGCGCTGCAACTGCCCACCGCGGGCGTGGCGCCCAAGGCGACCGAGAGCGTGTCGCTGGAGTTCAACCTCGACTCGCGCGTCGCCGGACCGGATGCCGCGCTGACCTTCGACCCGGCCGATCCCACCACCTACAACAACGCCACCTCGGTCACCGTCTACGACGCCAAGGGCCAGGAGATGGCGCTGACCTACTACTTCCGCAAGTCCGATACGGTCGACGACACGTGGGACATCTATGTCACGGCCAACGGCACCGATCCCTTTGCCGGCGCCCCGGCGGTCGCAGCGGTCACCTTTGCCACCGACGGCAGCGAAATCACATCGCCAGTCGGCGGCATACCGCTGAGCATCGCAGCTGGCGTGCCGCTGACGGGCGGCGGCACGTCGCTGGACATCAACTTCGACCTGCACCTGGACAACGCCACCCAGTTCGGCGCGGCATTCTCGGTGACCGACCTGTCGCAGGATGGCTACGCGCCGGGCCAGCTCACCGGCGTGAGCATCGACAAGACCGGTGTCATCAAGGCCCAGTATTCCAACGGCCAGTCCAAGTCGGCCGGTCAGCTGGTGCTCGCCACCTTCCGCAATCCGCAGGGCCTGCAGCCGCTCGGTGGCAATGCCTGGGGTGCGAGCTTCAGCTCGGGCGACCCGGTCATCGGCGCGGCGGGCCAAGGCAACTTCGGCCTGCTGCAGGCGGGCGCGCTGGAGGAATCCAACGTCGACCTCACGGCCGAACTCGTCAACATGATCACGGCGCAGCGGGCCTACCAGGCCAATGCCCAGTCGATCAAGACAGAGGATCAGGTGCTGCAGACGCTGGTGAACCTGAGGTGATGACCCACCCCCGAAGCGGCCTGGCGGCCGCTCGGGGACGTCAGCGCCTCGCATTGCACTGAAGGACCGGGGATATGGACCGCATGATCTACCTGGCCATGGCTGGCGCCAAGGCCACCATGCAACGCCAGGATGTGGTCGCCCACAACCTGGCCAACGCGTCCACCCCGGGCTTTCGGGCCGAGCTGGCGGCCTTCAGGGCGGTGCCGGTGCGCGGCGACGGTGCCAGCACGAGGGTCTATGCGCTGGAGTCGACGCCCGGCTACAAGCCCGAGGCGGGCCCGGTGCAGGCCACCGGCCGCAACCTCGACGTTGCCATGCGCGGCAACGCCTGGCTGGCCATTCAGGCCAGCGACGGCACCGAGGCCTACACCCGCGCCGGTGCGCTCGATGTGGACCCCGAAGGCCAGCTCGTGACCCGCGGTGGGCAAGTCGTGCTGGGCGAGGGCGGCCCGATCACGCTGCCGCCCAACGCCGAGGTGAAGATCGCCGCCGACGGCACCGTGAGCGCCCGGGTCGCCAACGGCCGCCCGCAGGGCGTGGGCAAGCTCAAGCTGGTCACGCCGGAAGTGCCCCTGCAGCGGGGCACCGATGGCTTGTTCCGGGCTGCCGAGGAACTGCCGGCCGACCCAGCGGCACAGGTGCAGGACGGCGCGCTCGAAGGCAGCAACGTCAACGCCATCGAAAGCATGGTGGCAATGATCGCGGCGGCGCGCCAGTTCGAGCAGCAGATGAAGATGCTGCACAGCGCGCAGGAGAAGGAGCAGGCAGCGACCAAGCTGCTGGGCTCGAGCTGACCCCGCGCCGAGGGCGGCTCGCGCCGTCCACGGCCCGTCCGATCGAAGAAAGCGCCGGCCCCCCGGCGCTTTTTTGACGATCGGGAGCCTCAAGTTCCCGGGATCATCGTGCCATCCCGATCGAAGGAGTATGGCCATGATGCGCTCGCTGTGGATCGCCAAGACCGGCATGGAGGCTCAGCAGACCCAGCTCGACGCCATTGCCCACAACCTGGCCAACACCGGTACCAATGGCTTCAAGCGCGGCCACGCCGTGTTCGAAGACCTGATGTACCAGAACCTGCGCCAGGTCGGTGCCAACAGCTCCGAGCAGACCCAGTTGCCCACCGGCCTGCAGATGGGCCTGGGTACGCGCGCAGTGGGCATGGCGCGCAACTTTTCGCAGGGCAACCTGCAAAGCACCGGCAATGCACTGGATGTGGCCATCAAGGGCCACGGCTTCTTCCAGGTCCAGATGCCCGACGGCACGTCGGCCTACACGCGTGACGGTTCGTTCCAGCTCAACTCGCAGGGCCAGATCGTCACGCAGAACGGCTATCTGCTGCAACCCGGCATCACCGTTCCGGCGGCGGCGCAGGCTGTGACCATTTCAGCCGACGGCACGGTGTCGGTCACGCTACAGGGACAGACCGCACCGCAGGCGCTGGGCCAACTGCAACTGGCCGCGTTCGTGAACCCTGCCGGACTGGAGCCGCGCGGCGAGAACCTGTTCGCCGAGACCGCGGCTTCGGGCACGCCCAGCACTGGCGCGCCGCAGTCCAACGGTCTGGGCTCGCTGTCGCAGAGCTTTGTCGAGACCAGCAATGTCAACGTGGTCGAAGAGCTGGTGCAGATGATCCAGACACAGCGCGCCTACGAAATCAACTCCAAGGCCATCCAGACCTCGGACCAGATGCTGCAGCGCCTGGGCCAGCTGTGATCCGCGGTCGCGGTCCGAACACCATGAGCCCATCGATGCACACCCTGACCCGGCTGGTCACTGCCGCAGGCGCACTCGTCATGGCCGGCTGTACCGCCATCCAGCGCGTGCCGCCGGTCGATGTCGTGCAACCCACGACGGCCGCGCCGGTGGCCGTGGCGCCCGTGTCGGTGCAGGCCAACGGCGCCATCTTCCAGGCCGATCGCTACCGCCCGCTGGTCGAGGACCACCGCGCTCGCCTCGTCGGCGACACGTTGATGGTGCAGATCACCGAGAAGATCTCGGCCACGCAAAAGTCCAACAGTTCCGTCGACAAGAGTGGCTCCATCGAAGCCGGCATCACGGCGCTGCCCGGCGTCAAGGCGGCGCGGCTGGCCCGCGCCAACGCCGCCGGCGAGTCTGCGAACACATTCGCCGGCAAGGGCGTCACCGAGAGTTCGAACGACTTTTCCGGCACCATCACCGCCACTGTGGTGCAGGTGCTGCCCAACGGACACCTGATCGTCGCTGGCGAGAAGCAGATCGGCGTCAACGCGAACGTCGACGTGCTGCGCTTCTCCGGCCAGGTCGACCCCCGCGCGATCGCGCCCGGCAACAGCGTGCAGAGCACCCAGATCGCCAACGTGCGTGTCGAGCAGCGCGGCCGCGGCCAGGCAGCCGAGGCCCAGTCGGCCGGCTGGTTGTCGCGCTTCTTCCTGACCATGTGGCCGATCTGAGGCACGCCGCAATTCCACACTTCGAGGCCGACATGTCCTTCAACGCCGACCGGACCCTGCGCGCGATCGTCATCGCAGGCCTGTTCGTCGCCAGCGCCGCACTGTGGTGGCCGGCGCACGCTGCGCGCATCAAGGAGCTTGCCAACGTGCAAGGGGTGCGGCCCAACCAGCTCACGGGCTATGGCCTGGTGGTGGGGCTGGACGGCACCGGTGACCAGTCGACCCAGGCGCCTTTCACTCCGCAGAGCCTGGCCTCCATGTTGCAGCAGATGGGCGTGACGCTGCCGCCGGGCGTCACCATGCAGCCACGCAACGTGGCAGCCGTGCTGCTGACGGCGGAACTGCCGGCATTCGCGCAGCCAGGGCAGCGCATCGATGTCACCGTGGCCTCGGTGGGCAACGCCAAGAGCCTGCGCGGCGGCACGCTGGTCGCCACGCCGCTCAAAGGTGCCGACGGCCAGATCTACGCCATGGCCCAGGGCAACCTGATCGTCGGTGGCGCAGGCGCTTCGGCCGGCGGCTCCAAGGTGCAAATCAACCACCTGGCGGCCGGCCGCGTACCCGACGGCGCGACGGTCGAGCGGGCCGTACCCACCACGTTGGGCCAGGGAGGCCTGCTGCAGCTTGATTTGAAGCGTGGTGACTTCGCCACCGCACGCGCCGTGGCCGGCGCCATCAACGAGGCCAAGGGCGCGGGCAGTGCGATGGCGGTGGACAGCCGGGTCGTGCGCGTGCGCGTGCCCGACGACGCCAACGAGCTCGTCGGGTTCATCGCCGATATCGAGAACCTCGACGTGACACAGGGCCGCCCGGCGGCCCTGGTCGTGCTCAACGCGCGCACCGGTTCGGTGGTGATGAACGAAGCGGTGACGCTCGGCGAGTGCGCGGTGGCGCATGGCTCGCTGTCGGTGACCATCGCATCGACCCCGGTGATCAGCCAGCCGGGGCCACTGTCGCAAGGTCAGACCGTGGTGGCCGAGAAGGCCGACATCGCCATCACACAGCAGGGGGGCTCGTTGATTCAGCTGCCCGCCGGTGCCCGGCTTTCCGAGGTGGTCAAGGCATTGAATTCGCTCGGCGCCACGCCTCAGGATCTGCTGGCCATCCTGCAAGCGATGAAGAGTGCCGGCGCGCTGCGCGCCGAACTCGAGGTGATCTGAGCGGAGACCCCCATGGCTGCCATCCCTTCCGGCGTCTCGCTGGCTTCCACCCAGGCATTGGCCACCGACACCCGCGGCCTCGATGCGCTCCGGCGCGGGGCCGGGCAGGATCCGAAGGCTGCGGCCCGCGAGGTGGCACGCCAGTTCGAGTCGCTGTTCATGAATGAACTGCTCAAGAGCATGCGTGCGGCCAGCATGGGCGATGGCCTGATGGACAACGAGGCCAGCAAGATGGGCACCGGCATGCTCGATGCCCAGATCGCGGGTCAGATCAGCGGCCGGCCGGGCGGGCTGGCCGATGTGATCGCGCGCCAGCTCGAGCGCCAGATGGGTTTGAATCCCGGACCCATCCCGACAACCGCGTCGGCCAACAAGGCCTTGCCGTTGATCGGCCGTCCGAGCGACACGCCGAAGATCCCCGAGCGCAGTGCCGCCGGTTTTGTTCAGCAGCACACCGACGCCGCCAAGGCTGCCGAGACCCGCACCGGCATCCCCGCGGCGTTCATGCTGGCCCAGGCCGCGCACGAAACCGGGTGGGGCAAGCGAGAGATCGTCGGCCGGGACGGTACCCGCTCGTTCAACCTGTTCGGCATCAAGGCCGGCTCGAGCTGGAGCGGCCCGACCGTCGACGTGACCACCACCGAGTACGTGGGCGGGCGAGCGCAGAAGGTCGTGCAGCGCTTTCGCGCCTACTCCAGCTACGCCGAGTCGTTCGCCGACTATGCCAATCTCATGAGCAACAGCCCCCGCTACCGTGCGGTCGTGGCCGCCGGCAGCGACGCGAAGGGCTTCGCCCAGGGTCTGCAGCGCGCGGGCTATGCCACCGATCCGGCATATGCCGACAAGCTTACCCGCGTCATCAACACCACGCTGCGGCTGCAGCGCGCGCAGGCCTGACCGGCCCGCTGGCACATCCAACGTCTGAGGAGCGCGGCCATGTCGATGCTGATGCAACTGGGCACGCGGGCCATGTTCGCGGCCTATGCCCAACTGCAGACCACCAACCAGAACATCGCCAACGCCAACACGCCGGGATATTCACGCCAGCAGGTGATGCTGGGCACGGCGCCAGGGCAGTTCTCGGGCTCGGGCTACTTCGGGCGCGGTGTCACGGTGCAGACGGTTACCCGTGCCACCAACATGTTCCTCACCGCGCAGGCGGCGGCCACGCAGTCGGCTGCCTCGGCCGATGCGTCCAGGCTGACCATGCTCAGGCAGCTCGAGCGGGTGTTCGGCACCGGACCGGCAGGCCTGGGTTATGCGGCCACGCAGGTGTTCAATGCATATTCCGAACTGGCTGCCTCACCTGGTGACATGGCGGCGCGACAGGCAGTGCTGGCGCGCGCGGAAGACTTCGCATCGCTGGCGCGGTCCAACAGCGATCAGATCGAGATGCTGCAGGCCAATGTGGTCAGCGATGTGCGCAACGCAGTCAACGTCGTGAATGTGGCAGCGGCCGGCGTGGCCGATCTGAACAGCCGCATCGCCGAGGCGCTGGCGACCGGGCACACACCCAACGACCTGATGGACTCGCGCGATCAGCTCATCCGCGACATCAGCGAGAAGATCGAGGTCAGCACCATCACGGCGCCCGACGGCAGCCTGAGTGTCTTCGTGGGCAATGGCCAAAGCCTTGTGCTGGGCGGTCAGTCCAACAAGCTCGTGGCCATGCAGGACCGCTACGACCCGTCGCGCGCCGAGCTGGGCATGAACGTGGCAGGCTTCACCACCCCGCTGGCCACATCCACGTTGGGTGGTGGCGAGATTTCCGGCTTGCTGCAGTTCCAGGACAGCGACCTGATCGATGCACGCAATCGTCTGGGCCAGATCGTTGCGGCGCTGGGCACCGCGATCAACACGCAGCAGTCGCTGGGCATCGATCTGTCCGGTTCGGCCGGCGCGCCACTGTTCGAGCTGGGCGAGCCGGTGGCCATCGCACACAAGGCAAACGTGCGTGACGCGTTCGGGGTACCGCTGGCCGACATCACCCTGTCCGTGACCGATCCGGCAGCGCTCAAAGCCAGCGAGTACACGCTGGAGGAAGACCCGGCCAGCCCTGGCCAGTACCTGATCACCCGCCTGTCCGACGGCCAGACCTTCGGCGGATTGAACGACGGGGACGCGGTCGACGGCTTCACCTTCGCGCTTGGCGCGGTGGCACCGCAACCGGGCGACCGGTTCCTGCTCAAACCGGTCAGCACCGCTGCCGCCGGTGCTGCACTGGCCTTGCAGAATCCCCGCGGAGTCGCGGCGGCCAGCCCGCTGATGGCGGCTGCCGCAGCGACCAACACCGGCACTGCCGCGGTGGGCTCGCTGCAGATGGCCAGCGCACCGGGCACCCCGTATGCGGCCATCGGCGACATGACCGTGGTGTTCACCAGTGGTACCGGCGACTACGACATCCTCGACGGAGGCGGCGGTGTGCTGGCCAGCGGCACCTGGACAGCGGGCACCCCGGTCGCGTTCAACGGATTCGAGCTCAATCTCACCGGCGTGCCGGCCAGCGGTGACCAGTTCGCCGTCACGCTGACCGCGTTTCCCAACGCGAGCAATGGCAATGCGTTGGCTTTCGATGCCATGGCGTCCAGGCTGCTCGTCGACGGCAGCACGGTCAGTGACGCCTACGCCGAGGCATTGGGCTCGGTCGGCGTGCGTGCCCAGGGCGCTGCCGCGGCGGCAGACACCAGTGCAGCCGTGGCCGCACGCACCATGGAGGCGCTGACCAGCGAGGTGGGCGTCAACCTCGACGAGGAAGCGGCACGGCTGATCCAGTACCAGCAGGCGTTCCAGGCAGCAGCCAAGATGCTGCAGACCGCCCAGAGCGTGATGGACATGCTCGTCGAGCTTGGCGGCCGTTAAGGAGATCGACGATGACCATGCGGGTATCCAACCTCAGTCGCTATGAGGGTGCCATCGACACGCTGCAGCAGCGGCAGATCGAGATGAGCCGCGCGCAGTTGCAGATGACCAGCGGCAAGCGTGTGCATGTGCCCAGCGACGACCCCACTGCCGCGGCTCGCGCCGAGCGCGCGTTCATCGCCCAGCAGCGCATTACGGCCGAGCAGCGTTCGGTGGACGTGAGTCGCAACGCGATGGCGCTGGTGGAGTCCGGCCTGGGCCAGGCCGGCGACCTGCTGCAAAGCGCCCGCGAGCGCTTGCTCGAGGCGGGCAACGGCAGCTACAACGTCGGCGAGCGCCAGGCGCTGTCCACGCACCTGAAGCAACTGCGCAGCCAGTTGCTGGCGGTTGCCAACCAAACCGATGGTGCCGGCGGCTACATTTTCGGCGGGCAAGGCTCGATCGCGCCGCCGTTCCAGGATGCGATCGGTGGCGTGGCATTCGCTGGCACCGGCGGCCAGGGCCAGGTTTCGGTCAGTGAACAGATGCCGACCTCGGTCGATGGCGAGGCGCTGTGGCTGAACGTTCGCAGCGGCAACGGCGTGTTCGTCACCGATGCTGCCGCCACCAATACCGGCAGCGCGTACATCGCGCCGGGCAGCGTGTCGGATCCGTCGCTGCTCACCGGAGGCAGCTACGACATCACGTTCAGCGTTGTCGGTGGCGTCACCACCTACACGGTGAATCCGGTGGGAACGACGGGCAGCTACGTCAGCGGCGGCACCGTCTACGTCGACGGCATGGCGCTGCAGGTCAGTGGTGCGCCTGCCGATGGTGACCAGTTCACCATCGTGCCCGCCGCACCCGATCTCGACCCGTTCGAGGCACTTGACCGTGCCATCGCGGTGCTGGACGATCCCGCCTCCAACGACGGGCTGGTGGCGCAGGCGGTCAGCAACGGTGTGCGGGACATGGACGCCGTCATGAGTCACTTCCAGGCCGCGCGCTCTGTGGCCGGTGCTACGCTGAGCCGGCTGGATGTGATCGATTCGCGCAACCAGGATCGCGATCTGTGGGCCAAGTCGGTACAGTCCGACGCCGAGGATCTGGACATGGTGCAGGCCGTGTCCGATTTCCAGAACAAGCAGACCAGCTACCAAGCCGCATTGCAGAGCTATTCCATCGTCCAGCGCATGTCGTTGTTCGACTACATCAAGTAGAAAGCCACCGCGCGATACTCGTGCCCAAGTGGCCCTGGGTTACTCGCCGATGATCGACCGGCACCGGGCGGTCACGGCACTGCGCTTGACCGTCTTTCCCCTGCGCAACGAAGCACCGCCGCCGGCGGGCGACCTGCTCGCTGCCATGGCCGAAGCCTGGCCAGCCGATGCCGGGCGGATGTCGCTGAACATCGTGGGCGAGTCGCTGCTGCAGGACCTGCTGCAGACCGAGCTGCCGCTGAACCTGATGGTCGAGGTGCCGGCCTTCATGGCCTGCGACATCGCCAACGCTGCGGCACTCCAGGCGCTGCATGCGGCCGGCAACACGTTGCTGATCAAGGGCCGGCCGCGCACGCCATTGCCGCGCGAGGTGCTGCCATGCTTCGCGTACTCCATCATCGACCTGTCTGACGAGCGCCGCGACGGGCAACCCGCACCGGGCGGTGTGTCGCGCACCATCCCGCATGTACAGGGCGAGGTGCGCACGTTGGGGCAGATGAACGACGCGTTCACCCGCGGGGCCATCGCCGTGCTGGGATGGCCCATCGACGACACCATCGTCGCCAGCGGCAAGTCGTCCGCGCAGCCCGACCTGCAGGCCATCGTCGAGTTGATCAACCGGGTCGATCGGTCCGAGCCCGTCGAGCGGCTCGAAGCGGTGATGAAGAACGACCCGACCATGGCGTTCCGGTTGATGCGCTACATCAACTCGCCGGCCTTCGGGCTGTCGGTCGAGATCACTTCGTTTCGCCACGCCATCATGCTGCTGGGCTACAAGCGGCTGAAGCGCTGGCTCGCGCTCCTGCTGGCATCGGCCAGCCGCGATGTCAACATGAAGCCGGTGATCTATGCAGCCGTGCGGCGCGGGCTGCTGATGGAAGAACTGGTGCGCGACCATGTCGATCCGGACAGCCGCGGCGAGTACTTCATCTGCGGCGTGTTCTCGCTGCTCGACCGCATGATGCGCCAGCCGTTCGCCGAGTTGCTCAACAACATCCCCGTGCCTGACAACGTCAAGGCCGCGCTGGTCGACGACGCAGGGCCGTACCACCCCTACCTGGAACTCGTGCGGGCCGTCGAGTCGGCCTCGGTGTACGACATTCGCAGTGCGGCCGACGGCCTGCTGCTCGCGGTGTCCGAAGTCAACGTCGCCGTGCTCAGGGCCCTGTCGGCTGCCCGGCAGCTCGATTGAACCACTGCGTGCGGTCCGTCTTCCCGGGCCGATAAACTGGCCCCATGTCCGTGCTGCCACGGCGCCCCGCGCTTCCCACCAAGGGCAAGGCTGTTGCCACGCCGCCGCGCAACGCGCGCAAGGGCAGCGCGGGCGGGCGCCTGGATCCCCGCGCCACCGCAGAACTGGTCGACTTGTTGTGGGACACGCCGCAGGCCGTGACCGTGCAGGATGCGCGCTTCCGAGTGGTGGCCGCCAACCGGGCTTACTGCGAGGCTGTGGGCTACCCGCCTGCGCAGTTGCTCGGGCACGATCCGGTCGAGCACATGCCTGCCGCGGAGAAGGCGGCAGTTCTGGCCTCGCGGACCGAACTGCTGCGGGCGCTGCAAGCGGGACGGCAGCCCGACGGAAGCCTGGACCGATGTGTTCACGACGCCAACGGTCGGATGCGGTGGTTTCGATCGGTGCCCCGCTGGGTGAGCGCCAGCGACGGCTCGCCATTGCTGCTGGCCATCCTGCATGACGTCACGGCCGAGCATGTCGCACGGGCGCAGGCCGACCGCAGCGTGCATGAGCTCGAGCACTGGTTCGATCTCAGCCCCATCGGCATGCTCGTCTACGACGCCAGTGGCCTGATCGTGCGCAGCAACGCCGCGTTCGAGCAACTCGTCGGCCGCGCGCCCGTGATGCTGCACGATGCTCCGGCCGACCTGTGCGAACTGCTGGCCTGGGAACGTGACCGTCCGCACCCGGCGCTGCGTGCCGATGCGCCAGCGCTCGAGGTGCGCGGCAGCGTGTCCGCGGCCGACGGCCGGCGCATGCGCCTGCGGGCGCGGCTGCGTGCCTTTGCCACCGACATCGGCGAGGTGCGCGTGATGGCGGCCATCGAGGACCTGAGCCTGGAGGAAGAGCGCGACCTGGCTCAACTCGAGATCGGTGCTTTGATGGACACCGCCGGGATCGGCGTGGCCACCTACGAGGCGTCGCGTGGCTGGTTGCGCAGCCGAGGCAGGGCCAACCCGGCCACTGTTGCCCGCCCACCCACTTCGGCGGCCCTGCAGGCCATCGGGCGAGATCAGGTCGACCCTGAGTCGCTGGAGGAGTTCGAGCGGCTGCAGCAGGCCCTGCGCGAAGGACGGCGAGCGCAGGCGCGCTACGAAGTGCACACGCCCGAACTCGGTCGGCGCTGGCTGCTCACACGGGTGGAGCCTGCCGATTTGGGCGGTGGCCGCGCGGCCTTGTCGGTGGTCACCCTGGACGTGACGGACCAGGAAGCCGTGCATCGCCGCAACGAGGAACTGCTGCGCGAACTCAGCACGATTCTGTCGGGCACCACGGCCGGCATCTTGCACGTGCGCCACGGGCGCATCGAGCGTGCCAACGACGCAATGGCCGCACTCACCGACTACAGCGTCGAGGCCTTGCAGCAAATGCCGCTGGCCGATCTGTTCGAGACCCCTGAAAGCCATGGCATGCTGCACACGCAGCAGGAGCAGGCGCTGCGTCGGGACGGACTGTGGCGAGGCGAGCGACGCCTGCGCTGCAACGGCGGCCGCCTCGTGTGGGTGCAGGTGAGCAAGCGTTGCGTCGCCGACCACGATCCGGACGCTGGACTGATCTGCTCGTATGCCGACATCGACGAGCTGCACCGGGCGCGCGAGGCGCTGCAGTCGCAGGCTGAGCGTACGCGCGCAATCCTTGACTCGGTGTTGGTGGGCATCGTCACGGTGGGCGAGGGCGGGATCGAGTGGATGAATCGGTCCGCTCGCCGCATGTTCGGCGGCGAGCTGGCCGATTTCGTCGGCGAGCCGATCGCGACCGTGGCCACCGCAGATGCCGACCATCCGCTGCGCGCGACCCATTACCTGGATGGCCTGGAAGAAGGCCGAGCCGAGACCTTCGAGTGCAGGCTGCGCGGGCGCGACGGGCGCGAGTTCTGGGTGGTGGGCAATGCCGTGCTCACGGGTCGCGGTTCCAGTGGGCGCCAGGTCACCTTCGCCTTGCTGGACATTGAGCGCCGCAGGCAGGCCGAAGTGTCGATCGCCCAGGCGCAGGCATCGCTACAGCGCATCATCGAGACGGCGCCCTTGGCCATTGCACTTTTCGATGCCAGCAGCGCGCGCGTGCTGCGGCTGAACCAGATGGCCGCCATGTTCATCGGACAGCCCGTCGAGCAGGTACTGGGGCGTCCGCCCGGTGATTGGCTGCAGCCCGACGAAGCAAGGGCGCTTCTGGCCGATCTCGATCAGGCCCGCCAGCAGCCCGACGGACTTCGCCGCGAATTGCCGCTCGCCCACAGCGCGCCGGGTGCCGAGATGCGCATCTGGGATGTGCGCATCGTGCCGCTGGAGTCCGCGGGCGATGCGCAGCTGCTGCTGGTGGCCAGCGATGTCACCGAGCAGCGGACGGCCGAGCAGGCGCGCTTCGATGCAGCGGTGTCGCAGCGCGAAATGCTGGTCAAGGAAGTGCACCACCGCATCAAGAACAACCTGCAGGGCGTGGCCGGCCTGCTGCAGCAGACCGCGGCGCGGCGACCCGAGGTGGCCGCCCTGATCGGCGAGGCCGTCAGCCAGGTGCAGGCCATCGCCCAGGTGCACGGCCTGCAGGTTGGCATTTCAGGGCCGCTGCGTGTCAAACCGCTGCTCGAGGCCATCACCGGTTCGGTTCAACGCACTTTCGGCCGGCCCGTTCAGGTGCGGGTCGAGGAGGCTCCCGGGGGGCTTCCGGCTCACCGTTATGCCCTGCCAGAGGCCGAGTCGATCCCGATTGCGTTGACGATCAACGAGCTGCTCACCAACGCCATCAAGCACTCCGAGTCGGGCGCCATCGGCTGCGTGCTGCGCTGCGAGGATGCGGGTGTGTCGATCACCGTCACCAATCCCGGGCGCCTGCGCGAGGGTTTCAGCCTCGCTCAGGTGCCACCCGGCGTGTCCGGCCTGGGGCTGGTGCGCGCATTGCTGCCGCGCCGCACGGCCACACTGGCGCTGCAGCAGGTCGATGACGAGGTGCACGCCCGGGTCACGCTGACGGCACCGGGCATCGCCGTCCTCGACCCGCTGTAGGTCGCGCCCAACGGCGTGCAACAGTGGTCACCGCCGGTGCCCGTCGCGATGCGGGCGCGGGCGGATCGGCGACAATTCGCGCAGTTGGGGCAAGCGGACGCGCCGATGGCCGGCAAAGGCAAGATACTCGTGGTGGATGACGACCGGCTGGTTCTGGCCACGGTCAGCCACGGGCTGGCGCAAGCCGGCTACGAGGTGATCGACGCCGACAACGGCGACGATGCCATCTTGCTCGCTCGCGAGCATCGGCCCGACCTGGCCTTGCTCGACATCCGCATGGAGGGCAAGTCCGGGTTCGATGTGGCGGCCTACCTGCGCGAGTACCTGCACACGCCGTTCATGTTCCTGTCGGCCTTCTCCGACGAGGACACGGTGCGCCAGGTGCGCGAACTCGGTGCGGTGGCCTATCTGGTCAAGCCGCTGGACATCGGCCAGATCGTGCCGACCGTCGAAGCAGCCTTCGCCCGTCTGCCCGAACGGGCGCCCATGCCGGTCTCGCGGCCCGCCCCTCTGGCACCGGTTGCGACGGCGGCAGGGGTCGGTGATGAGGTCGTGGCCATGGCAGTGGGCGTGCTCATGCATCGGTTCTCGCTGCGGCGCGCGGCGGCGCTCACCCACCTGAAGCATCTGGCCGAAGAGGACGGGCGTGCCTTGCGCGAGCAGGCCGAGCGGGTGCTCGAAGCCGTCGAGACGCTCAGTCGCCCAGCGTGAAGTAGAACCGCGTGCCCTGTCCGACTTCGGATTCAGCCCAGATCTCGCCGCCGTGGCGGCGCACGATGCGCCGCACCGATGCCAGGCCCACTCCGGTGCCCTGGAAGTCGCCACTGCTGTGCAGGCGCTGGAAAACGCCGAACAACCGATCGGCGAAACGCATGTCGAAGCCGGCACCGTTGTCGCGCACCATGTAGGCCGTGCGCCCGCCCGACTGCGTGCGCTCGAACGCGATGACCGCCCGGGGCACCTTGCCGCTGTACTTCCAGGCGTTGCCCAGCAGGTTCTCCAGTGCCATGCGCAGTAGCGTCGGGTCGCCGCTGACCGTCATGTCCGGCTCGATGGTCACGTCGACTTCGCGTTCGGGCGAGGTCCGCCGCAGGTCGTCCAGGATGTACTGCGCCAACTGCGACAGGTTCACCGGCTGGCACTGCAGGGGCTGCGTCGACAGGCGCGACAACGACAGCAGCGCATCGATCATGTGGTTCATGCGCGCGGCGGCGCTGAGCACGCGGTCGAGGTGATCGTTGCCGATTCGGTCCAGGGCGTGGCCGTAATCCTCCTTCAGGATCCGGGCGAAGCCGTCGACCACGCGGATGGGCGCGCGCAAGTCGTGCGAAACCGTGTAGCTGAACGATGCGTACTCGGCGGCCAGCGCCTGGGGATCGTCGACCAGGGGTCCTTCTGCCGTTGCCGCCTGCTCGCCAGGCAGACCGGCTGGCGAAGACGGGGCTGCGCCCGTCGGCACGATGGCGGGCCGCGCCATGCCCAGGTACCCGCAGAACACACCGCTGCAGTCGAAACGAGGCAATCCGCGCAGGGTCCATTCCGGGTGCGAGCCCCCGTCCCCATTGCCCCGCACGGCCAGATCGGGCACGGGGGCATGCGCGGCCATGCGTTCGCCCAGGCTGCCCGGTTGTGCCACCTCGGCAAAGCGCTCCCACAGGTACTGGCCGTTTCCCCCGTGGCTGGCCCATGCCGATGCCGGCGCGCCACCGGGAGGCTGCAGCCGCACCAACCGGTGCTGTGCGTCGGTCTGCCAGACCCAGCCATCGGTGAGTTGCAGCAGGTGCAGGTACTGCAGCCGGGCCTCGTGCAGCCGGTGTGCCTCGCTCTGACGCGCCCACAGGGCCCCGGCTGCGGTGCACGCCGCGGCCACGAGCACCAATGCCAACGCCGCAAACACGCCCAAGCCGGCTTCCCGGGTGGCCAGGATCGCCGCCACCACGGCCGCGGCGCACAACGCCAGCGGCATCAACGGGATCGCGGGGCGGTCCTGCATGGCGGGGGCGTCGCGGTTGCGAGGCATGCGGCCGATTATGTCGGCATGGCGAGACGGGCTGCCCGACCGATGGCTCGCAGTTTGCATCTGCCGCTCAAGCCCGCTGCCCCGGGGCCGAAATGACGTTCAACCCTGTCGTAGTGATGCGACTGCCTGACCACATTGACGACATATGCCACGCCATTTGCTGACGCATCTTGACGCCGCGCGATGGCCGCACCATGCTAGTCTTGTCGAGGTCGAGACGCCCCATTTTCGCGGGCGCGCGACGCCCCGCCAGGTCCACCTTCATGCAGCAAGTCGCTTCCATGACAGCTCCCCCGCATCCTGGCCTGCAGCCGGACACTGATACCGGCACCCTGGTGCCAGCAGGCGATGCCGTTGGCAATGCGGTGGCTGTGCTCGACGCTCAGGCGCTGGCCGGGCTGTCGGCGCTGGACCCGACGGGTGCGAACCGGCTGGTGCAGCGGGTGCTGGCCACTTACCAGGGTTCGCTGGGGCGCCTGCTGGCGCAGCTGAGCGACGCGCTGACGCGGTCCGACCCTGCGGGCATGAGGCTGGCGGCGCACACCCTAAAATCCTCTTCGGCCAGCATCGGCGCCCTTGAGTTGGCGCGTTTGTGCGCTGCGACCGAGACCGCGCTGCGCGACGGGCGCGTCGAGGACGTTCCCGCGCTGGTCGATGCGCTGATGCGCGAGGCCGGTGGGGTCGAAGCCGCGGTGCGCGCCCGGCTGGCCAACTGAGCCCTCGCACTCCATGACACTGCCCCACGCCTTCGACACCGAGGACTCGCCCGAGCGACCGAAGGTGCTGCTGGTCGACGACGACGAGGTGACGCTGATGCTCACCTCGGAGGCGCTGCGCGAGCGCGGCTTCGAGATCACGGAAGCGTCGTCCGGCGAGCGGGCACTGGCCATCCTGACCGACTGGACACCCGACATCATCGTGCTCGATGCCATGATGCCCGGGCTCGACGGCTTCGACACCTGCCAGGAACTGCGCACCTTCGCAGGCTTCGAGAACGTGCCGGTGCTCATGCTGACCGGCCTCGACGACGACGCATCCATCACACGTGCCTACCAGGCGGGCGCGACCGACTTCTTCGTCAAGTCCAACCAGTGGAGCCTGCTGGCGGGGCGCTTGCGTTACCTGTTGCGCTCGGCGCGTACTCGAATCGAACTCGAGCGCAGCAAGGCCAAGCTTGCTCGCGCCCAGGACCTTGCCCGCATGGGCAGCTTCGACTGGCGGCGCAGCACGTCTCACCTGGCCGGGGGCCTGCAGCTGGCGCCCGAGGGCCTTCGGGTGTTCGGCTTCATGCCGCATGAGCAGGTCACCCTGCGGCGCCTGTTGCGCATGGTGCCGGGGCCCGAGCGCCGCGGCCTGCTGCGGGTGTTGCACGAGGTGATCACGTATGCCTCGGTGCTGGCCATCGACGTACCGGTCACGCTGGTCGACAGCCGCCAGCGCATCGTCCATGTCGAAGCCGAGCCCGAGTTCAACGAGCACGGGCACAGCGTGGGCTATACGGGCATCGTCCAGGATGTCACCGACCGCCGCGTTGCCGAAGACCGCATCCGGCACCTGGCCAACTTCGACGCCTTGACCGGCTTGCCCAACCGGCGCCAGCTCATCTGGCGCACCGAACGCGCGCTCGACCATGCCCGTCGCCTCGGGCACCAGGCCGCATTGCTGCTCATCGATCTCGACCGCTTCAAGGTGATCAACGACACGCTGGGCCATGCCAGCGGCGACGAACTGCTGGTCGAAGTGGCGCGAAGGCTGCGCGCCTGCGTGCGCCACTCCGATCAGGTGATGGAGGGCGCGCTCGAATCTGTCGGCGCACGCTCGCACCGCACGCTGGAAGCCGTGGGCCGACTGGGCGGCGACGAGTTCGTGGCCCTGCTGCCCGAGGTGGCCGACGAGTCGGATGCCGATCGTGTGGCACAGCGCATCCTCGAAGCCATGCGCGAGCCCGTCTTCGTGGCCGGCCAGGAGTGCTTCGTCACTGCCAGCGTGGGCATCGCCATGTACCCGCGTGACGGCCAGTCGGTGGCCGACATGATGCGCAATTCCGACGTGGCGATGTACTCCGTCAAGTCGGCGGGTCGCAATTCCTCGGCCATCTACACCCCCCAGCTGGCCGGCCGCGGACGCGAGAAGCTCGAGCTGGAGAGCGCACTGCACAAGGCCATCGAGCGCAACGAACTGGTGCTGCACTATCAGCCCAAGATCGATGTGCGCAACGGCAAGATGGTCGGCGTGGAGGCCCTGATGCGCTGGCAGCGCGGCAGCACGCTGGTGCCGCCCAACGACTTCATCCCGTTGGCCGAAGAAACCGGCCTGATCGTCCCGCTGTCCGAATGGGCGCTGCGAGAGGCCGCCCGGCAGGCCAAGATCTGGAGCCAGAGCATCGGCTTCAACGAGTCCATCGCGGTGAACCTGCCCAGCCGCATGTTCGAGCGCTCCGACCTGGTCGAGCACATCCACCAGTCGGTGTCTACCCATGGCGTGGCCCATCGGTCCATCCTGCTCGAGATCACCGAGAACAACCTGATGAAAGACCTGCAGACGGTGATCCCCGCGCTGCACCGCCTCAACGAGATCGGTGTCGAGATCTCCATCGACGACTTCGGCACCGGCTACTCGTCGCTGTCGTACCTGACGCAGCTGCCGATCTCCGAGCTCAAGATCGACCGCATCTTCGTGCGCGACCTGGGTACCTCGCCGCAGAGCCAGGCCGTGGTCACGGCCATCATCGCGCTGGGCCGTTCGCTGGGCGTGCGCGTGATCGCCGAGGGCGTCGAGCAGTTGCGTCACATGGAGACACTCTACAAGGCCGGCTGCACCATCATGCAGGGCTTCCTGTTCAGCCGACCGGTGCCGCCGGCGGAGATCGAGCTCTTCGTGCAAGGCAACCTGTTGCCGCGCAAGGCTCCGTGGTTGATGCCCGGCGGGCTCGAGCGCACGCTCGAACCGGCGCGTCCGGCGGGCCTGCGCGGCTGACGCCGGTCCGGTTGCGATGGATCCCGCCAAGCCGCTCGCCGGCAACCCGCAGGGCTCAGCGCC
>JABWBN010000103.1 GCA_013360485.1 Burkholderiaceae bacterium | reverse complement strand
GACAACGCTGCGCGTCGCCCACCGCGCCCGCCTTCGCCCACAAGCTCCACAGCCTTCGACCATCGTGCTCCATAAGAAGCACGAAGTCCAAGATACAAGGGCCTGGGCCAGAGGGCAGGGGGGGGCACAGCGCGAAGCAAGGAGAGGAATTTCGCGCCCGCGAAATTCGCGTCGGCCGCAGCGCCCTGGGGCTAGCGCCGGCGGAACCAGGTGTCGTAGTTGAATTCCGGCACCTCGTCGAACCGCTGCGGGTCAGCAACTGGGGCGCCAGACTCCAACGCAGACCCCAACGGCTGCACCGCTCCATCAAGCTCGCCGGAGTCCAGCGCGTCGACGATCGCCCTTAAGCGTTCGGCCGGCGGGCGCGCGGGTGCGACGTTCAGCCGGGCCAGCAGCCGGTTGATGAAATCCAACTCGATCGCGCGTCGCGTCGGGTCGACAGACAGCAACTCCCGGCCCGCGACGTGCTGAGCTGTCCACAGATGCCCCTTCGACGAATCCAGCTTCACTGCTTCTACCTTGCCTGCCGGTCAGGCTTTGACGATAGCAGGCCAAGGTCAGCCCGGAGATTTTCGCGCCCGCGAAAACTTGCGCCCTCGGTCCGGTTGCATGTCGCGCGATCCTGGCGCCTCACGTGTTGTGCGAGATAATCGAACCTTACGAACCATTCGAGGGAGGTCGAGCCATCGTGATCGCCTACTCAACCGTCACCGAATCCGACTACGCCCGCTCGGCGGCGAATGTGTGCCGCCGCTTCCGAGAGCTGATTGAACGCCTGCTGGCAGTCGAGCCACCGAGGTACTCCTCCCGATGGGACCAGCTCCGCGCGACCGCCGGGCTCGTCGTCAAGTTGGAAGTACTGCTCGGCCTCGTGCTCACCACTGGTCGAAGGTTCAAGCGCACCCAGGCACAGGCCCGGACCCTGCGCTCGAGCCGGTCGTACTTCAACCCCTCCAAGGTGAATGCGCGCAACCTCCCCTGATTTGCCGGACTGAAATCATGAAGACACTGGCCTTGACCCCAACACCTGCAGCATCCAAGCCCCGAGCACCCAAGCGCGCCACGCTGTCCACCGGAACCTTCGCGCCGGTATCCGCGACGCGCTCATTGCTCGCAGACAGCATCGAACGTCGCATGGCGATCCTCAACTCAGCAGACATGCTCACCACGGACCAGAGCGCCGAACTGGTGGGCATGACGCGCGTGGGCATCGTCGACCGCATCAAGCGCGGCGCCGCGATCGGACTGATCGGGCCCAAGCGCGGCTTCAAGCTGCCGAAGTGGCAGTTTGAGCCCCAGATGTGGCAAGTCCTGCCGCGCATCATCGCGGCCCTCGGCACCGTCGAGGGCTGGGCGATCTACTCCTTCATGGAGACCGCGCATGGCGCGCTCAATGGCCAAACGCCACGGCGCGCCGTTGAGCAGGGACGCATCGACGAAGTGCTTGGGCTGGCCGCTGCGCACAGCATCTAAGCCTGACGCATGAAGCTCACCGACCTATCGCACAACGCCCCATTCATCCTGCCGCCAGGCTTCTCGGTTTTCAGGGTCCAGCGCAAGGTCCCGATGCGCGGCACGGTGAAGACCGGTCCATTCCTGACGCCGCCGGTGCATGTTCTGGCCAACCGGTTCGACATCGCCGGTGTACCGGTCGGCTACGTGGCCACCGATCCCTTGACCAGCTTGTACGAGACCATGGCCAGGCGCGACGTCACCATCGTCAGCCAGGGCAATCTGCGAGATCGCTGGCTTCTTGAACTGCAGTCGGGCAGCCAACTGAATTTGCTGGACCTGCGGCCGCACGCCCACCACTGGCCCGTGCTCTACGGGGTGATCTCGGTTTTCGGGGAATGTGTGGCGGTTGCGGCCGGGGCCCGTCGTCGCAGACCGTGGCTGGTGGCACTGAGGAGGCCGAACTCGGCCGTGGCTACACTGCCGGCCCCAGCGGCGATCCAGGTCACATCACGTCATGTCGGGCTACCACGAGCGATTTCTCGGCGCCGAGGAGCTCCCGCGGACGCTGTCTGACTTCGACGTCGAGCGGTTCTTCGAACTGACACCCGCCGACGTTCTTTCCATCAAGGAGCGCTTCCGCGCTGACCGCCGTCTTGGTCCGGCGCTGCAGCTCGTGTTCCTGCGCGCCACCGGCCGCCCCCTGAATCGGCTGGCGGTCGTCCCCAAGGCGTTGCTGAGAAGCCTGGCCAAGGCGCTGGACCTCACGCCGACCACGATCGCGACCTTGCGCTCGATTTACCGGCGGCGCGAGACGCTCTATGACCACCAGCGCTGGGCCCGCGAGCAACTGGGTCTCGCTCCGTTCGACAAGACCGTCCAGGGCGACTTGCAGCAGGAGTTGGACCTCGCTGCCCGTGATGCCGTCAGCATCGATGATCTCGTCGGGCTCGCCCGGCGCTGGCTCCAAGGCCGCAAGGTCATGCTTGCCGCCGACAGCACTTTGCGCGACGTGGCGAGGGCCGCCTACGCGCAGATCGAGCAAGCAGCCTTGCAGGTGGTCGAGGCAGCGGTGCCCGCGCAGGAACGCGAGATCTGCGAGGCCATCATGTTCCATCCCACGTCCGAGAGCGGCGGGGAGACGGTCATGGAATGGCTCAAGGCCCCGCCGGCCAAGCACAGCCCAAGCACCCTGAACGAGGTGCTCGGCAAGATCGCCGTACTCAAGCGGCTGGGCGCCGATCGTTGGAACCTCGATGGCATTGCGCTTGCACGCCAGCGCGCCTACGCACAGGCCATCGTCAACCGACCGCCGTCGGAATCGCGACGCCGCAAGGACAGCACTCAGGCGGTGGAGATGGTGTGCTTCCTGCGCATCACGCTGCTGGAGTTGAGCGACACCGCGTTGTACCTCGCCGGCCGACGGGTCAGCGATCTCGTGCGGCGCGCAACGAGCAAGAGCGATGGCAAACGAGCGCAAAGCGCCGTCGACTACCGGCAACGCCTGGTGTCGATCCGGCAGATCGTGAACGACACCAGCCGTACGGCCGAGCAGCGCCTGGAGGCCATCGCTGCGCAGATTCCGGACGAACTCGACGCCGTGCCCCTGAGCGGCGCGGCCTTGACACGGCGCACCCTCACGGACGAGCCGGTAGGGGTGCGGGCCCTGCTTGACGGGATGCGCGGCCTGGACTTCGCCGCCGACCCGAAGGACACCACGCTGAGGCAATGGAACGTCTGGAGTGCCCTCCGTGAGACGGGCGCCAAGGAGTTGCCCGTTGGCGACGAGCAGCCCTCGGTTGGCAGCGCTTGGAGCGACTTGGTCGGCGACGCGGATCGCACCCGGGCCCTGCGAGCCTTCGAGGCCAGCACGATGATGGCGATGCGCAAGGCCCTGCGCCGCGGCAGCGTATGGCTGGACCATTCGTTGAGCTTCCGGGATCGGGACAGCCTGCTGATTCCGGCCGGCGAGTGGGAGCGAGATCGCGATCACTACCTGGCCCTGCTCGACCAGCCCGCGAGCGCGGATGCGATGCTCGAGCCGTTGCTGGCAAACGTGCGCGCCGGGCTTGCCGCTGTGTCAGAGGCCGTTGCCGCCGGCGAGCTGACCATCGGAGCCGACGGCCAGTTGCACCTGCCCGCCTTGCAGGCCTTGGACGAGGACATCCATCCGAAGAAGACGAGCAAGGCCCTGTTCGAGGCCATCGGCGAGCAGCAGTTTCCCGATCTCCTGATCGAGCTGGACGCCCAGACGAACTTCAGCGAAGCCCTGCTCGGCCACAAGGCCGGCAGCAGCGAGGAACTACTCGCGACCTACGCCGCGCTCCTCGCCCACGGCACAGAGGTCGATGCCAAGGGCGTGGCGGCCATGATCCCGAGCCTGAAGCCCAGCCAGGTGACGGCGGCCATGCGGTCGCTGCAGGCGCCGGGCCGGCTGCGGCGAGCGAACGAGCGGGTCGTTGAGTTCCAGCGCAAGCTGCCGCTGGCAGAACTTTGGGGACCGGGCGACCGAGCGTCCGCGGACATGATGGCCTTGGACGCGTCGCAGCATCTGTGGAACGCGCGCGTCGATCCTCGGCGGCGTACCTACGCAGCCGGCATCTACACCCATGTGCTCGATCGCTACGGGATCGTGTACGACCAGCCGATCGTGCTCAACGAGCGCCAGGCGGGCGCCGCCATCGAAGGCGTCGTGCGGCATAACACCGCCCAGAGCGCCGATCAGCTGGCACGCCTGTCGCTGCTCGCAGTGGATACCCACGGGTACACGCATGCCGGGATGACGGCGTCCAAGGTCGTGGGGTTCGACCTCTGCCCCCGGCTGCGCAATCTCTCCGAGCGCAAGCTCTACGTGCCCAACGGGTGGGTGACCGGCAAGGACTTCGACAGCAGCATCGAGGCCATCGTTGATGCCAGCGTGGCCCTGCGGCCGGTGCGCGCCGGCTGGGACGGCGTGCTGCGGATCGGCGCCTCGGTGGTCAGCGGCCTCGTCAGCGCACCGGTAGCGTTGCGCCACCTGGGCGAGGCGGCCGCGGGAGACCAGGTCCGGCGAGCAGCGGACCAGCTCGGGCGACTGCTGCGCACCGTGTTCCTGTGCGACTACTTCACCAACCGGGCGTTCAGGCGCGAGCTGCACACGCTGCTCAACCGCGGCGAGGCCGTGCACCAATTGCAGCGCGCCATCTACTACGGCAAGGTGGCACCCGAGCGCGGCCGCCGGCCTGACGAGATGGTCGCCATCTCGGGCGCCCATGCCTTGCTCACCAACGTCGTCATCGCCTGGAACACCAGCCGAATGCAGCAAGTGGTCGACCGATGGCGCAAGCAGGGTATGACCATCGAGGACGCCTGGCTGCGGCGGCTGGGGCCAGTGCACTTCGGGCACATCAACTTCCGCGGCGTCTTCAGCTTCGGCATCGAGCGCTACGCCGACGCGCTGATCCAGGCGCGCCGGGCAGACACCGGAAGGACCTGGGCATGAGTGAAGCGGCGGACTCGGCGCGCGACAAGCCACCGAAGGTCGGCACCCCACAGTGGATCGAGGACCAGGTGCAGCAGTACTTGCGCAGCGGCGACCACGACATGATGTTCGCAGGGTGGCCGGGCATGCACTTTCTGGACGCCGCGAGGCAGGGCACGATCAGGCTGCAAACCGCTCTCGTGGAAGAAGTCCTTCGTCGGACCCCGGGCGTCGAGTGCCAAGTCTGCATACCGAAGCATCTCGCGAGGTGGACCCGCGACAAGCTCGCGCCCATGGTGCACGGGCTCTTCGGCAGCGATGAGCGCCCGGTCGTTCTCGACATGTTCGAGCGCAGCGTCGTGTTCCTCACGCCCTGGAACATCGCCGAGGTCCTCAGGAAGGAGACATGGCTGTCGACGGCCTGGGACCTCGCAAACCTGTACCTCTGCAGCCTGAAGCTGCCTGGGCTCTCCGAGCAGGCGCGCCACATCGTGGGGCTGAGCCAGGAGATGACGTGCTACGTCGCCATGTCCTACTTCGACGAGGACGACCCGTTCGCCGATTTCGTCGTCCACGAGGCGGCACACGTCTTCCACAACTGCAAGCGCGAGACGCTGGGCCTTGCCCAGACCCGCCGACGTGAGTGGCTGCTCGAGATCGACTACGTCAAGCGCGAGACCTTCGCCTACGCCTGCGAGTCCTACAGCCGGATCAGCTCGACCGCCGGCAACCCTCGGCAGCGTCTGCAAGCGCTCGAGCAGCACGCGCTGGGCCCTTTGCCGCCGGACGACCGAGTCGATCACGGCGAGTACCTGGACATCCTTGGTGAGGCCGTGCGTGCTCGCAATGGCTGGCAGCGCATTCTCAAGCGGTGTGCTCCCTCGCGGGTTCGCCGCCCTTCCGTCCCGATGACGACATGAACCTTGATCCCTTCAGCCCCCACTACGGGGCGTGCTGAAAGCCTTGCACCGGCGCGCTCACTTCGGCGCGCCCTGCAGCAAGGAGCGGTACTCCTTGCCGTCCACCCAC
Organism: Burkholderiaceae bacterium; assembly: GCA_013360485.1. Lineage (GTDB taxonomy): Bacteria > Pseudomonadota > Gammaproteobacteria > Burkholderiales > Burkholderiaceae_C > Pseudaquabacterium. The sequence continues at coordinate 6,426 of JABWBN010000103.1, read as the reverse complement.
TCGCGCAGCGCAGCGCTCGCGCCCTTGACGTGCGACGGAATCCAGAGCGCGACCATCGCCAGGTTTTCGGCGTTCAAGAAGCGCAGCGCCGATGCCGCGGCCTCCGCGGCCGACTCGAGCGTCTTCTCGTAGCCGTCGAAGCGCTTCACCTCGGCCTTGAGGCGAGGCGAAGGCATGTCGAGGACGGTCATGGTCCGGAAGCTGCCCAGCGGTCCCTGCAGGTCGACGACCAGCCGTTGGCGGAAATCGAAGCCGAGCCAGGTTGCGGGCAGCAGGCGACCGATGACCTGGTCCTCGTAGGTCGCGCGCTCACGAGAGAGGCCGCGATTGGCTGCCATGATGTTCTCGATCTCGTCGTCCGACCGCCTGCGAGTGGTCAAGACCGCCAGCTCGTCCGTGAGCGTCGAAACGCGCAGCGAGTCGACCAGGCCCGCGCCGATGACCGACTCCAGCTCCTGCGTCACGCGCATCGCCCACTTCGCACCGTAGGGTCGCTGGATCAGGTCGGTGATGGAGCGGCCGATATCCGCGGCCGTCACCTGCAGTTGCTGCGCCCGCGCAACGAGCTCCTCCCGCTCCCTTCGCCGCGTGTAGTCGGAACGGGCGAGCGAGAACACCTCCTCGCCGAAATGCGTCTTGCCGCATTGCTGGCCAATGTTGGTCTCAGCCCCGTCCTCGGTCAGCACGAGGTAGCCGTGCTTGTGCGGCTGCCGGCAGCTCTTCAGGCCGCAAGGCACCTCCTTCGGGAAGTGGTAGTCGGTCAGCACCTCCCGGAGCGCATGGGCGGCATGGTCCAGCGGAGCGGTGAACCGCTCGCGGCCCTGGATCTCGTCGAACGTCTGCGGGCGCTTCAGGAGCGCGGCGGGAGCTTCCGCCAGCACGGCACTCATGAGCTGTAAGTGTATCCAGTACCGCAAGCGCCTTCAACTCGCCCGTCGCCCAGCCTCTTGAAGCGCCAGATCAGTCGCCGACGGCTCCGGCCCAGGTGGTAAACGAGCCGTCCGCCTGCAGATAGCACGGCTGCTCGTTGAAGATCGCGGCGAGATCGGACGGCCGGCACCGGCGTCCAGTTGCTCCACATCCGGGCCTTTGCGTTGTATGTCGGCTTCACGGCAACCGGATCAGAGGGCTGACCGTCTCGTCCCGACCCTAAGGAGCCTGTGGCGGCTTCTTGGCCGACTGGCAGGTTCACCCAGCAAGCTGCCGGTCGGCCAACGCTGCGCGGATTCGACAACAGTGAGAAGCAGTCGTTGGCGAGGGCCTCGTGTCAGGCGAGACGGGTTCAAACCGAACTTGGAACCCGCCAATCGCAGAAGTCGCCAAGAACTGGAGATCGGCGACGGACTAAACCACTCTTCAGGGACTTCCCCGCGAGTCAAGTCATAGCCCAGCCGGTCTCGGGTGGCGGCTTCATGCTGCATGTCGTACATGCGAGCGCGAATGTCGAACCTTGGCCCCATCATTTCCCAACGGCAGCTCGACCGGGTACTCGGCTACATCGATGCCGACGGGCGCGAGGGCGCCCGTCTGCTGACCGGCGGTCAGCGGCTGTCGGGCGATCTGGCAGGCGGGTACTTTGTCCAGCCGACACTCTTTGACAACGTCAGCAACGACATGAAGATCGAGCGGGAGGAGATATTCGGTCCCGTCATCTCGGTCATCGCAATCGACACTGAGGCCGAGGCCTTGCGGCTCGCCAACGACTCAAACTACGGCCCGGGGGGAACCGTGTCGAGTACGGATTTCGGCAGCGAGGCGAACTTCGCCACCAGCGAGGCACGCGCGCTGGCCCGCATGATTTGCCAGCTACTTCGCCGGCGCTCTGCTGCTGCCCTACCGCCGGTTCCTGGCCGAGGCGCTGCGCTAATCGGCAACCGACTTCCACTTCTCGCGCACCGGCGGCACCTGCCCTTTGTGGAATGTCTACGAGGCTTTCGCACAGCCGGGCCGCATTCTGACGCAGCTCGCGGCAATGCCGGATGGTCGACCCTACCTGTGGGTCGCTCGCTGTATCGGGCAAGAACGCGGTGGCTATGTAGCGCCCAGCCGCACCTTCGCGGTGGCGCTAGGATGCGACGTGCGACATGCACACCGCCTTGTCTATGCGACCGGGCTGGACCTCACCGATCCCGCAGCCGCGACGCCAATCGGCGCGGGCTGCAAGGTGTGCGATCGGGAGAACTGCGCGCAGAGGGCTTTTCCTGCCATCGGCCGCAGCCTGCGCGTGCACGAGAACATGAGAAGGTTCGCGCCCTACACGAGCGCCCAGCTCGCGACCGCATCCGACATCACCTCGCATGTCACGGGCCCGGCGCCGCGCCGGCGGCGGAGCAACTTGAGCTAAGGACGGCGCAGCGGCTCGCAGTCCCGCATGCAGCGCGCCGCCTTCGTGTCGGGCCGGTCGTCGACGATGAAGCCGTCACGGTTGGGCATGCGCACCGTGGCCAGCGTTCGTGCATCGACCGTCGCATCGGCGGGCAGCAGGCCGTTCAGATGCAAGATGTATCCACTGACCGCGTACACCTCCTCGTTTGAAAGCGACTGCGGCGCAGTGAGCGGCATGGCGCGCCGCACGTAGTCAAAGAGGACCGACGCGTAGGGGTACATGCTGCCCGGCGTCACAACGCGGGTGTTGGTCGTGAACGAACCGATGCCGCCGACCATCGTGCCGAACATCGGCCCGCCCTTCGCGTCGCTGCCGTGGCAGGAGGCGCACTTCGTGTCGTATACGTCCTTGCCCATGGCGACGCTACCCTGCCCGGGCGGCAGTCCGGTACCGTCGGGCGTTCGCACGTCGATGTTCCATGCCGCCAGATCGCGCTCGGTCACGCGCTGACCGAAGCCAGGGCGCTCGGACGACTTCGGCGGGCTGCTACAGGAGACGAGCGCAACTGCAACGAAGACCCATTCAAGCGATCGCATTGCGAACCTCCCCCGACTCACTGATGTCCCACGGGAAAATGCCGTTGTGGTGCTGAACGAAACCGGTGATGGCACGCACCTTCTGGATGTCGGCCACGGTTGGCTGCACGTAGCCGGTAGAGTCCAGCGCTCGGCTGGCGATCGAGACCGGCGCGCCGTCCCAGCGCCACGGCAGGCGAAAGCGGGTCAAGCACTTGTCCATCACGGGCCCCTCGAGGCGGGCCTCCTGCCATGTTCGGCCGCCGTCGGTGGTGACGTCGACGGCACGGATGCTGCCATTGCCGCTCCACGCGAAGCCCTGGATTTCCAAGGGGCCGCGGGTGACGTTCATGCCACCCGACGGCGATGTGATCACTGATTTCGCCTCCATGTCGAAGCTGAACTGGCGCCACTTTCCGCCGGGCATGGGATCGGTGTAGCGCGCCGTTTCGCTGCGCAGGTGCCACGGCTGGTCGCCAAGCTTCAGGCGACGCAGCCACTTGATGCACACGTTGCCCTCCCATCCGGGGATGAACAGCCGCAGCGGGTAGCCGTTCTCCGGCCGCAGCATCTCGCTGTTGCTCGCGTAGACGACGAGCGCATCGTCGAGCAGCTTCTTCATCGGGATGCTGCGCGCATGGGCCGAACCGTCCGCACCTTCGGCCAGTGCCCAGCTAGCCCGCGGATCGACGCCCGCCTCGTCCAGCAGTGTGGACACCGGGACACCGGTCCACTGTGCACACGACAGCAGGCCGTGTGTCTGCTGCACCGTCTTCGACGCCGGCTTGAGCCAGTCGGTCAGGCCGTTGCCCGAACACTCCATGAAGTAGAAGCGGCTGACCGACGGAAAGCGCATCAGGTCCGCCATCGTGAACACGACAGGCTGCTTCACCATGCCGTGGATCGCGAGCCGGTGTTCGTCCGGGCTGATGTCAGGCACGCCGTTGTGGTGACGCTCGTAGATCAACCCGTTGGGCGTGACGATGCCCAGTTGGTGCTGCAGCGGCGTCATGCTCCAGTCGGAGAAGTTCTGGCGGTTCTTCAGCACGTCGGTGCGGCGGCGTTTGACATGCGCCTCGTAGCGCGAAGGCTGGCCGTACTCGTCTTCGGGAATCGGCCGACCCGGCCCGCGGTTCGACGCCGGAACCTCCAACGCCTGTGCAGTCGCGCCGCCGGCCGCCACCGCGCCGACCGCAGCTACAGCGCCCGAGAACAGCTTTCGCCGCGCTGGATCGTGGGTGATCGAGCCGCCCAGTTGCAACTCTCGTCTCGCGGCGTCAACGAGCCGGCGGCCATCGTTTGGGTCCATGTTTGTCTCCTTCCACAAGCACTTGACGGTGCAGTGCACCGCAGGTCCGGGGCTCGGTCGAAACCCGCCGCCGGGTCGATTGGATTCACGTGCCGGCCGGCGGCGATGGGGTGCGCTCAATGCGCGTCGCGAACTGCGGCGGCGACTTCAGCGTCTGGGCGATCACGCAATAGCGCTCGGTCAGCCGCAGCAGGCTGGCCAGTTGCTCGTCGCTGGCGTCGGAGTCGATCTCGAACCGCAGCGTGATCTGCGTCATGCCGACCGGCACGTCACGCGAGACGCCGAGCGTGCCGCGGAAGTCGCCCGTCCCCTCCGCGAATACGCGAGCCGACCGAAACCCGATGCTCATCGCGATGGCCACGACGTTGAACGTCACGCCGGCGCAGGCTACAAGGGCTTCGAGCAGCAGGTCGCCCGAGCAGGCCTCGCTGCCGTCCCCGCCGGCGGCCGGATGCAGCCCGGCTGTGTACTGCGCGAAGCCGGTGCGGATCGAACACGAGGGGTGGTCGAAGTCGAGCATGGCCTCGGCGCGGAAGGTCTGCAGCGCCGCTCCAGGATCGGACTGGTAGCGCGCCTTGAGGGGCGCCTGGATCTGCCGGAGTTGCTCGGGTGTCATAGGCATCACGACGGTTGCGCGGAGACGTCGTCAGGCCGCCCCTGGGCGCCGGGCGCCGAGAGTGGACCGGACCAGTGGCCAGAAGAACAGAAGACCTGCGATAGGCCCGGGCAGCAGGTACCAGGCGACTGCGCTTCCCGCGCCGGTGAACGCAGACGTGACCAGCGTGATCGCGAACACCGTGATCAGGAAGCCGATGCTGTTCTGAATCGCCAGCGCCCCACCGACGAACTCGGGCGGGCACATCTGCGCGGACACGGCCGAGAACTGCGCAGAGTCGGCGATGACGGCCATGCCCCAGACCAGCAGGGCGATGATGCAGACCGAAGGCCCCAGCGGCCGCAACAAGGGATACAGCAGGCACATGAGCCCCGAGACGGCGAGCGCCACCGCCGCGACCGGCGGACTGCCGAAGCGCCGGCTCAGGTGCCCCGCCGCGACGCATCCCAAGGCGCCGATGCCGATCACACCGAATGCCAAGGCTGAGGTGGTGCGGGTCGGGTCAAGCGCCTCCAGATGCGCGCCGTTTACGACATCGGCGACGAGAAACGGAACCAGGGTCCAGAATGCGTACAGTTCCCACATGTGACCGAAATAGCCGAAGGCGCTCGCGCGGAACTGCGGGTTGCCGAATGCCCGGAGCGCGGCACCCCACCGGACCGACCGGGGCCCGGACCGCGGCAGGTGGGGACCATCGCCCAGCCAGCGGATTGCCAGCCCGCCCAGCAACGCCAGCAGGCTGGAACTCAGCACGACGCCCTGCCAGGAGAGCCCTCCTCCCGCCGCACGCACAGCGTGGGGCAGTGCCGAGCCCAGCGTCAGCATCGCAACGAGCAGGCCCAGGGTCGAACCCGCACCGCCGTGTGTCCAGGCGATCACCATCTTCATGCCCAGCGGGTAGATGCCCGCCAAGCACACGCCGACGGCGAAGCGGAACGCCAGTGCCGACTCGACGCCCGTTGCCAGGAACGCGAAACCCGCGTTGAACACCGCACCGAGCAGGCTGGCGATCGCGAAGATGCGGCTGGCCGGAAAACGATCGGCCAGGCCCGTAGTGGCGAGCACCAGGGTGCCGAGGATGAACCCGAGCTGGGTCGCGCTCGTGATCTGGCCGATCTGGGCGGACGAGAGTTGCCAGGCCGCGACGAGGCTGTCGGCCGCGCTGTTCGGGCTGAACCACAGCGAGGTTCCGAAGAGCTGCGCCAGGACGATTGTCCCGACGGGATGTCGACGCAGCACGTTCACTCTGCCTCGAATCGCTGGGCACGCCACGCCTGCGCGGCCTGCAGGCCTTCGGCCGTCGCAATGTCCATAAAGCGCACCTTGTCGGGGGAACCATGAGACTTGATCGCAACGTCCTTGAACTCGCCGATATCGGGTACTGCTACGTCCAACAATTGAGTCATGTGAGATTCCTGGAACAATGCTATGCGCACATTTGCAACGAAGAGCAGGCGTCTTCTGGCGTGATGAGCGGGCATGATCGAAAGACTCTCAGCCTCTTGTATCTTGGACTTCGTGCTTCTTATGGAGCACGATGGTCGAAGGCTGTGGAGCTTGTGGGCGAAGGCGGGCGCGGTGGGCGACGCGCAGCGTTGTC
>JABWBN010000102.1 GCA_013360485.1 Burkholderiaceae bacterium | reverse complement strand
CCGGTGGCCACGCGCGCAAAGCCGGTGGCCAGCGCACGCAGCGGCAGGCCCCAGGTGGGGATGGAGCAGCCGTCGGTGCCCATCGGCGCACGCGCCAGGTCGACCCCGGTCGTCGCGGCCAGTGCTGCCGCGACTTCGCGCATCACCGGGTGATCGGGCCTGACGTAGCCGCGCACGAAGTCCCTCGGGTCTGCACCTCGGGCACGCGCCATCAGGCAGCCCAGGCAGAGAAAGCCGGCATGCTTGCCCGAGCAGTTGTTGTGGCGCGCCCCGGGTTGCAGACCCTCGCGCGCCAACGCCCGCGCCGCCGCCTCGCCGCCGGGCCAGTGCATGCCGCACTCGAGGGCGGCCTCGTCGAGTCCGGCCTTGGCCAACATGGACAGCGCGGTCTCGACATGGCGCGGCTCTCCTGTATGGGAGGCGCAGGCCAGCGCCAGTTCGGCGTCGCTCAGGCCCAGCGCATCGGCCGCGCCGCTGGCCACCAGCGGCAGCGCCTGCAGCACCTTCACGGCCGAGCGAGGAAATACCGGTCGCTCGATGTCGCCCACCGAATGCCGCACGCGCGCCTGAGCATCGACGACGGCAAACGCGCCTCGGTGAAACGACTCGACGATGCCGCCCCGCATGGCATGCACGAGGTCGGGATCGGTCGCGGCGGTGGGGCATCGGGTCATGGGTGGCACTCTAACGCCGGCCGAAGGCCACAATCGCCCGATGCCACTGTCCGCCCTCGCGCTGATCCTGGTTGCCGCGCTGCTGCATGCCACCTGGAACATGGTGGCCAAGAAGACCCAGGGCGGCGCCCACTTCGTGCTGATGGGCGCGCTGATGATCATGGTGCTGTGGTCACCGCTGGGCCTCATGCTGGCTTGGCAACAGGCACGCGAGTGGGGGTGGCAGCACTGGGCGCTGCTGCTGGCCAGCGGCCTGACGCACCTCGTGTACTTCAACGTGCTGCTGGCGGGCTATCGGGCCTCGGACCTGACGGTGGTGTACCCGGTAGCGCGTGGCACCGGGCCCTTGGTCAGTTCGATCGGCGCCGTCGTGCTGCTGGACGAGGCGCTCGGGATGCAGGGTGCGCTGGGGGTTTGCGCGATTGCTGCCGGTGTGTTCCTGATCGCCGGTGGCCCGCGCCTGTGGTCGGCCGCCCACGATCCGGCACAACGCGCCCGCGTCCGCGCCGGCCTGGCATGGGGCGGCACGACCGGGCTGCTGATTGCAGGCTACACGGTCATCGACGGCTACGCGGTGAAGGTGCTGCTGATCTCGCCGATCCTGGTCGACTGGATCGGCAACGTGCTGCGCATACCCTTCATGCTGCCGGGCGCTTTGGCCGACCGCGAGGGCTTCGTCCGCGACTGGCGTGCGCAGTGGAAGGCGGCCCTGCTGCTCGCGCTCATCAGCCCCGTGAGCTATGTGCTCGTGCTCTTTGCCGCCCAGCAGGCACCGCTGTCACACGTGGCGCCTGCGCGCGAGGTCTCGATGCTGTTCGCCGCCGTGCTGGGTGGGCGCTTGCTGGGCGAGACCGATCGCGGCCTGCGCCTGGTGGGCGCGGCCTGCATGGCCGCCGGGGTCATGGCGCTGGCCTGGAACTGAGGCATGCCCAGCCGACCCGTCCACGACGATCCAGCCGCCCCCGACCCGTGGGCGTCGATGCCGCTGATTGGCGTGGACTTCACGAGCCGCCCCGAGCGGCGCAAGCCGGTCATGCTGGCTCAGGGCGAGTGTTCGAATGCAGTGGTGGTCCTGCGCGCGTTGCAACGGTTCGACACGTTGGGCGGACTTGCCGAATGGCTGCGCGCCCAGCCGCGCTGGGTGGGCGGCTTCGACCTGCCGTTCGGGCTTCCGCGCGAACTGGTGCTGGCGTGGAGCTGGCCCGTTGACTGGGCCCCCTGCATCGACCGGTTTGTCAGTCTCGACCGGGCCGAACTGCGCGCGCGATTCGCGGCGTTCTGCGCCAGCCGTCCCGCGGGAGCGAAGTTCGCCCACCGCGCCTGCGATCGTCCGGCCGGTTCGAGTCCGTCGATGAAGTGGGTCAACCCGCCGGTGGCCTGGATGCTCCACGCCGGCGTGCCGCTGTTGCGCTGGGCGTGCGCGCATTTTCCGGCACACGAGGCCGAGCAACAGGGGGCACCGAGGGTGGCGCTCGAAGCCTACCCCGGATTGCTGGCGCGCGAAGTGATCGGCCGACGTTCCTACAAGAGCGACGATGCTGCGCGCCAGACCGCCGATCGGCAACTCGCCCGGCGGGACATCGTCGAGGCGCTGGAAGCCGGCCGCACGCGGCTGGACTTGCGGTTGCGCACGAGCGACGAGCTGCGCGCCGCACTGGTCAACGAGGCCCGCGGCGACGCCCTAGACGCCGCGCTGTGCCTGATGCAGGCCGCCTGGGCCACGACGCAGCCCCGCTGGGGCTTGCCCGAGGCCGTAGACCACCTGGAAGGATGGATCACTTCGGCGTGAGGCCGCCCGCTTCCCCGCCAGTGTCGGCCCGCTCCCCCAGCAACTGGGCCAGTTGGGCGTCCTTCTCAGCCCAGATGTCGCTGAGCCAGTGATGGAATCGCCGTCGGAAGGCCGAGTCGGTGCCGTAGTCGGCGCGACAGAATTCCTCCGGGATGGGCAAACGGCGCAGCCTGACCACCACATGCGGGGAGTGCCCGCACAGGAAGTGCCAGAACGTGGGGGCGCCGTCGGGGTAGGCGATGGTGGCGTCGATGAGCGAGTGGAACTGCGTGCCCATCGCGTTGAGGCTGAGCGCCAGCGCGCCTGCCTTGGGCTTGAGCAGGTGCCGGTAGGGCGAACCCTGGGCGCGGTGCTTCTCGACGGTGAAGCGGGTGCCCTCGGCGAAGTTCATCACGCTGGTGGGTACGAGTGCGAACTTGGCGCAAGCCCGCCGCGTGGTTTCGGCATCCTGTTCGCGCAGGCCCGGGTTACGCCGCAGCGCTGCCTTGGAGTGGCGGCGCATGAACGGGAAGTCGAGCGCCCACCAGGCCAGCCCGATCACCGGCACATAGATCAGCTCGTACTTCAGAAAGAACTTCAGCAACGGGATGCGCCGGTTGAGCACCCGCTGCAGCACCAGGATGTCGACCCAGGTCTGGTGGTTGCAGTTCACCAGGTACCAGTCGGCATAGCGCAGGTCCTCGGCGCCCTGCACGTCCCACTGTGCGCGCTGCGTGAGCGCGATCCAGACACCGTTGCCGTCGACCCAGAGCGTCGCGATGGCGTTGAGCATGGGGTCGATGCGTCGACGCACGGCGTCGAACGGAAGCGCCAGCTTGACCAGCGCCAGCGCGAACAGCGGAATGCACCACAAGACCGTGTTCAACGCCACCAGCACGAAAGCGAGTACGCCGCGCACCACCCCGGGCAGAAAACTCAGCATGCGGTCACCTTGACCCTCGCCACACCACAGAAACTCATCGCACCTTCACCCATCGCAGTTCCATGGTGTCGTTGGGCCATTGCACGGCCGTCACCTTGCGCGCCATTGCCCAGTTCAGCGTGCGCCGGTACAGCGGGATGTAGGGCAGGTCGTCGTGGATCAGCCGCAATGCCACGCCCACGCGTGCGCGCCGGCGGGTGAGGTCGGGCTCGGTGCGCACGGCATCGATCAGCGCGTCGAGCTGAGCATTGCTGTAGCGACCGGCGTTGAAGGTCCCGCCGCCTTGCGGGTCCCAGGTGCGAAACAGCGCGTTGAGCATGGCCCATGGGTCGGTGGCCGGTGTCCAGCCGAACTCGATGAAGCTGGCCGTGGCCTGGCTCAGCTTGGGGAAGAACTGATTGGTGGGGGAACTGCGCAGGGTGGCTCGAATGCCCACCTGCGCCAGCATGGCGGTGGCGGCCTGGCACACGGCCTCGCGATAGGCCACGTTCACGCAGTCCAGCGTCACCGAGAACCCGCCGGGGTAGCCGGCTTGCGCGAGCAGCGATCGTGCGCGGGCCGGGTCATAGGGTATGCGGCGATCGAGTTCGGCCTGGTAGCCATCGACCAGAGGAGACAAGAAGGTCCCGCTGGGCGTGGCCTGGCCGCGCAGGACTTTCTCGATGATGAGGTCGACGTTCAGCGCATGCGCAACCGCCTGCCGAACGCGGACGTCCTTGAACGGATTGCGGCCCTTGACATCTCCGTGCAGCAGTTCGTCGCGCGCCTGGTCGAACGTGAAGTACTGCATGCCGATGTCCGGCACCGACAGCACCGTCAGCCGTGGATCCGTCTTCAGGCGGCCCACATCCTGGAACGGTGGGTCGAGTACCAGGTCCACCTCGCCGGAGGCCAGCGCAGCCAGCCGGGTGGCGTCGCTGCGGATGCCGACGAACACCACCTCGTCGACATTCCCGTTGCGGGCGTCGCTGCGGTTCCACCAGCCATCGAAACGGCGCAGCACCAGGCGCACGTCGGGCTGGTAGCTCTCCAGCCGGAACGGACCGGTCCCCATGGCGTTTCGAACGGTGTGGGTCTCCTGTTTGCCGTTGAAGTCCTGCGCCTTCTCGACGCCATGCTGGCGGGCCCAGGAGCGGCTCATCATCGCCACCAGCCAGAGCTTCTCGGGCCACACGGCATCGGGGGCTGCCAGTTGGAAGTCGATGGTCAGATCGTCGACCTTGCGCACCGCCACCAGCCCCTTGAGCGAGAAGCTGCGCTGCGAGGTGGGGCCCAGCGCCCGCTCGATGGAGAACACCGCATCGTCGGCCGTGAAGCTCGATCCGTCGTGGAATTTCACACCCGGGCGCAGGCGGAAGCGCCAGGTCGTGGGTCCGGTGGCCTGCCATGACACGGCCAATGCCGGCTCGAGCTTGAATTTCTCGTCGCGGTTGACCAGAAACTCGTAGACCTGGAATGCCACCCGCGAGTGATACAGCAGTGCCAGCGCGTGCGGATCCATGGTCTGCGGGTCGAATGCGCTGGCCACCCGCAGCACGGAGGCCCGCGCAGACGCCCCCGGCGCCAGCGCGGCGGCCAGGACGAGCAGCAGCGTCGGCAGCAGGCGGCGGAAGTCAAGTCGCATCGGTCGGCACTCCAGCCTGGAAAGCGGGATCGGTACAGCCCTCGATTGTCGCCGCTCCGCCCACCCCGCCCTCAAGACCCCGTGAGGGCTGCCGAAATCCGACCATGACCCGGGATCTCCTCTCCGACGATCCGGCGGCGCTCGCGTGCGAGCGGGCCGCCATGCGTGCCGCGCTCGAGACGAGCCAGGCCGAAGTCGAGACTTTGCGCGCGCAGTTGGCATGCCTGAGCCAAGACCGCGACCGGGAGGTGGCCGTGCGCACGGCCGAGTTGCTGCAGGCGCGTGACGCCGCAGTGGCCGCAGACCGTGCCAAGAGCACATTCGTGGCCAACATGAGCCACGAAATTCGTACCCCGCTGACGTCGATCATCGGCTTTGCCGAGCTCATGCTGGATCGCCGACACGACTCGGTGAGCCGTGATGAAGCGCTGCGCACCATCATCCGCAGCGGCCGGCACCTGCTGGAGCTGATCAGCGATGTGCTGGACCTGTCGAAAATCGAGGCCGGATGCCTCGAAATCGAGATCACCGACTTCGAGCTGCCCGAGTTGCTGCGCGATATCGACACGCTGATCGGCCCGCGCGTACGCGAGAAGGGTCTGCTGTTCGAAGTGGACGTCGCCGGCACCCTGCCGAGCCACTGGCGCGGCGACTACGTACGCACCAAGCAGATCGTGATGAACTTCTGCAGCAACGCGCACAAGTTCACCGATGCCGGCTCGGTGACGCTGTCGGTCCGACACGACGCCGGCAGCGGCATGCTCGAACTCGCCGTGCGCGACACCGGGCCGGGCATGACCGAGGAGCAGCTCGCGCGGCTGTTTCAGCCCTTTGTGCAGGCCGACGTGTCGACCACCCGGCGCTATGGCGGCACGGGGCTGGGGCTGCACATCTGCCGCCAGCTTGCCGAGCGGCTGGGCGGACGCATTTCGGTACAGACCGACCTGGGCCGCGGCAGCCGTTTTGCGCTGCTCGTGCCGGCCGCGGAAGGCTGGCACCCTCCGGCGTGGCTGCCGCCAGGCACGGCCTGGGTCGAACCCCAGGCGGCACCCGTGCGTCGCAGCGATGAACCGCCGGCCCTGAGCGGCCATATCCTCCTGGCCGAGGATGGGGTCCAGAACCAGCGCCTGATCGCCGCAATGGTGCAGGCCACCGGCGCCACGATCACGATCGTGGACAACGGCGCGAAGGCGGTGGAACAGGCGCTGACCGAAGAGTACGACTTGATCCTGATGGACATCCAGATGCCGGTGATGGACGGCACCGAGGCCACCACGATGCTGCGCGATGCCGGCTATGCCGGCCCGATCATCGCCCTGACGGCCAACGTGATGCGCAAGGACATCGCGCAGTACCGCCAGGCCGGCTGCACCGACTGCCTGGCCAAGCCCATCGACCGCGCGCACCTGTACGAGGTGCTCGAGTCGCACTTGCCCGAAGGTGGCGCGCGGGCCCACGGCCGGGTCGCGTTCGAGGCGCAAGCCGCCAACCTGTTGCAGACACTGGGCCGTGAGTTCCTGGCCGGCCTGCCCGAGACTGTCGACGCGCTCGAGCGCGATCTCGCCGCAGGCCGCTGGGACTCCTTGCGACGACGGGTGCACCAGCTCAAGGGCCTGGCCGGCGCCGTGGGATTTCCCGAACTGACGCGCCTGTCGCAGCCCGTGGACCCGCTGATCGAGGCTGGGCGCCTGGTCGAGGCATCCACCCAATGCGCACTGCTCATCGACGCCGCGCGCCAGACCATCGCCCGCACGGAGGCCACTGCATGAACACGACCACCGCCCCCGCTCCCGAAGCCGCGGCCACCCGGCCTGCCGGATGCGACGTACTCATTGCGGATGACAGCGGGCAGTGCCGCGACATCCTGCGCGCGCTGCTGCGCACGTTCACCGAGGGCCTCACGGTGCGCGAGGCCCGCAACGGCCAGGAAGCGCTCGCCGTGTGGCAGACATCCCGGCCGCGGGTGACCTTTCTGGACATCGACATGCCTGAAATGGACGGCCTGGCCACGCTGGTGCAGATCCGCCAGCAGCAGCCCGACGCCTTCGTGGCCATCGTCTCGGGCCGCAGTTCCACCGACAACGTGCGCGCCGCGCTCACCAACGGGGCGAGCGGCTTCGTCGTGAAGCCCTACAAGCCCCAGCGCATCCTGGATGTGCTCGAGCGCTACCAGAAGCTCAGCGGGCAGACCATCGTCAAGTTACCGCGGTGATGCAGTTGCGGTGCCCGGGATGGCGCCGTCAGTCGGCCACCTTCAGCACGAGCTTGCCGAAGTTCTCGCCCGTGAACAGCTTGTTCAGCGTCTGGGGGAACAAGGCAATGCCACCTTCGACGACATCCTCGCGACTGGTCATGCGGCCATCCTTCAGGTATGTGGCCAGCTCGGCCACCGCCTGTGGATAGCGGTCGAGATAGTCGAATACGACCAGGCCCTCCATGCGCGCGCGGTTGACCAGCAGCGACAGGTAGTTCTTCGGGCCTTGCACCCCCTCGGTGCTGTTGTACTGGCTGATGGCACCGCAGATGACGATGCGTGCACGCCGGTTGATGCGGGTGAGCAGCAGGTCGAGGATCTCGCCGCCGACATTGTCGAAGTAAATGTCGACGCCGTCGGGGCAGGCCGCCTTGAGTTCGTCCTTGAACGATGGCGACTTGTAGTCCACACAGGCATCGAAGCCCAGCTCGCGCTGCACGAAGTCGCACTTGGCGCGGCCGCCAGCGATGCCCACCGCCCGGCAGCCCTTGATGCGTGCGAGCTGGCCCACGGTTTGCCCCACGGCACCGGCCGCACCGGACACCACCAGCGTTTGCCCGGGCTGCGGCTGGCCCACTTCCATCAGGCCAAAGTAGGCCGTCATGCCGGGCATCCCCAGGACATTCAGCCACTGCGGCACGCTGCCCAGGCGCAGGTCGATGCGCGCGATCGTGCCTCGGCGCATGGCATCGGCTTCGATACGCCAGTACTCCTGCACACCCGGCCCGCCGCTGACGATGTCGCCGACGGCGAACTCCGGGTGGCTGGAGGCGACCACCCGGCCGATGCCACCGGCGCGCATCACCTCGCCCAGGCCCACCGGCGGGATGTAGCTGCGCCCTTCGTTCATCCAGCCACGCATGGCCGGATCGAGCGACAACGCCAGCGTCTGCACCAGCACGCCACCAGCGCCCGGCTCGACCACCGGCTCCTCGGTGAACTGCCAGTTGGCGGCGGTGGGAAGGCCCACCGGGCGCGAGGCAAGCCGAACCTGGTGATTGACACGCGTGGCAACGGGCGAGTTCATGGCGCTCTATCCTGGCACGAAAGGGGGCCGATGCTACCGGGCGACCGCTTGCTGCGACAGTCACGCAGGCGACGGCCGGCCCGGGACACCCCGCAGGCAAGCTGTGCACCGCAGCAACGACAATCGGGCCCATGGGACTTGATCTGAGCGTGGCTGCACTGGCGCTGGCGTTGGCTGCGGCGCTTCGGCCATGGCGAGCGCTGGCGCCCGGTGCGGGCCCCCCATGGCCCTGGGTCGTTACCGGGCTGGCGCTGTCTGTGCTGTGGAGTGCCGATCGGTGGTCGCACAGCCCGATTGTCCAGCCGCTGTCGGGTGCACCGCTGCTCGTGCTGCTGGCCGGCTGGCCCGCCGCGATGCTGGCCCTCGTGCCTGCGGCCCTGCTGACGGCGTGGCTGGGCGACCTCGCTGCCGTTCAGGCGGTCCAGCGGCTGGTCTGGCTGGGTGTCGTGCCCGGCACCCTGGCACTGGCGGGTGGCTTGTGCGTTCGGCGGTGGCTGCCGCGGCACCTGTTTGTCTACATACTCGGCCGCGGCTTCGGGGTCACCTGGCTGGCGGCGGCCGCTGCCGGCGCGCTTTCGGCGGCGCTGCACGATGCGCCCGCGGGACTGGCGGAATCCGAACTGCTCGTGGCGCGCTGGCTCGCGGCCAGCGGCGAAGCATTCCTGACCGGCATGCTTGCTGCCATCTTCGTGGCGTTCAGGCCGCACTGGCTGGCCACTTACTCCGACCGGCGCTACCTGCCCGGTGTGGCCAAGCCGTGACAGCGCAACTGCACCCCACGCACCTGCTGTGGCTGGTGGCCTTCCAGATGGCACTGCATGCACTGGTGTGGGTGGGTGCTGGGCTGCTGCTGCGCGAGTCGCGCCGCGCCGTGGCCCATTGGGCGGTTTTCCTGCTGTTGATGGGTGCGGGCCTGATGCTTGCGGCACAGCGTGGCGACCCTCGGCTTTGGCTGCACTTCAACGGCGCCAACCTGGTCACGATCGTGGCCTTCGCCCTGATGCGCAGGGGCACCGAGAGTTTCATGGGACTGCCCCGACACGACGCCGAGCAGCTCGCCGTGTTGACGCCCGTGGTGGCGCTGATCGCGCTGGCCGGCCCCGGCGAGTCCACCGCGCCGTTGCGCGTCG
The DNA here is from genome assembly GCA_013360485.1 of Burkholderiaceae bacterium. Lineage (GTDB taxonomy): Bacteria > Pseudomonadota > Gammaproteobacteria > Burkholderiales > Burkholderiaceae_C > Pseudaquabacterium. The sequence continues at coordinate 2,954 of JABWBN010000102.1, read as the reverse complement.
TGGCCGCCTACCTCGCCCAAGCCTTCATCATGTTGCGCACCATGGGCACGATTCATCGCGCGCTGCGCCAGGAGTTCGGACGCACGGAAATGCTCGCAGTGGTGGTATCGGGCAGTGCGATCGCCGTGTCACTGGTGCTGCTGGCGGCACACCAGGTGGTCACATGGCCAAGGCCAGCTGAAATGCAGACCGGTGGCCCGGTGAACTTCTGGCTGATGGTGGTGTACCTGGCTGGCAGTTCACTTTTCAGCTTCATGTTCATGGTGATGCTCACCCAGCGGCTGGTGGCCCACCTGCGCCGCGCGTCGGTGCGCGACCCACTCACGGGCCTGTACAACCGCCGCGCCATCGCCGAAGCACTGGAGCGCCAATGGCTGCGGCACCGGCGCGGCCAGCAGCCGCTGGCGGTACTCCTGATCGACATCGATGACTTCAAGCGCATCAACGACACCCTGGGCCATGCCGCCGGAGACAGCGTCCTCATGCACCTGTCGTCGCTGCTGCAGCGGCATGTGCGGGCCGAGGACATCGTCGGCCGCATGGGCGGCGAAGAGTTCCTGCTCGTGTTGCCCGATACCCTGAGCGCGCAGGCCCTTTCGCTGGCCGAGCGCCTGCGCGCCTTGGTGCGCGCCGAGGCGTTGGGCACCACGATCAGCATCGGCATCGCGCTGGCCAGGGCCGACGACGAGCAAGCCGAGAGCGTGGTCGCCCGCGCCGATGCCGCCCTTTACCGCGCCAAGGAAGGCGGACGCAATCGCATCGAACTCGATGCCTGAGCCGGACCGCCGCGTTCAGCCCAACGCGCGCGCGATCAGGATCTTCTGCACCTCCGAGGTGCCCTCGTAGATCTGCGTCACACGCACGTCGCGGTAGATGCGCTCCACAGGGAAGTCGCTGACATAGCCGTAGCCACCGAAGACCTGGATCGCGGCGGAGCACACCTGTTCGGCCATCTCGCTGGCGTTGAGCTTGGCCATCGCCGCCTCTTTCAGGCAGGGCCGGCCGGCGTCCTTCAGGCAGGCCGCATGCCAGATCAACTGGCGGGCGGCTTCGATCTTCATCGCCATCTCCGCCAGCTTGAACTGCACCGCCTGATGGTTGAAGATCGGCGTGCCGAACGCCGTGCGCTCCTTGCTGTAGGCCAGCGCCGCCTCGAAGGCCGCACGCGCCATGCCCACACTCTGGCTGGCAATGCCGATGCGCCCGCCCTCCAGGCCCGACAGCGCGATCTTCAGCCCCATGCCCTCGTCGCCGAGCAGGAAATCGGCTGGCACGCGGCAATTGTCGAAGTTGATTTGCGCGGTGTCGCTGGCATGCTGGCCCATCTTGTCCTCCAGCCGCGCCACCTGGTAGCCGGGCGTGTCGGTGGGCACGATAAAGGCGCTGATGCCGCGCTTGCCCGCGGACTTGTCGGTGACGGCCATGACGATGGCCACGTCGCCGTACTTGCCGCTGGTGATGAACTGCTTGACGCCGTTGATCACGTAGTGGTCGCCGTCGCGCACGGCCGTGGTGCGCAGGCCGTCGGCTTGCGAGCCCACGTGCGGCTCGGTCAGGCAGAACGCGCCGAGCATGTCGCCGCGCGCCAGTGGCTTCAGGAAGCGCTGCTTCTGCGCCTCGTTGGCGTAGCCCATCATGATGGAACACACCGGGCAGTTGGTGACGCTGACCACCGTGCTGGTGGCACCGTCGCCAGCAGCGATTTCCTCGATGATCAGCGCAAGCGACAAGTAGTCGAGCCCGGCGCCGTCGTACTCGGCGGGCACGGCGATGCCGTAGCAGCCCAGGGCGGCCAATCCCTTCAACTGCTCGGCCGGGAAGTGGTGGCTCTTGTCCCACGCGGCCGCGTGGGGTGCGATCTCGGCCTGTACGTATGCGCGCACCGCATCCTGCACCGCGCGGTGGTCGTCACTGAGCAGCATCGTCGGGTCTTTCGTGGGATCACCAGGCCAGCGGCTGGCCATCGTGGTTGAGGAATGCGCCGTGCTGCGCCGGCGTGAGCGCGGCCACGGTCGCGCGCATGTTTCCCACGCTGGTTGAAGCGTCGATCTCGGCGCCGGTGCCGCCCATGTCGGTCTTCACCCAGCCTGGGTGCAGGCTCACGCACAGGGCCTTGCCTGCCAGTTCAATGGCCGCGTCCTTGAGCACCGAGTTCAATGCCGCCTTGGAGGCACGGTACAGCCAGCCGCTCGTGGCGGCGCGCAGGCCGATGGAGCCCATGCGCGAGCTCACCACCGCCAGCCTCGCCATCGGTGCCAGGGCATCGGCCACCACCGGCAGCAGCCGCATGGCAGCCAGCACGTTGGTGTGCATCACGTGATCGAAGTCGGGCTGCGTGGGCGTCTGCAGCCCCGCCGTGCGCGGCCCGTAGACACCTGCCACGAGCCAGACCTGCTCGAAGACCTCGCCATCGATGGCCCAGGCCAGCCCGGCGCAACTGGCGGCGTTGGCCACATCCAGCGTCAGCGGCTGCGCGCCAAGCTCGGCCAGACGTGCCGCGCCGGCGTCGTCGCGTGCCGTCGCCACCACGCGGTCACCGGCTTCACGACACTGCCGCACCAGTTCCAGGCCGATGCCCCGCGAGGCGCCCGCCACTAGCGCCGTCTTTCCGGCAAGTGAAAAAGGACTGGTTTTCGACATGAAGCGATCAGTTTATCAAGGCCGCCGAGGTGGTATGCTAACGCCCTGTATGCCCGAAACCCTCTATGTGATCTCGGACCTGCACTTAGGCGGCGACGATAAGTTCGCCATCTGCGCCTCATCCGGCCAGGCCTTGCTGGCCGACTTCCTCCACTGGGTGGCAACGCAGCACACGCCCTCCAACGACGTTCACCTCGTCGTCAACGGCGACTCCGTCGACTTCCTCGCCGAACCGGAATTCCTCGCCTTCACCGGGCACGACAAGTCCGCCACGCGGAAACTGCAAACCATCGTCGACCGCACTGAGGCTGTTT
>JABWBN010000101.1 GCA_013360485.1 Burkholderiaceae bacterium | reverse complement strand
GGCGCAGCCACCGTCCGCACCTCGATGCGCACCTGCACTGCGGGCAGCCCACGGGCACCCCGTACCGGCACTGGCTCGCGGGGCATGGATCGGGCAGCGGGCGCTGCACCACCGCTGCCCTGAGCGACCGCCCACGGCAGCGCCACGGCACACGCGCAGGCCACCACCCAACGGCTGACCATCCAGCGAAGTCCGAAGTCCCGACACGCCATGCCCCGCAGCTTAGCCGCGCGGCGGGATCTGCGCCACGTGCGGCGCGGTGCAGGCGGTCAGGCGCGGGGGATTCCGGCTGCTGCGAGCGCACGGCCGATGGTCGGCAGCAGGTCCTCGAGCGTGCGCTCCTTGTTGAGCAGGCCCTGGACCCGTCCGTCCTGCGCGCACTCGAGCAACGCCTCGTCGATGTAGCCTGAGCTGACGATCACCGGCAGCTGCGGGCGCAGGGCATGCGCGGCCCGTGCGACATCGGTGCCGGACAGCTCGGGCATGTTGTAGTCGGTGACGACCACGTCGTAGGCCAGTGGGTCGGCGCGCAGGTGCGCAATGGCCACCGCGGCATCGGTCTCGCAACGGGCGTGCAGGCCTGCGCGCTCGAGGAGCTGCTGCGCCACCATGGCCATCGTCGGATCGTCGTCGATATACAGAACGCGTGTGCCGGTCGCGGCCTGATGAACCGGCTCTTCGTTCGTGGCGATCGGTGCATGGACGGGCTCGGCCGACATCGGCAGCACGATCGCGAATCGACTGCCTTGGCCGGGCTGGCTGAACACGTCGATGCGGCCACCGTGCGCCTGCACGATGCCATGCACCACCGACAGGCCCAGGCCGGTGCCCGTGCCCACGGGCTTGGTGGTGAAGAACGGCTCGAATACCCGACTGCGGATGGTCTCGTCCATGCCACAACCGTTGTCGGCCACCACGATACGGGCCAGGGCCTCACGGCCGCCATCGACCGGTGTCAGGGCTTCGAGCACCACGTCGATGCGCCCCCCGGAGGCGGGCAACGCATGCCAGGCGTTGGTGCACAGGTTGAGCAGCACTTGTTCGATCTGCGTGGCGTCGACCCGCGCATACACAGGGTATGACGGCAGCTGGACCGACAACGCCACCGCAGCCGGCAACATGGGTCGCAGCATGGCGACCGCATCCTCGATCACCGGGGCCAGCGCCTGGACCTGCTGCACCGAGGCCTCGCGGCGGCTGAAGGCGAGAATCTGCTGCACCAGCCGGCGCGCCCGCAGGGCTGCCTTGTTCAACTGTTCGAGATGCATGCGCCCGGGGTGCGTGATCTCGAGCGCCTCGGACAGCAACGACAGGTTGCCCAGCATGCCGCCGAGGATGTTGTTGAAGTCGTGCGCGATGCCGCCGGCCAGCGTGCCCACGGCCTCCATCTTCTGCACCTCGCGCAACTGGGCCTCCAGCGCGCGCCGCGCGGTCAGGTCGGCTCCCATGCCCACCAGGTGAGGCGCCCCGTCGAGCATCACCCGCTGTCCGGTGAAGTAGTACGGAACGGTATGTCCATCCTTGGCCCGAAACCCGGCCTCGACCTCGGCCCGACCATGGGTGAAGACCCGAGCGATGCGCTCGGCGACGAGGTCGCGGTCAGGGCCGGGCGCGAAGAAGTCCAGCGGGTGCATGCTGCCCACTTCCTGTGCGTTGTACCCCGTCACATGCTCGAATTCACGGTTCCAGCGCCTGAAGCGCCCATCGCTGTCGATGAGGTAGAACACGCCTGGCAGGCTTTCGATCGAGTGCTCGAGCAGGTCGCGCTCGCGCTGCAACTGCTCCTGCGCCTGGGCCATGCGGTTGCGGGCGTCGACGGCGTCCTCGATCAGGTTCAGCGAGGCCAGGCGCGAATTGCGCAGCGCGTCCTGTTCGGCCTGCAATGCCTGTTCACGACGCTGCAGGTCGGCCTCGCGCAGCCGCATCAGCGCCAGTTCATGCCGCGCGCGCTCGAGCTCAAGCCGCAGGCGCAGGCGCTCGTCGGCCGCTTCATCGGCGCCGGTCGTCATCGGTGCAGGGGGAGTTGAATCTGGCGTCATGACCGGTCGATGTCGGCGGCGCCCGCAGGCCCGTAACCATAGCGCGGACTCTCGCCCAGGCGCTCGCACAGCGCGTCGACTTCGCGCTTGAGTTCACGCATGCGCAGCTCGCGATCGACCGCCGCCCGGTTGAACCGCTCGAGTTCGCGGCTGCGCTCGAGCGCTTCCTGCGCGACGCGCTCGTTCTCGCGCTCGGCCCGCTTGGCTTCGGTGAGGTCGCGCCAACTCGTGATGGCCAGGTGCTGGCCATCGATGTCGACCGGCGTGAGGATGACATCCACCGGGAATGGTGCCCGCGCGCGGCTGCTGTGCAACCACTCGAACCGGTGGAACCCCTCGCGGCGGGCGGTTTCGATCATGTCGCCGGCCTTTTCCTGCGACTCGCGCCCGTCGGCCTGCTGCGGCGGCGAGAGCGCGGCGGGGTGCGTCTGCAGCACCTCGTCGCGGCTGTCCAGGCCGAGCATGGCCACCGTCGCGAAGTTGCAGTCGATGAAGCGCTGGCGGTCCATGTCCAGCAACAGCAGTGCATCGGCGGTGCCCTCGAACAAGCGGCGGAATCGTGTCTCGCTGGCCCGCAGCGCGTTGTAGGCCTGCCGCTCGGCGCTCTGGTCGCGGAACACCAGCACCACACCCTCGAGGACGCCGTCATCGCGCCGCACCGGCGCACCGCTGTCGGCAATCGGCCGTTCGGTTCCGTCGCGCGCCACCAGCAGCGTGTGGTTGGCCAGGCCCACGATGCCGCCTTCTCGCAGCACGCGGTCGACCGGGCTCTCGACCTCTGCGCGGGTGTCCTCGTGGACGATGTGGAAGACCTCGCCCACCGGCCGCCCCCTTGCCTGGTCATCGGTCCAGCCGGTCAGGGTCTCGGCGACCGCGTTGAGCCCGCGCACGCGGCCCTGGGCATCCGTGCTGAGCACGCCGTCGCCGATGCTCTGCAGCGTGGCCCTGTACTCCTCGAGCGCCAGGCGCTGCTCGCGCTCCTGCTGGAAGCGCGTGCGCCATGCATTGCGGCGGCGCATCGCCCGCAGCGCCAGCGCAGCCATCACCAGGGCCAGCGCGGCGGTGGCGGTCATTGCCAGCACCGCCAGCCCGCGTCGACGTGCCTGAGCGAAAATTTCATCGACATCGACCTTGGTCACCATGTACCAGGCCGTGGCCGGCACCGGGCGCAGATCGGCCACCACCGGCACGTTGCGGTAGTCGCCGGCCTGCACCAGCCCCGCTTGGCCGCGAGCGGCGCGGCTGGCCACCAGGTCGGCATCCATCGGGCGGCGCACAGACATCGGCTGCGCTTGCACGTGGCGCAACGGATTGAGGAACACCACCTCGTCGCCCTCGCGACGCACCAGCATGGTTTCGGCGGTGGCGCTGGGCGTGGGCCACAGCTGGACCAACGGGAACAGATCGCGGCGGGCGGCGGTGCGCAGCAGCAGCACGGCGACCGGTTGCCCGTGCTCGTCCCGGTATGCCGCGGCCATGTCCAGGAGGGCGTCGTTGGGATTCGGGGTCGCGATCAGATCGCCGACCACGGGATCGGGCATCTCCAGTGCGCGGCGGACCAGTTGTCGCGCCGACGGCTCCAACGCATCTGGTGCAACGCCGGTGCCCAGCAACACGTCGCCTCCGGGGGTGACCAGCAGAGCCGCCTCGTATCCGCGCAGTCCGCGGATGCGCTCGAGCGGCTGCGCCACCCTCGCACGCGCGGTCGCATCGGCGGGGTTGGCCAGGAGCGGGCGGATCGCGGTCTCGAACAAGGGGTTGCCCGGCATCGACATCATCGCGGCGTCGGCGCGTCGCTCGTCCATCCAGGCAACGAGCCGCCCCACCTTCAGCGCCGCCACCGACTGAAGCTCGGAGCGGGCGTCTTCTCGCGCGGAGGCGACTTCGCTGCGGTAATACGTCCCCCCCGCTACCAGCAACAGCGCCAGCGCCAGCAGCACGACGGCAGCCGCGGGACCGCGACCCAGCCCGCGGTCGGCCCTTGCCTCGACGGCCTCCTGCGGCTCCCCGGTCACGAACCCGTCCCTCCACCCGGCGGTTTGGCATGCCGTGGCTCGCCAGTCCCGCCGACGGGGTCTGCCGAACGCAGCCGCGCCGCATCGCAGCCTGACGCGACGGGCCGGTTCTCCGCGCCATAGCGGGCGGGCTCACCCAGGCGCGCGCGCAATTCGTCAACCTCGCGCTTGAGCTCGACCATGCGCAGTTCCCGGTCCACCATGGCGGCCTCGAAGCGCTTCCACTCGTCGTCGCGCTGCTGCAGCTCGCGATTGCGCTCGCGCAGTTCGCGGTTGGCGGCTTCCAGCGCCGCCAGCTTGTCCTCGAGCTTGTGCCCGATCGCATCGATGTGCGCCTGCAGCAACGCTGGCGGAAGGTCGCCGCGTGCCGTTGTGGGCATCGCACGGTTGCGAGCTGTCGCATCGAGCACGGCCTCGACACGCGCCATGAAGTCGCCCGGTTCGGCTGGCTTGACGATGAAGGCGTCGGCCCCGAGATCCAGTGCCAGGCGCTCGTCGCGGGGCTCGGTGTAGGTGGCGGTGTAGACCACGAAGGGCACGCCGCACAGCGTCGGATCGGCCTTGCACTGGCGCAGCAGGGTGTAGCCGTCCATGACCGGCATCAGCAGGTCGGACACGATGAGCGCAGGCAGCTGCTGGCGCGCCCGTTGCAACGCCTGGGCGCCATCGCGGGCTTCTTCGACTTGGTAGCCATGGCCCTGCAGCAGCACGCGCAGCAGGTACAGGTTCTCCGGCTTGTCGTCGACGATCAGGACGTGGCTCACCGACCTGCCCTCCGCGCGATGCGCTTCGGAACACGCGCTTTGAAACGGCGCGGTCCGCTCATCGGGCTTCGGCCTTGCCCAGGTGGGCTTCGACCGCATCGACGAAGGTGTCGGGGTCGATCGGCTTTTCGATGTAGCCCTGGCAGCCGGCGGCGAGTGCCGCTTCGCGGTCGCCCACCATCGCGTAGGAGGTCACGGCAACGATCGGAATCGGCGCGACCGCCGGGTCTGCCTTCAGCGCGCGCGCCACCTCGTAGCCATCCATCTGCGGCAGCTGGATGTCGAGCAGGATCAGGGCCGGGGTGCACTGGCCGGCCAGGGCGATGCCGCTCGGACCGTCGCTGGCATGCACGACCTCCCAGCCGCGGGCCTGCAGCAGGAAGGTCGCCAGGTAGCGGTTCTGCTCGTTGTCCTCGATCAGCAGGATGCGGCGAGCGGTCATGGCTCGGGGACCTCCAGGGGCAGTGTGACGGTGAAGGTACTGCCTTGCTGCCAGCGGCTGTGCACGTCGATTGTGCCCTTCATCAGCTCGCACAGCCGGCGGCAGATCGACAGCCCCAGCCCGGTGCCCTCGTGCTCGCGCGACAGGCGCGAGTCGATCTGGCGGAACGGGCGGAACAGCAACTCGCGGTCCTCGTCGCGGATGCCGATGCCGGTGTCGCTCACCGCGATGCGCACGGCGGCGGTCTCGCCGCCACGCGCATTGGCCAGCGTGGCGGGTTCGGCGCGCAGGGTGACGCTGCCTCGCTCGGTGAACTTCACCGCGTTGGACAACAGGTTCAGCACCACCTGCTCCACGCGCCGGGCATCCCCGACTGCCGAGCCCAGGGCCGGGTCGACCTTCACCGTCAGCACCAGCCCCTTGGTTTCGGCCAGTGGCCGCGCGATGTCCGCCACCCGTTGCAAGGAAGCACCCAGGTCGAAGGGCAGACGAGCCAGCTCGAGCTGGCCGGCCTCGATCTTGGAGATGTCGAGCACATCGTTGATCAGGGCCAACAGGTGGCGGGCGCTGTCACGCACCATGGTCATCTGCTTGTGCTGCTCCGGGTTCAGCGGTCCGGCCAGGCCCTGCAGCATCACGCCGGTGAAGCCGATGATGGAATTCAGCGGCGTGCGCAACTCATGGCTCATCGTGGCCAGAAAGGCCGACTTGATGCGATCGGCGGCCTCGGCGGCCTCCTTGGCCTGTTGCAGGTCACGATTGGCGCCGGCCAGTTCGTCGGTGCGCTGCGCAACGCGCTGTTCGAGTTCGAGCGCATGGCGATGCTGCTCCACGTACAGCCGCTCCACTTCCAGCGTGCGCGCAGCGACCTGGCGGCGCAGGGTCACGCCCCAGGCAAACGCCGCCACCAGTACGGCCAGTGCCGCTGCGATGGCAGGTGCCAGCCAGCGCGGCCAATCGGTGGCCGCCATATCGCCGGTCCAGCGGGCGAGCGAGCGGTAGTAGGCAGAGTCGCGATCGGCCTTGAGCTGCGCCAGATGGCGGTCGATGGCCTGCAACACGGCGGCCTGCTGGCCACGAAGCGCGGCGAAGTGCAGCCGCGAGGGTTCGAACACGATGGCGGTGTCCTCGAGCCCGGCCTCGCGCGCATGCGTGAGACCATAGAAGCGATTGGTGATCACGGCGTCAGCCTGCCCTTGCGCCACGGCGCGAAAGGCCGCCGCGTAGTCGGGGTGCCGCAGCAGTTCGACCCGCAGACCGAAGCCCTGCACCATGCGGTCGAACGCGTCTTGCTGGACCGACCCGTCGAGCACGGCCACGCGCATGCCGTCGAGGTCGGGCAGCGAACGCACGCCAGAGCCGCGCCGGGCATAGACCTGCCCCCAACTCGAGAGCACCGCTTCCCGGTGGAAGTCGTAGCGCTGTGCTCGCACGGGGCTCCAGGCCACATCGGGCATCAGGTCGATTTCACCGGCGTCCAGGCGCGCCAGCCCCTCGGCCCACGTACCCTTCACATGCTCGATGGTCCACCCTTCGGCCTGCGCCACGGCCTCGATCACGTCAACGAAGATGCCCTGGGCCCGCCCGTCGGCATCGACCCCGATCTTGGGCATGTTCTCGTAGACCCCCACACGCAGGCGCAGGGTCGGCGCAGGCGCCGAGGCCGCCGTGAGCAGCGACCAGGCCGCCACCAGCAGCCCGAGCACGATGCCCAGGCGCCTCAGGCCGCGCACGGTACGAAACTGCAGCACGGCAGTGCGGCGTGCAGGCGCAGATAGCAGGGCATGCGTGGATGATCGGCGGGCGCCGCCGGACCCGCAAGCCCCCAGGTGACGGTGGAAACCCCGGTCAGGCCGCGACCAACCGCCGCAGGCGTGGTGCGAACACGTTCAGCGCAAGGCCCGCCACCACCAGCGCTGCCGCGATGAGTTTCCAGGCTGGCAAGGGCTCGTGCAGCCACGCTGCCGCCGCGCCCATGCCGAACACCGGCACCAGCAGCGCCCACGGCGTGACGGTCGCCGCCGGGTGGCGCAGCAGCAGCCAGCCCCAGGCGCTATAGCCGAACATCGTGTTGCCCACGCTCTGCCACGCCACGCCCAGCCAGGTGCTCGCGCCGGCCTGCCGCACACCGTGCAGCAGCACCTGCGGCCCTTCGACCCACCAGGCCATGGCCAGCAGCGGCGGCACCGCGAACAGGCTGGACCACACCACGTAGGCCAGCATGTTCACCGACCCGGCGCGGCGGTTGACCCCGTTGCCCAGCGCCCAGCTCAGAGCCGCACCCAGCACCAGCAGCAGGCCCAAGGGCGTGGTGTGGGCATCGACATGCACCGCGATGACGCCCAGCCCGGCCGCCGCCAGCACCAGCGCGATGCCCTGGACGGGCCGCAGCCGCTCGCCGCTGCCCAGCATGGCCAGCCCGATGGTGAAGAACACCTGCATCTGCACCACCAGCGATGCCAGCCCGGGTGAGATGCGCCCATGCATGGCCAGGAACAGCAGGCCGAACTGGCCGGCGCCGATCAACACGCCGTAGGCAGCCAGGTCGCGCAGCGGCACCGCGGGCCGCGGCAGGAAGAACACGGCCGGCACCACCACGAATGCGAACCGCAGGGCGGCCAGCCACAGCGGCGTGAAGGTGTCCAGCACTTCGCGGATGACCACGAAATTGGTGCCCCACACCGCCACCACGGCCAGGGCCAGCAGGGCGTGGGTCGGACTCAGGGCGGCGTGCATCGGTGCAGGGGCTGGCGGGTTGGATGGGAGGTCCGCGGGCAGAAGCGTGGGCGGCGCCACCGATTGTGGCGGCAACGCCGCCGGCCCCGCGTCAAGCGGTGGCAGACCCCAGGTGCGCCAGTGGCAGCGCCGCCCCCGCCTTGACCTCGCCCAGCGAGAACCGGGTGTGGATGTCCTTGACGTTGGCCAGGCGGAACAGCGTGTCCATGGTCCAGCGCGAATAGGCGTCGAGGTCGGTGGCCACCACTTGCAGCTCGAAGGTGCCGGTGCCGCTGATGTAGTGGCAGGTCACGACCTCGGGCAGGGCGCGGATGGCGTCTTCCAGCGCCGCTGTGGCAGCGGCGTTGTTGCGCTCGGCGTCCACCCGCACGAAGGCCAGCACGCCCAGGCCGATGCGCCGGCGGTCGACCTCGGCGCGGTAGCCGGTGATGTAGCCCTGGGTCTCGAGCCGCCTGACCCGGCGCCAGGTTGGCGCCGCGGACAACCCGATGCGTGCCGACAGCTCGGCGTTGGACAGGCGCGCATCGCGCTGCAGCTGCGCCAGGATGGCGACGTCATAGCGATCGAGTCCTGCGCGGACGGCCGGCTCGTCGCCTTCCACCGCCGCAGCCGATGCTGGTGGTTTCCCTGAATTCGGAATTTCTGGCATGGTTGATTACTTGATTCGCTGTTTTGAGCAAACTTCTTGCTTCAGTATGGCTCATTGAAGCAAAGAAGGAAAGGACATCACGGCCGCGATTGCCTACACTGGCGAGCCCTCGCCCGTTGGAGCCGCCGCCATGAACGCACCGCTACCCGATTCGATCCGCCAGGCGCTCGAGCGCGTGACGCTGGACGACAAGTACGTGCTCGACCGTGGTCGCGCCTTCATGAGCGGCGTGCAGGCGCTGGTGCGCCTGCCCATGCTGCAGCGCCAGCGCGATGCCGCCGCAGGCCTGAACACCGCCGGTTTCATCAGCGGCTACCGTGGCTCGCCGTTGGGTGGCTACGACCAGTCGCTGTGGGCCGCGCGCCAGCACCTGCAATCGCAGCACATCGTGTTCCAGCCCGGGGTGAACGAGGAACTGGCCGCCACCGCGGTGTGGGGTACCCAGCAACTGGCGCTGTATCCGCAGCAGGCGCGCCACGACGGCGTGTTCGGCATCTGGTACGGCAAAGGCCCCGGCGTGGATCGCTGCTCGGACGTGTTCAAGCACGCCAACATGGCCGGCACATCGAAGCACGGCGGTGTCATCGCCATCGCCGGCGACGACCACGTGAGCAAGAGCTCCACAGCGGCGCACCAGAGCGACCACATCTTCAAGGCCTGCGGCCTGCCGGTGTTCTTTCCCTCGAGCGTGCAGGACATCCTCGACATGGGGTTGCACGCGCTCGCCATGAGCCGGTTCTCGGGTGTGTGGACCGGCATGAAGACGATCCAGGAAATCGTGGAGTCGTCGTCGTCGGTGGTGGTCGATGCCGACCGGGTGCGCATCGTGCTGCCCGAGGACTTCCCCATGCCGGCCGGCGGCGTGCACATCCGCTGGCCGGACCCGCCGCTGGAGCAGGAAGCGCGCCTGTTCGACACCAAGTGGTACGCGGCACTGGCCTATGTGCGCGCCAACCGCCTGAACCACGATGTGATCCGCGGCCCGTCCGATCGCTTCGGCCTGATCGCCACCGGCAAGGCCTACAACGACATGCGCCAGGCGCTGGTCGACCTGGGCCTGGACGAGGCCGCCTGCGCGCGCCTGGGCATCCGCGTGCACAAGGTCAACGTGGTCTGGCCGCTGGAGGCCACCATCACCCGCGAATTCGCCCAGGGGCTGCAGGAGATCCTCGTCGTCGAGGAAAAGCGCCAGGTCATCGAGTACCAGATCAAGGAGCAGCTCTACAACTGGCGACCCGATGTGCGCCCGCATGTGCTGGGCAAGTTCGACGACCCCGGCGACACCGCTGGCGGCGAGTGGGCCATGCCCAACCCCAGCGAGAACTGGCTGCTGCGCGCCAAGGCGGACTTGACGCCCGCCCTCATCGCCAAGGCCATCGCCCGAAGGCTGAAGAAGCTGGGCGTCGACGCCGACACCGCGCACCGCATGGACGAGCGCATCGCCATCATCGAGGCGCGCGAGCGCTCGCTGGCGGCGCCGGTTTCGCAACCGGGCGACCGCATCCCCTGGTTCTGCTCGGGTTGCCCGCACAACACCAGCACCCGCGTACCCGAAGGCTCGCGCGCGGTGGCCGGCATCGGCTGCCACTACATGACGGTCTGGATGGATCGCCGCACCGCCACCTTCACGCAGATGGGCGGCGAGGGCGTGACCTGGGTCGGCCAGGCACCGTTCACCAACGAGGGCCACATCTTCGCCAACCTGGGCGACGGCACCTACTTCCACTCGGGCCTGCTGGCCATCCGCCAGAGCATCGCCGCCGGCGTGAACATCACCTACAAGGTGCTCTACAACGACGCCGTGGCCATGACCGGCGGCCAGCGGGTGGGCGAGCGACCCGAGGGCCACTCGGTGCTGCAGATCATGCAAAGCCTGCTCGCCGAAGGCGTGGCCCGGTTGGTCATCGTCAGCGATCAGCCCGAGAAGTACGCCGGCGCGCCGCTGGCCTCGGGCGTCGCGGTACACCACCGCGACGAGCTCGATCGCATCCAGCGCGAGCTGCGCGAGCTCAGGGGCTGCACGGCCATCATCTACGACCAGACCTGTGCCACCGAGAAGCGCCGCCGGCGCAAGCGCGGCACCATGGCCGATAGCCCGCGCCGTGTCGTCATCAACGAGCTGGTGTGCGAGGGCTGCGGCGATTGCTCCGAGCAGAGCAACTGCCTGTCGGTGGAGCCGGTGGAGACCGAGTTCGGCCGCAAGCGCCGCATCAACCAGAGCACCTGCAACAAGGACTTCTCCTGTGTCAAGGGCTTCTGCCCGAGCTTCGTCACCATCGAAGGCGGCCAGCTGCGCAAGCCCAAGCCGGCCGCTCGCGGCGATCTCTCGGCGATTCCGGCTCCGCCCGAACCGACGCTTCCTTCGGCCGTCAGCGGCTGGGGCATCGTGGTGGCCGGCGTGGGCGGCACCGGTGTCATCACCATCGGTCAGCTGCTGGGCATGGCCGCTCATCTAGAAGGCAAGGCCGTGGTCACGCAGGATGCCGGCGGCCTGGCGCAGAAGGGCGGCGCCACCTGGAGCCACATCCAGATCGCCGAGCCGCCCGGCGCGATCCACACCACCAAGGTCGACACCGCCAAGGCCGACCTGGTGATCGCGTGCGATGCGATCGTCGCCGCGCAGAAGGCCACCCTGCAGGTGATGCAGCCCGGGCGCACCCGGGTCGCACTGAACACCCACGGCACGCCCACCGCCGCCTTCGTGCACAACCCGGACTGGCAGTTCCCCACCGGCGGCTGCGAGGCGGCCCTGGCCGCCGCGGTGGGCGCCGACGCCCTGGGCGCGTTCGACGCCGAGGCCGTGGCGCTGGCGATGCTGGGCGACAGCCTGTACACCAACCCGCTGATGCTGGGCTATGCGTGGCAGATGGGCCGTATCCCGCTGGGGCATGCGGCGCTGATGCGCTCCATCGAACTCAACGGCGTGCAGGTGGAGGCCAACAAGGCGGCGTTCGAATGGGGCCGGCGCTGCGCCCACGACCTGGCTGCGGTGCGCCGGCTGATGCCGGCGAGCGCGGGCACGCCGGTGCAGATCGTGCGCCAGCCTGCGCTGGACGAACTGGTGGCGAGGCGCGCCGAGTTTCTCACCGGCTACCAGGATGCCGCGTATGCCGCACGCTATGCCGCCTTCGTCGAGAAGGTGCGCGCGGCCGAGAGCGCCATCGGCCCCACGCCGCGCCTGGCACCGGCCGTGGCCCGCGGCCTCTTCAAGCTGATGGCCTACAAGGACGAGTACGAGGTGGCGCGGCTGCACACCGATCCCTCCTTCCGCGCCAGGATCGACACCATGTTCGAGGGCGACTTCAAGCTGGTGCACCACCTCGCGCCGCCTCTGCTGGCCCGACGCAACGCCCAGGGCGAGCCGGTGAAGAGCGAGTTCGGGCCGTGGATGCGTCGCGCGATGGGCCTGCTGCCGCACTTGAAAGGCCTGCGCGGTACCGCCCTGGACCCCTTCGGCCGCAGCGCCGAGCGCCGCACCGAACGCGCCCTGATCGGCCAGTACCAGGACTGCATCCACGAGCTTCTGCGCACGCTCACCGCCGAACGCCTGAGCCTGGCCGTCGAGATCGCGAATCTGCCCGATGGCATCCGCGGCTACGGTCACGTCAAGGAGCGGCACCTGGCGGCAACGCGGCAGCGCTGGGATGCACTGATGCAGCGTTGGCGCGCGGGCGGGGCCTGAGCCATGTCACAGCCGGATCCAACGCGCTGGCACGCCCTGCACGCCGCCCAAGCCCGCGACGCGCAGGCGCGGGTGCCGTTTCACATCGTCGATGGCGCTCGGTCGCTCGAGGTGGGCTCGGTGGC
>JABWBN010000372.1 GCA_013360485.1 Burkholderiaceae bacterium | reverse complement strand
GACAACTCTACGAGTTGCCCACCGCGCCGTCCTTCGACCACATGCCCACAGCCTTCCGCCACCACGTTCATTTCCCCCTGAACTGAAGATACAAGGAGATCTCATGAACCGTCGTTCCCTCGCCGCAGTGCTGGCCGTCTCTCTGCTGGGCATGGCCAGCGTCGCGCAAGCCCTCGAGGTGCGCCCCTTTGATGGGGCCACGCTGGCCAGCCTGCAGGGCGCCGGCAAGCCGGTGGCCGTGCACTTCCATGCCGACTGGTGCCCGACCTGCGTCAACCAGAGCCGGTCCCTCGACCAGCTGAAGGCCGGCGGCCAACTGCAGGGCATGACAGTGCTGGTGGCCGACTACGACAAGGAAAAGGATCTGAAGCGCCAGCACAAGGTGCGCTCGCAGTCGGTGCTGATCGTGTTCAAGGGGTCGACCGAAGTGGCCCGCAGCGCCGGGGAAACCAAGCCCGAGCAGCTTCGCCAGGCACTGGCCAAGGCACTCTGACCGAACGCGGATCACGGGCCGATGGTTTCCGCGCCTGAACTGGGGCTGGCCTGGGTGGCCGGCAGCCTGACCACGCTCAATCCCTGCGTCTTTCCCTTGTTGCCGCTGGTGCTGGGTGGCGCGGTCCAGGAGAACCGGCTGGCACCCGTGGCCATGGGGGCCGGCATGGTGGGCGCCTTCGCCTTGTTGGGCTTGGTGGTCGGCATCGCCGGTGACGCGCTCGGGCTCAACCCCGACCACATTCGCATCGCTGGCGCCTTGCTGCTCATCGGCTTCGGGCTGGTGATGCTGGTGCCCCGGCTGAACGAACGCTTTACGCACCTCATGTCGCCGATGGCTACACGCGCCAACGTCGCGACGTCGCGCTTCCAGGCCGGATCCTTGGGTGGTGCCTTCGCCATCGGCGGCTTGCTGGGTATGGTGTGGAGCCCATGCTCAGGGCCGATGCTGGCCAGTGCGCTGACCATCGTCGCCAGCGAGGGGGGCGCTCTGCGAGGCACTGTCGTGCTGGGTGTGTTCGGCCTGGGTGCGGCCAGCGTTCTCGTCGCGGCGGCGTACGCCTCACGCGCTGGCTTCGGTCGCGTGCGCGGCTGGGTACTGACGCACATGGGCCGCGTCAAGCGCGGCTTCGGCGTGCTGGTCTTGCTGCTAGGTGTGGCCATCCTGCTGGGTGGAGACAAGTGGCTCGAAGCGCAGCTCATCCACCTGATGCCCCAAGGCTGGATTGACCTGACAACCAAGTTCTAGGTTGCGCATGCCGAACGTGGCCCGTGCAGAGCTTGGTGGTCTGTATGGCCGCGATCGTGGTCGAGGATCGCGCGTCCGGCCTGCCGGGCGGGTCGGCGCTGACGAAGATGAGCGGTCGAACCCGATGGTCAGAGGGTGATCACTCGAACGGCAGAGCGGGGTCAGATGCAGGGCAGGTGGCGATACCGTCAAGCGGCTTCTCGATACCGTCATTCGTTCGCTGGAACGACCCATCGATACCGTCATTGCACACCAGGACATGCCGTCTTTGCTCTCCAGGCCCTGCCGCGAACCATCGTTGCCCGACATCGAGGCAACAGAGCCCTGGGCAGAGCCGTCGAACGCGACGGTAGATTTGTCGGTATCGAGCCGATCTTCGGCCGACGCACGGCCCGTTTTGCCTATGAGCGGCACCAGCCCGTTGACAATAGAGTGGGAGTGAGCGGGCGACCGAGCGCCGAGTGAGTGCGTAGTGTGGGACGAGTGAGCATCGGCACGGCGACAATGGCTCGCCGCGAAGAAGCACCGAGCCCGATGACCGCTCCCGACCCCGCCGACGAATACGGCATGCGCCTGGCGCTGGACCAGGCGCACAACGCCTGGCTCGTCGGCGAGGTGCCGGTCGGCGCGGTGATCGTCGCGCCCGACGGGCAGATCGTCGGCCGCGGTTTCAATCAGCCGATCGGGCGGCACGACCCCACCGCCCACGCCGAAGTGATGGCGCTGCGCGACGCTGCGGCGGCCGGACAGGATGTGCGTGGCGCCATCGCTTATGTGACGCTTGAGCCCTGCGCCCACCTGGGGCGCACGGGACCGTGTTGCGACGCGCTTGTCGCTGCTGGCATTGGCAAGGTGGTGGCATCGCTTGAAGACCCTAACCCCCTGGTCGCAGGCCAGGGCTTTGCCCGGC
The DNA here is from genome assembly GCA_013360485.1 of Burkholderiaceae bacterium. GTDB lineage: Bacteria > Pseudomonadota > Gammaproteobacteria > Burkholderiales > Burkholderiaceae_C > Pseudaquabacterium. The sequence goes on along the minus strand of JABWBN010000372.1, from coordinate 88 downwards.
TGCGCGCAGCCGGAGTGACCGTGGAGGTGGGGCCGGGTGCTGCTGCATCACGGGAGCTGAACATTGGTTTTTTCAGCCGCATGGTGCG
>JABWBN010000371.1 GCA_013360485.1 Burkholderiaceae bacterium | reverse complement strand
GACCTGATCCGGCGCTTCAACGAAGCCGCCAACGAAACCGCCGGCGACCACTTCACCCCGCGCGAAGTCATCCAGCTCATGGTCAACCTGCTGCTGGAACCCGACACCAGCGTGCTCACCCAGGCCGGCGTCATCGTCACCATCTGCGACCCGGCCTGCGGCACCGGCGGCATGCTGGCCGAGGCGCAGAACTGGATCCGCGCCCACAACGAGCAAGCCACCGTCAAGGTCTATGGCCAGGACTACAACCCGCGCTCGTATGCCGTCGCCGCCTCCGACCTGCTGATCAAGGGCCAGCGCGACAGCCGGGTCGAACTCGGCAACACCCTGATCGACGATCGCTTTGCGGACATGCCCTCGTTCGACTACCTGCTCGCCAATCCGCCCTTTGGTGTGGACTGGAAGGCCGAGAAGAAGGTGATCGACCGCTGGACCGACTTCCGCGGCTACAGCGGCAAGCTGCCCCGGATCAACGATGGCGCCTTGCTCTTCCTGCTGCACATGATCAGCAAGTTCGCCGACTACGCGCCCGGCAACAAGGACCTGCCGGGTTCGCGTGCGGCCGTCGTCTTCAACGGCTCGCCGCTGTTCACCGGCGGTGCCGGCAGCGGCGAAAGCCGAGCGCGACATGCTCGAAGCCATCGTCGCCCTGCCCGAGCAGATGTTCTACAACACCGGCATCGGCACCTTCATCTGGGTGGTCAGCAACCGCAAGGCTGCCCACCGCAAGGGCAGGATCCAGCTCATCGACGCCCGCGCGCGCTACACGCCGATGAAGCGCAGCCTGGGCGACAAGCGCCGCTACCTCGATCAGGCTGCCCTCGATGCCGTCACCCGCGAGCACGGCGGCATGGCTGACGGCGAGACCAGCCGCGTGTTCGACAACACCGACTTCGGCTACCGCCGCATCACCGTGCTGCGCCCGCTGCGCCTGCGCTTCCAGATCACCCAGGATGCGCGCGAGCGCTTTCTGAATGCCTGCCCCGAACTGTTCGACGCCCTGCAGGCGGTGCGCGACGCGCTCGGCGACGAGCCGCTGCTGGACTGGAACCAGGCCTGGGACGCCGTGCAGCAGGTGTTCAAGGACTTGCCCGAGGAGGTCGAGGGCTGGTCCAAGGGCGCGAAGGGCACGGCGCAGAAGAAGACCTTCCGTGACTGCTTCACCACTGTGGACCCCGAGGCCGCGCTGGTCATCGCCAGGCACCACAAGGTCGCGCCGCTCGACCTCGCCGCGCTGTTCCCCGGCCAGGCCTTACCCGCTGACGTCACGAAGGCCGAGCTGTACGCGCTTTTGGGTCTGTACGCCGATGGCAAGGGCAAGCACATCGAGTACGAAGCGGACCCGGCGCTGAAGGACGCGGAGAACATCCCGCTGAAGGAGGACATCGTCGGCTACGTGCTGCGCGAGGTGCGCCCCTACGTGGCCGACGCCTGGATCGACCGCGAGACGCTGGACGAGCAGGACGGCGGCATCGGCAAGGTCGGCTACGAGATCAACTTCAACCGCGTGTTCTTCCAGTACCAGCCGCCGCGCCCGCTGCATGTGATCGACACTGAGCTGGCCGAGGTCGAGAAGCAGATTCTGGCCTTGTTGCGGGAGGTGACGGAGTGAAGAACGCAGCCACCTTCACTCGCCTGGTCGAAAGCATTCAGACCGCTCACCGCGAGCTGGCAGCACGGGCCGGCAAGGCCATCAACATCAGCCTGACTCTGCGAAACTGGCTGATCGGCTGCTACATCGCCGAGTACGAATTGAATGGCAAGGATCGGGCGGAGTACGGAGAAAAGCTGTTCGCTCAACTGGCAAAGGCCTTGAAGGGCCTCGATGTGGCCAGAAGCGAGGAGCGCGAGCTTCGGCGTTACCGGCAGTTCTATCAGGCTTACCCGCAGATTCGGGAGACACTGTCTCCCGAATTGGCAGCTTGGCTTCCGCCGCTGGTGGAATCGGGAGACGTCTCCCGGATTGCAGGGACAATGGCGTCGCAGCCCGCAGCGAACGCGAGCACCATCGTTTCGCGGTTGTCGTTTTCGCACATTGTCGAACTCATCGCCCTCGACGACGCCACCAAACGCAGCTTCTACGAGCTCGAGTGCATCCGGGGCAACTGGTCGGTGCGCGAACTCAAGCGCCAGATCGGCAGCCTTTACTACGAGCGCTCCGGCCTGTCGCTGGATAAGAAGAAGCTCGCCGAGCTGGCCCAGCACGGCGCCGAGCCGCAGGCCCTGCTGCCCATCCGTGACCCCTACATCTTCGAGTTTCTTGGCCTGAAGCCTGCCGAGGTGATGAGCGAATCTCATTTGGAAGCGCAACTCACGGAGAAGTTGCAGGCCTTCCTGCTCGAACTCGGGCACGGCTTCTGTTTCGAGGCGCGGCAGAAACGCATCCTCATCGGCGATGAGCATTTCTTCGTCGATCTGGTGTTCTATCACCGCATCCTGAAATGCCATGTGCTCGTGGAGCTGAAGCTGGAAAAGTTCAGCCACGAGAACCTCGGTCAGCTCAACACCTACGTCAACTGGTACCGCCGGCACATGATGACCGAGGGCGACAACCCGCCGGTCGGCATCCTGCTGTGCACCGACAAGAGTCACGCCCTCGTCGAATACGCCTTGGCCGGCATGGACAACCAACTGTTCGTGTCGAAATACCTCCTCGAACTGCCGCAGAAGGAAGAGATGCAGTTGTTCATCGATGAGCAGTTGCGGGAGGTCGGGGAGTGAGTTCACAGGAATGGAAAACCATCCCGCTACGCTACGTTTGCGAGTTGAATCCGTCGGTCCCTTTCGACGAGTTTGACGACGACGATGACCTCACCTTTCTCCCAATGGACAGGGTGAAGTGCGGGTACTTCATCCCGAATTCCGAAAAGTTCTCGAA
>JABWBN010000100.1 GCA_013360485.1 Burkholderiaceae bacterium | reverse complement strand
GCGTCGCGCCGGCCCAGCGGCAGCGCTCGACCCGCGTTGGCGGCCGCCAGGTAAGCAGCGCCGTCGGTCACCCAGGGTTGGCTGTAGTCGAGCACGGGCAAGCGCTTGGGCATGGCCGCGCCGGTTGCCAGGTAGACGGCGTCGTGGCTGCGTTGCAGATCGGCCAGCGCGTCGGGATCGGCCAGCGGGTGGTTGCAGCGCACCTGCACGCCCAGCGCCACGATGCGCGCGATCTCGCCGTCGAGCACTTCACGCGACAGGCGATACGAGGGAATGCCGTAGCGCATCAGGCCGCCCAGTTCGGGTTGCGACTCGTACAGCGTGACGGCATAGCCGCGCCGGCGCAACTGGAACGCCGCCGACAGCCCCGACGGCCCGCCGCCCACGATGGCCACCCGCTGGCCGAGCTCCTGGGGCGGCGCCTCGAAGGTCCAGTTCTGCTCGAGCGCCTGGTCGCCGACGAAGCGCTCGAGCTTGCAGATCGACAGCGCTTCGTCGTAACCCGTGCGGTTGCACGCCGTCTCGCAGGGGTGGTGGCAGATGCGCCCGGCGATCGCCGGGAACGGGTTGTGGCGGGCGAGCACCTGCCAGGCACTGTGGAAGTCGCGCTCGCGGGCCAGGCCGATCCACTCGGCGATGTCGCCGTTGACCGGGCAGGCCTGGTGACAGGGCGAGGGCGCCTGGATGTGGCGCGCCAGAGCGGCACGCCAGGTGCCGGTCTTGATGGCCTCGGTGGTGGCATGCGTCCAGGTCGGGCGCGTCCCGGCGCTGGCCGGGGGTGCGACGGGGCGTTGGGTTTCGCTCATGGGATCGGTCTCCGGTCGCAGCGCGCTCAGGCCGCTGCCGCCTGCAGCAGGGTGTCGGCCGTGCGCCAGCCTTCAACGCATGCGGCGATGTTCTCGTCGTGCTGCTTGGGCGCGTTGTCGATCAGCGTGCGCTCCAGCACGTCCAGCGTCGGCGCCTCGATGGCGCGGGCCAGCGCACCCAGCAGCGCCGAGTTGACGATGCGCCCCAGCCCGTTGCGTCGCGAGATCGCCAGCCCGTCGATGGGGACGATGCGCCGCCCGGGCAGGCTGCTGGCGAACTCCGCCGCGCTGCGCGCCGAGTTGACGACGATGAGCGTGCGCGGCCCAGCCGCCGCGAGCAACCGGCCTTCCAGCAAGCTGGCATCGAAGCACAGGATGGCGTCCGCGAGCTCGATATCGCAGCGCACGCGCACGGGCCGGTCGTCGGCCCGGATGAACGAGCTCACCGGCGTGCCGCGGCGTGCGCCGCCGTAGCTGGCAAAGCTCTGCACATGACGCCCCTGGGCATGGAACGCGCTGGCCAGCAGGTTGCCGGCGGTTTGCGCTCCCTGGCCGCCGCGGCCCTGGATGATGATCTGAAGCACGGTGGTCCTCCATCGGCTCCGGCGGATGGCCGGTCGATGGGCCGCAATCTAGGCGGTCACGCCAAATTCGTCCAATTGATTCGCGGAATCAGAGACATTCACGTTCTGAATGTTTGGGCCGGTAGCGCAGGTCGCTCAGGTGATGGGCGATGCGGCTTGCAGGAGGGTCACCGCAGTGGGCGCCCGATGGCGAAAGCGGTCGCCCAGTCGTGTGCCACCCTGGAGTGGCGACTCGCGCAGGTGGCTGCGGTGGCCTCAGTGGGCGATGGGTGCGGCCAGATCGCGCAGGTGCGTGGGCCCCGCCCGCCGTTCGATCTCGGCATGCAGTTCGCGGCGCCAGCCCAGCGAAAACAACCACTGCGCCACGGCATACATCGGGCCCACCATCAGGTCGGCGATGTCGTCGCGCAGCCCCGGCTTGCGGCCCTCGTAGTAGTGGCCCAGGAACTGGAACAGCCAGCCTGCCACCAGCGTGCCCATGCCCCAGGCCAGCCAGCCGCCCACCGACGCCATGGCCGGTGGATGGGCCAGTGCCATGAGCGCGGCATTGAGTGCACAGACAGCGGCGCCCAGGAGGGGCGTTCCCCGCGTCAAGTACCACAGCGAGGTGACGGCCCACAGCAGCCACGCCAGGCTCATGCCCGCCACGCCGATGCGTGCCGACAGCACACCCATCGAGAACAGCACCAGCGGAATGCCGATCGCATGCATGGCGATGTTGCGGCGGTCGCGGTGGTAGCGCGCGTACTGCACCAGCAACTCGCTGGCAGGGCGGAACAGTCGGCTGGGCATGATCGGGCGCGCAGATGAATGGATGTGACAGCGATGCAGGCGGTGTTGTGCCGGGTATCGGCTCGGCCAAGCTCAAGCTTGACACATTTTGGTCATGCTGGCGTGACCCTGATGCCCGCAGGCCCGCAGGGCGTGACGTGTTGGCCACGCGGCCCCAGGCTGGCGCCTAGAATGCGCCCACCCAAAATGGCCCCCAAGCACCCAAAGGGGCCCAGGCGTGAACGGCGGCAGGCGATGAGCATCAAGAGCGACAAGTGGATCCGGCGCATGGCCGAGCAGCACGGCATGATCGACCCGTTCGAGCCGGGCCAGGTGCGGCAGTCGGCCGACGGCCAGCGCATCGTGAGCTACGGCACGTCCAGCTATGGCTACGACATCCGGTGCGCGCCGGAGTTCAAGATCTTCACCAACATCCATTCCACGGTGGTGGACCCGAAGAACTTCGACTCCCGCAGCTTCGTCGACTTCGAGGGCGAGGTGTGCATCATCCCGCCGAACAGCTTCGCGCTGGCCCGCACGGTCGAGTACTTCCGCATTCCGCGCAACGTGCTCACCATCTGCCTGGGCAAGAGCACGTACGCGCGCTGCGGCATCATCGTCAACGTCACGCCCTTCGAGCCCGAGTGGGAGGGATACGTGACGCTGGAGTTCAGCAACACCACGCCGCTGCCGGCCAAGATCTACGCCGGCGAGGGCTGCGCGCAGGTGCTGTTCTTCGAGAGCGACGAAGTCTGCGAAACCAGCTACAAGGACCGCGGCGGCAAGTACCAGGGCCAGCGTGGCGTGACCCTGCCCAAGGCCTGACGACTCACCGCCCGCGCCGCGCAGCGGCGTTCAGTCCAGCAGGTCCTTGGGGACGTTCCCGCCGTTGGCTGCAATGCGCGCCAGCACGGTCTTGTGCAGCCACATGTTCATCTTGGCCGAGTCGCCCATCAGGTCGGCCGGGCAGCCGAGTTCGGTGGCCAGTTCCTTGCGCGCGCCCAGGCTGCTGTCGATGTCCAGCAGCTTGAGCAAGTCGACGATCGATGTGCGCCAGTTGAGCTTCTGCGGGTTGGATGCAGCGCGCTTTTCGAGTTGCGCCACCACGTCCACAACCGCAATGGCCGCCGGTGCCGGTGCTGCCGCAGGCGCAGCGGCAGGCGCTTCCGGTGCTGCCTGTGCAGCAGCGGCGGCCGGTGCGGGAGTCGCTGCGTCGCCGCCGCCGATGCCGAGCTTCTGGAGAATGCTGCTGAAAAAACCCATGTCGTGTTTCCCTGTCAAGTGAAGTCGATGATCGCCTGCCGATGCCGGCACGCAGCGCATGATGCATCGGCTGGCTCGGTTTGCACAGCGCCACCGGCAATCCCAAGGGTGACAGGTCGCGACAGGCGGCAGCGCCTGGGGTGGCGTATGCTTGCCGGATGCCCGGCTGCAGTCGCCCGGGATCGTTCGATCGCTACAGGAGGATCGGGATGGGGCGCGGCATGCGTGGCTGGCTTATCGCTCTGGCCGTCTTGGTGCATCAAGTCTCGGGCGCGACGCAACCGGCGACTGCCTCCAGTTCCGCGGCTGCGCGCGAATCGACCTGGCGCTACACGGTCTTGCGTGGCGACACCCTGTACGGAGTGGTTCGGACGGACTGCAAGCCGGGCACATCCTGGGTGGCCCTGCAGCGGCTCAACCGGGTGCACGATCCGCGCCGCTTGCAGCCCGGACGTATCCTGGAGATCCCGTCGGCCTGGTTGCTGGCCCGGGCGACGCCGGCCGAGATCATCCACGTCCAGGGCGAAGTCGAGTTGTGGCGCGACGGGGCTCGCGAGCGAGTGCATGTCGGCATGCAAGTGCGCGAGGGGGACCGGCTGAGCAGCGGCGATGGCGCTGCGGTGTCGCTGCGCCTGGCCGACGGGTCACGGGTACTGCTGCGTCCGCGAGGCGAACTGAAGCTCGATGAACACGTGCTGCTCGGCGCGTCAGGCGCCGTGCGGTCCCACATTCGGTTGAACGCGGGCGATCTGGACGTGCGGGTTCCGCCGTCGGGTACCAAGCGCCAGCTCGAGGTCGAAACGCCCAGTGCGCACCTCGGAGTTCGGGGCACCGAGTTCCGCACCCATGTTGACGACACCGGCGATGGCGGCACGCGGCTCGAGGTGCTGCATGGCCAGGTGGCAGCGCGAGCCTTGGCTGACAAAACGGCGGGCGTGCATGGCGCGGCCAAACGGGGCCGCACCGACCGGCCGCGTGCCGCCAGCGGGAGCCGCGTTGTCGAGGCCGGACAAGGTCTGCGCCTGGCGCAGTCCGGCTCGGGACCTGTCCTGGCGCTGTTGACGGCGCCGGGCCTGGGTGGCCTGCCCGCTCGAGTCGAGCGGTTGCCATTGCGTTTCGAATGGGCGGCTCTCGAGGGAGCGCACGGCTACCGGGCGCAGGTGTTTGCCGTCGACGATTCCGACGCGCTGCTGCTGGACGGTCTGGCCACGGAGGCATCGGCTCGCTGGGCAGACTTGCCCGACGGCCGCTATGAGCTTCGGGTGCGCGGGCGAGACGCCAACGGCTTCGAAGGCCGGGATGCCCGGCATGTGTTCACGTTGAAGGCTCGGCCGCAGCCGCCATTCACCCGTTCGCCTGTACCTGGCGCGCGCGTTTGGGGCAGTCCGACACGCCTGAGTTGGACCCAGGCCGACGGCGCCGCGCGCTATCACTTGCAGATTGCACGCTCCGATGTGTTCGAAGCGCCGCTGGTCGATCTGCAAGACGTGCGCGATACCGAATATGCCGCCGAGTTGCCACCCGGGCGCTATCACTGGCGACTTGCAACCGTGAGGGGCGACGGCGATCATGGGCCGTTCGGTGACGCGCAGGTGTTCGAGCAACGCGCGATCCCGCCTGCGCCCGGTGCAGCCGTCGCCGAGTCCGACGAAGGCGGGTTGCGCGTGCGCTGGCCCGCCGCAGCGGCAGGAACGCGCTATCAGCTGCAGTTGGCGCGCGACGCGTCCTTTGCGGTCGTACTGACCGACACGACGACCGAGCAGGCGCAGGCGGCGCTGGGTGTTCTGGAGCCGGGGCGCTACCACCTGCGTGTGCGCAGCCTCGATCCCGACGGGTTCGCCGGTCCATGGGGCGCCGCGCAGTCAATCGAGATTCCCTCGAACCGCTGGTGGCTGCTGCTGGTGCCGCTGCTGTTGTTGGCACTCTGATCGGACGCGGCCGATGGCGGCAACCAGCGACGCGGACCAGTCAGGACGGGGTGCGGGATCTCGGGCGCGGTGGCTGCTGGTCGCACTCGCGCTGACAGGCTGGGCGATGTGGTTGCTGGCGGGCGCGGCGCCCCGGTCGCTGTTGCAGCGGTTCGATGACGTCTTGCTGGATCTCGGTTGGCGTCGTCTCGCGATCCCGCAACGCGTCGAGGGCGTTGTTTGGGTGGACATCGATGCGGCTTCACTGCGCAGCCGCGCCGACCACTTCGGGTCGTGGCCGCTGCGACGCGATGCCCTGGCCTTGCTGCTGCGCTACCTGAAGGACGCGCATGTACGGGCGGTGGTATTGGATCTGGTGCTGGCGGACGCGCGTCCGGACGACGAGGCGCTGGTGGCGGAGCTCGCGGCCCCGGGTCCACCGGTCGTGTTGGCGGCTGCAGCGATGGGTTCGCCCATCGCCCATGCGCCGTCGTCAGCTCACGAACCAGGCGTCGCCGGTCCACCGATTGCCGATGCTGCCGATGTACCCATGGCTGCGATCACCCAATGGTCGGCGCTGGTCCTGCCGACGGCGCGCCTGCGTGAGGCAGTGCCGGGTCGCGTGGGCATGGTCAGCCTGCCACTCGATCCCGACGGACGGCTGCGCCGGCTGTCGCCGTGGCACAACGGGGCTGATGGCGCCGGCATTTATCCCGTGATGCCTGTGGCCGTTTGGCAAGCGCTGGAGACCGCACGGGCTGTGCAGCCCGGTGGCCGTTTGCGCTGGCCCTTGGACAGCGAGGGGCGAATCCGGCTGCCGGTCATCGAACAGGGCGCGGTGCCGCGGGTTTCGTTCGCAGAGGTGGTCGATGCGGCACTTGGCGCCGGCGACGGCACCGGCTTGCGCAGGCGACTCGCAGGCCAGATCGTCGTCATCGGCAGCAGTGCGGCGCTGGACAACCGGGTGATGACGCCGGCAGGCCAGTTCGATGGGGCGCAATGGCTGGCAGCGGCGGTGGGGCTTCTTGGCACCGGGCACGTGGTGCGGCCCGCGCCGTCATGGGCGGATGCGACGGTGACCGGGCTGGCACTGCTGCCGGGGCTGGCGCTGGTGTGGCGCGGGCGTACACGGCCACGACTCGACCTGGCCTTGCACATGGGCATCGGGCTGCTGCTGGCAGCGGCATGGGCGTTCACGGCTCTTGCGCGCATGCAGGCGTTCCCGATCGCCATCGCCGCTATGGTGCTTCTTCCGAGTGCGACGCTCGCTTTGATGGCGCGTCGCCATGAGATCTTCGCACGTGCGGAAGCCTTGCAGCGCGAGCGCGAAATCGCCGACGCGGCGAACAGGGCGAAGTCCGAATTCCTGTCACGCATGAGCCATGAACTGCGCACTCCGCTCAATGGTGTCGTCGGAGCTTGCCAGTTGCTCAGGAGCCAGGGTGACGACCCGCAGCGGCGTGCCGACCTCTTGGCGCTGCTCGAGCGCAGCAGCCAGCATCTGCTGGAATTGGTCGATGGGGTGCTGCAACTGGGTCGCATCGAAGCCGGCGCGCTGGAATTGGCCGATGAGGACTTCGACCTGATCGACGCGCTCGACTCGGTCGTCGCTGCCGTGGCCCCGATCGCCCAGGCCAAGGGTTTGGTGCTGGCCTGTATCGTCGATCCGGCGATCGTTGCGCGACGGCGGGGCGACGTCGTGCGCATGCGACAGATCTTGATGAACCTGATCGGCAACGCCGTGAAGTTCACCTCCTCGGGGCAGGTCGTCCTTCGCGTGATGCCAGGACCGAACGCGCAGACCCTGAAGTTCAGTCTGGAAGACACGGGCGTGGGTATCGACCCGGCTGCCCTGGGTCGCATCTTCGAGCCGTTTCGGCAGGCCGATCGGCAGACGGAGCGCCGGTTTGGTGGGAGCGGACTCGGGTTGGCCATCAGCGCACGGCTGGTGCAGGCCATGGGCGGCCGCATCGACGTGCAGAGCGCGCCTGGCGAGGGTACGCAGTTTCAACTGAGCCTGCCGCTGCCCGTTGCACGCCAACAGACCGACCCGCAGCATGCTTTGGCCCTTGAAGTGGTCGTGATCGAGCCGCGGCCTGCTGAGGCCGAAGCCGCACTTGCGATCCTGGAACGCATGGGATGCACGGTGCACCTGGCACGCGATGCAGCCGAATGGCTTGCAGTGTCCACAACGCTCGAAACCCGGGGTGTGATGCCGTGGCTCCTCGTCGCGCTCGACGATCCTGGGCTCGTGTCGCAGTGGCGGCAAGCCGGGCACGCTTGGCCGCCGCGTTGCATCGGCATGCGCCGCCGAGCATCTGGGCACGACACTTCCACAAGCGGTGCGGATCCGCATCAGGTCGTGCGCAAACCGCTGTTTCGCGGCGATCTCGCGCGACGCATGGGCGCCGCGCCGACGACGGTGCCCGGTGCCCTGGTCGACGCAGCCTCAACCACGCCAGCCATAGGTGTTCCCGTCGGTTCCAGGCCGATGGTCAACGATGGTGCTGCCGCCGGGCGCCGCGTCCTGGTCGTGGAAGACGACCCGGTCAACCAGATCATCGTCGAGGCGATGTTGTCGTCGGCCGGATGGTCTGCACACGTGGCCGATGACGGCGCCACCGCGCTGAGATGTCTGCAAGAGCGTGCGTTCGATGTCGTGCTGATGGACTGCCATCTGCCTGATATCGACGGTCTCGAGGTCACACGACAACTGAGATCCGGTGTTGCGGGGCCTCAGAACCGCCGCGTTCCGGTGGTCGCGCTGACCGCCAATGCATTCGAGCAGGACCGCCGCCGGTGCATGGACGCGGGCATGGACGACTTCCTGACCAAGCCCGTCGTGGCGGCTGACCTCGAGCGCGTGATTGCCCGCTGGGCGCGACCCGCGGAGCGCTGAGCGCCTGGCTCTGGCGCGGACCGTTGCCGGACGTCGGCGCGTGCCGCCGCCGACGGCGTGCGACTTGGCCTTCGCATGCAGGCGTGATGTCAGGTAAGTCTGGACCCCGAGATCGGCACAGATCGGCTCCAATTCACGGCGCAGGTGTCGCGGCCGTTTCGCGGCACCCGCATGACTGACCCTGGAGCACCCCCATGCCTCACCTGTCACACGCCCACGAACGCATGGCCGCATTGCGTGCGGCAGACCGCGGCAAGGTGGTCAGCGCCGCCGAGGCGGTGCAGTTGCCGGCCGATGGCGACACACTGGCCACGGGTGGCTTCGTGGGCATCGGATTTCCCGAGAACCTGGCGGTGGCGCTGGAGCAACGCTTCATGAACACCGGCAGCCCCCGTGGCCTGGGGCTGGTGTACGCGGCCGGGCAGGGCGACGGCCACGGTCGCGGCCTGAATCATCTGGGGCATGCCGGGCTGGTGGCGCGGGTGGTGGGCGGCCACTGGGGCCTAGTGCCGGCGCTGCAGAAGCTGGCAGTGACCGGGCAGATCGAGGCCTGGAACCTGCCCCAGGGCGTGATCTCGCACCTGTTCCGCGACATTGCCGCGGGCAAGCCGGGTCATCTGTCGAAGGTGGGACTGGGCACCTTCGTCGATCCGCGCCATGGCGGCGGCCGTATCAACGAGCGCTCCACCGATGAGCGCGTGCGACTGATGCCCATCGACGGCGAGGAGTACCTGTTCTACAAGGCCTTCCCCATCGACGTGGCCTTCATTCGCGGCACCACGGCCGACACCGACGGAAACATCACCATGGAGCGCGAAGCGCTCACGCTCGAGGCGCTGGCCATCGCCATGGCCGCGCGCAATTCGGGCGGCATCGTCATCGTGCAGGTCGAGCGCCTGGCAGAGCGCGGCTCGCTGCATCCGCGCCAGGTCAAGATTCCCGGCGTGCTGGTCGATTGCGTGGTGGTGGCCGAGAAGCCGGAGTACCACATGCAGACCTTCGCGGAGCCCTACAGCCCGGCGTTTGCAGGCGAGCTGCGCGTGCCCGCCGGCCATGTGACCCCCATGCCGATGGGCGAGCGCAAGCACATCGCGCGCCGCGCCGCGTTGGAGCTGCGTCCCAACACGGTGGTCAACCTGGGCATCGGCATGCCCGAGGGCGTGGCCGCCGTGGCCGCCGAGGAGCGGGTGATCGATCTCATCACGCTCACCGCCGAGCCCGGCGTGATCGGCGGCATTCCGGCGGGCGGGCTGAACTTCGGCGCGGCCGTCAACTGCCAGGCCATCATCGACCAGCCTTACCAGTTCGACTTCTACGACGGCGGCGGGCTCGACGCGGCCTTCCTCGGGCTGGCGCAGGCCGACGCCGAGGGCAACCTCAACGTCAGCAAGTTCGGTCCGCGGTTGGCCGGTGCCGGTGGCTTCATCAATATCAGCCAAAACGCGCGCAAGGTGGTGTTCGTCGGCAGCTTCATGGCCAACGGCGAGCGCAAGTTCGTGCGCCAGGTGGAGCACCGCACATTCTCGGGCCGCGAGGCGCTGCGGCGCGGGCAGGACGTGATGTACGTGACCGAGCGCTGCGTGTTCCGCCTGCACGAACGCGGGCTGGCGCTGGTGGAGATCGCCCCGGGGATCGAGCTGCAGCGCGACATCCTGGCGCACATGGACTTCGAGCCGGTGATCGAGGCGGCGCCGGTGCCCATGGACGCCGCCATCTTCCGCGACGAACCCATGGGGCTGCGCGCGCGCCTGCTGCTGGTGCCGCTGCCCGAGCGCTTCACACTGGTGGCCGGGCAGGGCGGCCAGCCGGGCACCCTGTTCGTGAACTTCGAGCGCCTGAGCATCCGCACGCGCGACGACGTGCAGGCCGTGCGCCACGAGCTCGAGCGCCTGCTGCACACGTTGCCGGACAAGGTGAACGCCGTGGTCAACTACGACCACTTCGTTCTCGACCCCGAGGTGCAGGACGACTGGGCCGAGATGGTGCGCGAGATCGTCGACCGCCACTACCTGGCCGTCACCCGCTACAGCACCTCGAGCTTCGTGCGGGCCAAGCTCGGTGCTGCGCTGGCCGCGCGAGGTGTGGCAGGGGAGGTGTTGGATCCGTCCTGCTCTCAGGCCCGCTGATAGGGCGCCCCAGCAGGTTGCTCTCGTTCACCGGCCCGTCGCGGGTGCGGCAGCGACACGCCGCGGCTTGATCGGGCTTGCTGTGCACACGGCCTGCCAGCCTGCTGCGCAGAGGCAACAGCGCCAGGCGATGCGAATGGTCAGCGTCTTCGAAATCGTCGTACGAGCATCGGCAGCGCCACCGCACCGGCAGCGGCGCTGGGCAGGATGAACCACAACGACGCCTCAGAGCCGGTCTCCGGGGCGAACAGGATGATCACGGCCAGGCACCCGTAGGCCCCCACAAGCAGACCAACGACTGCGGCCCCGACGAAGAGCAGGGTCAAGCCCATCCGAGCTTCGGGCAATTGGACCAACTGGATACGCGGGATCCGCCAGCGGCGAACACCTCCTCGACGAACGACGCACAATTGTTCGGCACGATGAGCCACGTCCACTTCCGAGCGGTGAGCTGCTCGAGCTTGCGCTGTGCGCCCTCGGGATTGGGTAGGGAAATGCGTGTCCTGCGCAACTCCTTCTTCCCGTTCTCGCGCAAGTAGCGCATGTATCCGGCATGACCCATGTACCAGGGATAGCCGTGCGCGCCATCAACGTGGAAGTAGTAGTGCCCGGCATTCGCGATCGCGTGTCCGCACGGGTTCGGAAACGTGCCGCTGCTTTGGTGATTCGGACACACTGTATCAAGGCTGGAGGACAATCACGACGCATGTTAGTAAGCAAAGGCAAACGCGATGACGCCGGCACACTGCATGCTGCCGACCTGAGCGGCAGCCTCGTTGTGCCGGACGCGCAAATGCCGGGCGTTTTGCGGCTTGCCGCCGCGGCTTCGCCCTGCGGACCCGCTGCGCCTCAGGGCAACGGATAAGTGCCCGGTAGCAGGATGCTCGCGTCCACCTGCTCGACCCGGGTGCGGCCGCAGAAGGCCATCGTGAGGTCGAGCTCCTTGTGGATGATTTCCAGCGCCTTGGTCACGCCGGCTTCGCCCATGGCGCCCAGGCCATACAGGAAGGCGCGGCCGATGTAGGTGCCGCGCGCGCCCAGGGCCACGGCCTTGAGCACATCCTGGCCGCTGCGGATGCCGCCGTCCATGTGCACCTCGATGCGTGAGCCCACCGCCTGGGCGATGGCCGGCAGTGCCTCGATGCTCGACTGCGCGCCATCGAGCTGGCGACCACCGTGGTTGCTGACGATGAGGGCGTCGGCCCCGCTGTCGGCGGCGATCCTGGCGTCTTCCACATCCTGGATGCCCTTGAGGATCAGCTTGCCGCCCCAGCGCTTCTTGATCCACTCCACGTCGCCCCAGTTCAGGCGCGGGTCGAACTGCTTGGCCGTCCACTCCGACAGCGAGCCCATGTTCTCCACGCCCTTGACGTGGCCGACGATGTTGCCGAACTGCCGCCGGCTCGTGCCGGCCATGCCCAGGCACCAGCGCGGCTTGGTCATCATGTTCACGATGTTGGCGATGGTGAGCTTGGGCGGTGCCGACAGGCCGTTCTTCAGGTCCTTGTGGCGCTGGCCCAGGATCTGGAGATCCAGCGTGAGCACCAGCGCGCTGCAGCCGGCAGCCTTGGCGCGGTCGATCAGGCGTTCGATGAAGTCGCGGTCGCGCATCACGTAGAGCTGGAACCAGAACGGCGCCCGGGTCGCGGCGGCCACGTCCTCGATCGAGCAGATGCTCATGGTCGACAGCGTGAACGGGATGCCGAATGCAGCCGCCGCACGGGCGGCCAGGATCTCGCCATCGGCGTGCTGCATGCCCGTGAGCCCGGTGGGCGCGATGGCCACCGGCATGGCCACCTGCTGGCCCACCATCGTGGTGGCGGTGGTGCGGCCCTCCATGTTCACCGCCACGCGCTGGCGCAGCTTGATCTTCTGGAAGTCTGCGCTGTTGGCGCGGTAGGTGCCCTCGGTCCAGCTTCCGGAATCGGCGTAGTCGTAGAACATGCGCGGCACGCGTTTCTGGGCCAGTACGCGCAGGTCTTCGATGGTGGTGATGACGGTCATGGTGGCGTTGTCTCCTTGCAGGCGCCCATGCTACGGCGGCGGCGCGCCCATGGCCGGAATTCGGCTCAGGTCAGACCGGAAAGCCATTCCGCCGCATGGGCACGCGAGCGCGCGCAGACGTCGTCGAGCCAGGCCACGAATGCGCCCGCCGCCGGGCTGTCGTCTCGGCTGCGCACCTGGTAGGGGTGCGCAGCCGGCGCGGTGATGGGGAACAGCGGGCGCAGGGTGCCGCTGTCGAGCCAGTGG
>JABWBN010000370.1 GCA_013360485.1 Burkholderiaceae bacterium | reverse complement strand
CGCGCCGCGGCCAGGGTGGCGCCGGCGCCGGTGGTCTGCAGCCCCAGCCCTTGCAGCGTGGCGACCGTGTCCGCGATGCCCTGCGGGCCGACATCGGCGATGTGATTGCCCGCCAGCGTGGCGATGTGGAATCCCGCGCGGGCCAGCGCCTGCAGGTGATCGGGATGCGCCGGCGGTGCGGGCACATCGGTGCTTTGCTCGCTGCCACGCAGCGTGTGCGGCACTTCGACATGGCCGATGAGCACGTCGGCTGTCTTCAGCAGCGCCCGGGAGGGCTCGAAGTACGAGTCGGGTTGTGGCTCGTCCAGGATCAGGTCGCCGACCATCATCAGGGTGGCACGGGTCATGTCAGGCGTTCCTCGAGGAATCGGGTCATCGCGGCGTCGACGGCGGCGCCGTCCCAGGCGCGGGCGTCGACCATGTCGGCTTCGATCAGCAGCGTGGGCACGCCGGCGGCCTCGAGCGCGTGGGTGATGAACAACGTTCCGCTGGCCGACGGGCGACTGCCACGGGGCATGAGCACCACGGCGCCGTCGATGCGGTTGCGCTGGGCCTCGCGCACGATCCACGCCGGCGCGTAGGGTGCGTTGTGGAGCACCTCGTTCATCGTGACCACCCGGCTGGCTAGCGCGCGCAGCGGGTCGTCCAGGCCATAGCGGATGTACCACTCCGGCCCGAACGGCAGGTACATCGACCAGACGAAGGCCGCGCCGTGGCTGGCTTCGTAGTCGCTGTAGAACGCGGTGTTGTGCCAGAGGCCGGCGCCCACCCACATCAGTCGCTTGCGCTCCTGGTCGCAGGCGCCGATCCCGGCGTCGACGCGAGCCTTCACCTCGTCGCGAAACGCCCGCGCATGCGCCAGTGCCCAGTCGCTGCCACGATGCCACTGGGTGGCCATCACGTTGGTGATCTGCTCGCTGATGCGCACAGGGCAGCGCGGTGCCGTGGCGATCATCTGGCGCACTTCCTCGAAGCACTCCTCCTGCTCGTTCACGCGCTGCAGGAAGGCGCGCAGCGCCGCTTCGTCGTAGCGCTTGCCGCTGATGCGTTCGAGCACGCCGATCAGCTCGCGCAGCTCGGCCACCATCAGGTCCAGCCTGTGCGGCTCGCACAGCTCGGTCCAGCGGTGGCGTGACAGCTCCCACCAGCGCTCCGGCAACACACTGCTGCCCGGCGCTTCCAGGGCGAAGAACGGCGCGCCCAGGTGATCGGCCCACTGCTGGAAGATGCGCTGCATGCAGTCGCAGGTCAGGCGCGCGCACAGCAGCGCCGGCCGGGGCAGGCCGCCCCAGGGGGCCCGCTCCTGCAGGTCGATCAGGCTGCTGGCCAGGCCCATGCTGCAGTAGCGGCACAGATCGGCGTGGTAGCCGCGCTCGTTCATCCCGTCCAGGTAGTCGGGCGACAGGCGCTTGGCGGCAATGACGGCGGCCCACCATTGGTTGGTGACCACCGGCACGCCCATCAGGTGGAACAGGTCGTGCGGGGTGTCGGCGTTGATGATCGCGTAGGGGCGCTGCTGCTCGAAGACATCGCGCCTGAGCCCGGCGAACCAGGTTCGCTGCTTCTCGGCGGCGGCTTGCGTGCAGGCGAGCTGCTTGTCGTTGACGGATGCGGTGCGGGACATGGGGCGGGTTCAGGTGGCGGCGCGCCGTGCGGGCAGGGTGGCGATGAAGGCCTGAAGCTGTGCGGCCAGCGCGATGGGCTGGCGCGCGTCCTCGCGCACCAGGATCCAGGGCAGGCCCGCGGCCTCCACCTGATCGCGCTGGGCGGGGTATGCCCAGCCGTGGATGTCGTCGGGCGGCGGCAGGTAGAACAGCACGCCGTCCAGCGTCGGGTCACCCAGCGCGTGTTCGAACCAGGCACGGCCCGCGATGTCCGGGTGCAGGCGCACGCAGGGCACGTCGCGCCAGTAGTGCTCGAAGATGGCCTGCAGCGGCTCTCGGTCGGTGGCGATCGGTGTACCCGCTGCGCGGGTGCCCCACTCGTCGTCCTCAGCCACGATCCCGGCGCCGGCCTGTTCCACGAGTCGATGCAGGCTGGCGTGATCGAGCGGGCAACCCTGGACCAGCAGGCGTGGGCCCCGGGCCGGTGTAGCTTCGGCGGCCGCCAGCCAGGCCTGCACCCACGCGCGCAGGTCTGGCTCGGCACGGTAGGGCCAGCAAAAGCCGAGCGTGCGCGGCTGCAAGTTCGCGATCAGCCCCTCGAGATGGCCGCCGATGCGCGCGGACAAGCGCTCACGACGCTCTCGAGATGGCCGCCGATGCGCGCGGACAAGCGCTCACGACGCTCGGCGGGCAGTTGCTCGCGCAGCCGCAGCGCATGCTCGCGCAGCGACTTGCGCAGGACCGCCGGATCGTGGTGCGGGGCAGCAAAGGTCATCATCACTGTGTTATCGTTGGCTTTGAAATGGAGGCATCACCGGGCATGAACATCGCATTGTGCGCAGCCCTGCTGGCTGCGGCATTCCTGGTCCCGGACCGGGCATTCGCACAGGCCGGTCGCATCGAAGGGGACGCACGTATCGTCGCCGCTCGCGAAGCGGCGCGCAAGGGCGACCGCGAAACCCTCGAGCGGCTGGCAGCGGTGCGCGACGCCCACCCGCTCGATGCCTATCCGCGTTACTGGCTGCTCGCCAACCTGCTCGCACGTAGCGAACTGCCCCCGAGTTCTGCCCTGCAGACCTTCCTCGCCGAAGAAGCAGGCTCGCAACTGGCCGAGCGCCTGCGCGCGGACTGGCTGCGCCGGCTGGCGAAGGACGGCGACTGGGCGGCTTTCAGCACGCTGTACGGCGATCTGCGCAGCCCCGACGCCGAACTGCGCTGCACCGCGTGGACTGCGCGCCTGCTCACCGGCGACCGCAGTGCGCTCGCCGACGTCGCACGCCAATGGGACGAACTCGTCGACGCCCACCCGGCATGCGACACGCCGCTGCGCA
>JABWBN010000099.1 GCA_013360485.1 Burkholderiaceae bacterium | reverse complement strand
CCTGTGTGGATATCTCGGGCAGGGTAGGTTGAACACCTGGGTCAGTTTTCGGTCGGCACGATCCTCACAGGGGGGTCAAATTTCAGTCGGCGCCAACAGGCCAAGTTCCTACACCTGCACGACAAGACGGCCGACGAGGTGCAGGCCGCGCTGAAGCGCGCCACCAAGCACATCGATGCGTCGTTGAACCTGATCGGCGGCCGACTGGGTCTGGACCACGACCAGGTGTTCTTCGGCCGCTTCGGCGTACCGGTGATGGTGCGGTTTCTCGACAAGCACACCGGCCCGCTGAACGAGAAGGAGCGCGACAAGCTGCTTTTCTGGTTCCTGCAGGCCGGCATGTGGGGCCGGTTCTCGGGCTCGACCGAGTCGTTCATCGACCAGGACCTGGAGGCATTGGAGGGCGACGACGGCGGGCTCGACAAGCTGCTGGAGCAGCTGCGCCTGTGGCATGGCGGGCTGCGCGTGGAGCCGGGGCACTTCACCGGCTGGAGTGTCGGCGCGCGCTTCTACCCGGTGCTGTACTTGCTGACGCGCATGGGCGAGGCGCGCGACTGGGGCAGCGGGCTGCCGCTGAAGGCCAGCATGCTGGGCAAGATGAGCAAGCTGGAGGTGCACCACATCTTCCCGAAAGCGCAGCTCTACAAGCACAAGGCCAAGTTCCGCCGGCCGGAGGTGAACGCGCTGGCCAACTTCGCCTTCCAGACCAAGGACACCAACCTCAAGATCAGCGACCGGTTGCCGCAGGAGTACTTCCCCGAGTTCGAGGCGAGCCACCCCGGCGCACTGGCCTCGCAGTGGATCCCGATGGACCCGCAGCTATGGAAGATCGAGAACTTCCGCGACTTCCTGGAGGCGCGGAAGACGCTGCTGGCCGCCGAGATGAACCGGCGCATGGAAGAGCTGCTGCACGGCGACCTTCGCTGGCTGGAGGCCCGGGCGACTGTTGCCCCCACGGCGCCGACGGTGCTGGGCGGCGTGACCAGCGACGAGGAAGAGGAGCAGCTCGAAGCCTTGAACGACTGGGTCGAAGCCCAGGGCCTGCCGCGCGGCGTGGTCAGCTTCGACTTCGCCGACCCGGAGACCGGCGAACAGCGCGCGGTGTTCGACCTGGCGTGGCCGCAGGGCCTGCAGGAAGAGCTGAGCCAGCCCGTGGCCGTGCTGTTGCACGAAGAGGCGCCGATGGTGGCCGTGGCCAGCCAGGCGGGCTACCGGTGCTTCACCACCGTGGCCGACTTCAAGGCCTACGTGTGGGCGGACGTGCTGGCCGAGGCGGGCTCTTCCTGAGCAGCGGACGAAGCGAGCCCTGCTGACAGGCCGGAAACGGCTGGTGCCCGTTTCCCAACGCTCTGTTTACAACGGCTGCTGAACCGCGCGGGGCTGCCAGCCCGGTGGCGGCGCGATGGCTTCCATCGACTGCAGCGCGAAGGTCTTGCGCGGTGCGCGGTTCCGCGCGCGCACTTCGCGCACCTTCAGCAGCGCGCGAACATGGCAGTGCAGCGGGTTGGCCAACTCGGGGCTCAGGTGCTCCATTGCGTCACGCGCCACCGTGCCCATCACGACGCCACTATCGGCGTGGCGCCGCAACTCGAACCGCGACGAGTACTCGGCCCAGCCGATGATCTCACCCTCGATCGTCTCCACACGGTCGTCGATGGACAAGGCCTCGGCCCGTTGCCGGGCGCGCTGCACAGCCTGGGGCGTCAGCTCAAAGTCGCGCTGACCTTCGACGACGCGCAGACTTGCCCCTTCGTCGTCGAGCAGCTTGAAAAACTCCTTCAGCGCGCCGAGCTGGCGGTTGTCGACGCGGGACGATGCTTCGTCGAACAGCGCATCGTCCGCGGCGGCCATGCGTGACAGCGTGTCGGCCACCTCGTCCACCACCTGCTTGAGCAAGGTGTCGCCGACCGCGGGCTCGGTGCCTTGGAGCACGAAGCCGAAGGAGCCGCGCACGACGTCGGTGACGAGCAACTGCGTGTCCTCGCTCATCGGAACGCGACCGCGCGGCGAGAGGGGCCCGAGTTCGGCCGCTGCATACCGCTGGCTGACCAGCTTCTGGAACTGGCCGATGGCCTGTGTTCCGAAGGATGCCTTGATGCCGTGCGAGCCCACGACAGGGCGGCCGCCGAAGAACAGCGCCACGCCAGCGGCGGCCGTTTCTGCAGCTTGCTCCAGGGCTGCGGCCTCGCGCTCGAGGCGCGCCACTCTCTGCCGGTACTGATGTTCGGCCACCGGATCATCTTGGCGGGAACTCTCGTCCAGCAGTTGCCGGGCCTGTGCCAGGTCGGCCTGCACGAACTGCCTTTCAAGTTGCGCCAGCATCTTCACTCCCAGGGTTCAGCCGCGCGTCCAGCAAAGCCGTGGCGGTCTCGTCATCGGATTCCAAGGGCAGCTGAAGCATCCCCTTCCACAAGGCATCGCCGCGACGATGCGAAAACAAGCCGTACCAGTAGCGGGTCTGCGTGACCAGCCACTCCGGCGAGGTTGTCAGATTGACGATCGAAGTGTCGCAGTGAAATCCCGCCTTGCACCGGTCGTGGTCGAACAGATCCGGATGGTCGTCAAGCAACTGTTGCACCTGCTCCTTCAGCATGCCGTCTGGTGGATGGGCAAACGTGACGACGTCGATGTCGTTCGGGGGCCGGTCCTCGCGTGCCTCGACGTCCTCGACAAAGCTGCCATCGAGCCACTGGAAGCCCCGTGTGAAGCCCAGCGCCCTCAGCGCCGCTCGGTACCGGAACAGGCCGGCCAGGATGGCGCATCTCTCTCGGCTGCCCGCCATCCGCTGAACCAGGGCGCTCGCCGTCACCGGGTAGGGTGAACTCCTGGCGCTGGACAGCCGGTCCCCCTCGAAGGGCGGCAGGACGTGCGAGTGGTTGAACGCCGGGATCATTGCGACGGGGAGAGCAGATGTGCGATCGTAGGTTGATCTCGGCGAGGGGAATCGAAGGCGGTGAGGGCGGGGGGCGCTGCCAGGGCGCGGGCAAGCGGCGTTGACGACGGTTATTGACTTTTATCTCTGTTCCGGTAAATTATCGGATCTCCGGTACTTGGAGATAAAGTGATCCACTTTCCCCGTGAAGCGCTGGCCCAGGAGCTTGTCGCCGCGCTGCGGGGTCAGGCCGTCTTCGGCGACGCGCACAACGGCCTGTTCCTGGCCGCGCCGCGCCGGACGGGGAAGTCCACTTTCCTGCAGGCCGACCTGAAGCCCGCGCTGGAGGCAGCCGGTGCCGTGGTGGCCTACGTGGACCTCTGGGCCGACCCGCGGCGCGACCCCGGCTCGTTGATTGCCGACGCCATCGCCCGCGCACTGGCGCCGCGTCTGGGCGTGGTGAGCCGCGCGGCCAAGGCGGCCGGCCTGGAGAGCGTGACGATCGCAGGGGCGCTGAAGATCGACGTCAGCAAGATCGGCAAGATCGACGGCGTGACACTGCCCGACGCGCTGCGGGCGCTGCACGAGGCCGCCAAGGCGCCGGTGGCCCTGATCGTGGACGAGGCTCAGCACGCTCTGACCAGCGAGGCTGGCGAAGCCACGATGTCGGCGCTGAAGTCTGCGCGTGACCAGCTCAACCGGCCGGGCGAGGTGAATCTGATGCTGGTGATGTCGGGCTCCGACCGCGACAAGCTGCTGCGGCTGGTCAACACCAACGGCGCGCCGTTCTACGGCTCGCAGATCTCGCGCATGCCGCCGCTGGGCCAGGACTTCATCGACCACGTGTCGCGGCTCATCACCGCGCAGCGGCCCGACCTGGCGCCGGTGGACGGCGCCACGCTGCTCCAGGCCTTCGAGAGCTTTGGCCACCGGCCGCAGTTCTTCATGGAGGCCTTGGGTCAGGCACTGAGCCCGCTGTCGGGTCTGCAGGGTGTTCGCTTCGAGCAGGCGGTGCTGCAGGCCGCGAAGGAACGCCAGCAGGCCGACGAGGCGCAGATGGAATCCGAGTACTTGGCGCTGCGCCCCCTGGAGCAGGCCGTGTTGTGGCGGCTCCTGGACCAGGGGCCGCGCTTTCGTCCATATGACGGTGAGGCGCTGCGCTTCTACCGTGAGCGAGTGACGGGGCGGGTGACCCCGCAGATGGCACAACGCGCGCTGGAATCGCTTCGCGAACGCAACCCGGCCCTGGTGTGGAAGTCGGCACGAGGAGAGTACGCGGTCGATGACGCGGCCATGCACCGGTGGTTCGAGCAGCGGGTGAGAGACGGACGCTGGCCGCCGGTTGATCCCCAAGGACAACTGGCCATGGACGAAGAGGTTCTGGTCGCGGCAGCCGAGATCAACCCGAAGGTCTGAGTACGAGACGTGGCCGCGTTCGCGCGGCTGTCCCCAGGGTCCCCACCTGAGGTTCATCAAGTCACCATCGCTCAACGCCTGAACTTGTTCAGCCTGTGCCAACCCAGGTAGCGCGCATGCCCGGCCGAAAGCCGCACGCGTGCGCCAGGCCGTACAGCCAAAGCTTCCGTCGTCGCAGATGACAGCCTGGGAGAGAGCAACACCGTTCCGTCCTCGTCGATGGCAAGCAGACCGCTGTCGAACGCGGCATCCAGATGGGCCGCCAGCAGCAGCCCGTTGAACACGTCCAGCCGCTCGGCGTCCGATGCCTGAGCCCAGGGCAACGCATGGCTGGCGCGTAGCAACGACGGTTCGTCCAGCCCTGAGATGGCGCAGCGACCCTCCCACAGCACCATCAGGCCCTCACGAAACAGATCCTGGCCGATTCGCTGCTTCACCGTCGCATCGCGCTCGGTTGCCGACACGGTGGCGACCCGCTGCTGGAACTCCCGCTCCAGTTCATTCGGCAACGCGCGCGACAGTTGCCAGGCGTGCAGCAGCGTGGCGTCCAGTGCCGCTACGCCGTCAAACACCAGCCAGCAAGCCGCCGCCGGCGCGGGTGGTGACACCGCGACCTCCGCGCCGGCATGCAACTCCGCGCGCACGGCCGCCATCGACAGCCCCGCCACCACGCCATGTGGCACCCGGCCCAACCAGACCTTCAAGGGAGCGTGCGTGCTGGCCGCGGCGACCCAGGCCGGTTCCTCCTGCACGATGTCGAAGCCGCAATCGATCGCTGCCTTGCGAAGCTCGCCGCGTTCCAGCAGTCCCAGGGTCTCTAGCTGCATCTCAGGCAGCCTCCAGCTCGGTGGTGATCGTCTGCCGGCGCGCGTGCAGTGACACATCGGCCACCCAAGAATCGAGCGGCCCAACATCCAGATCCACTGGGCGCAGCGGGATGCTACCCGTGCGCCCCTCGGGATCGCTCAGGCGGCAGCTCGAGCCTTGCAGCGGGGCGACTGCCCAAGAGCGCAAAGGCCGCCGTTGCACCGGAACGCCGGCGACGAACTGCGTGTCCAGGCCGACGATGCCCAGTCGGTACTTGGACTTCTCGTCCAGGATGTCGTCCTTGCGCGACAACGTTGCATCGAGCACGAAAGCATCGCGTACACCCGCGGCACCGCATGTGATCAGGAAGTCAGGTGTCAGCTCCCGCTTGCCACGGGGTACACCCCAGCCAGTGAGGGTCATCGTGGCCTGGGACACGCGCGGCTCGATCCACACCACCACGTCGGCCGCATCCGGGCGCACCAATTCGACTCGGCCGCCAAGGAACAGCGGGCCCACCAAGTCGCCACGTCGCGCCCAGCCCTGGCGCTCGAAGGCAAGGAGCAGCTGCAGACCGCACCAGCGCTGGTACAGGAACGGCACGTCCGCCATCGGGATGGGCTCGGCCAGCACCTGGTTCAGCACGGTGCCCAACATGGCCTCTGGGTTGAAGAGTTCGCGGGCGATGCGCTTCAGGCGTGACCATGCGGGCTGCTGCGGGTACGGCGAGGGCGGACGGTCGCCGGGAGCGATTCGCCGGCCCGCAGCGTTTCGTATCCCGGCTTCACACTGGCGAAGCCCGACGAGGCGGTGCTGCACGCTTCCTGACAGTCCGCGCAGCGTCTCGGCATCGTGCACTGCATACTCGTCTTCACCGGCGCGCACCAGCAGCGCCTCCTGCAGTTGAGACTCCAGTCGTGCCGCATGCTTGAGCAATTCCTGCTGCATGCTGAGTGCGATGTGCAATGCCCACCGCAAGGCCGGCTCGTTGCGCCGCTCAGCGGCTTCGAAACGGAGCCAGCGCATGGGTACAAAGGTGCCGTCGTGCTGCGCGTAGTCGTAGGGAGCGCGGGATGGCTGGGCGCCGCGCGGCACGCGCACGGCGCGCCATTCGCCGACGGTGCTGTCTGCCGTGGCGTCCACCTCCGACAGCACCCGAGGCGCCAGTGCCACGAAAGCGTCGGTCAGAGCGAGCAATCCGCGCAGCAAGGGTCCGTGCCCACCGTTCATGCCCAAAGGCATTGACTTGGCTAGCCCGGGCTCCAGTAGGTCGGCAGACGCCGCGCGCAGGTCGTCCACCACCCGCGGCAACCATGATGGCGGGCTGATGCTCATGCCTGGAACACGTCACGGCCGGCGGCCAAGGACTCGGCCCAGTCGGCGATGCGTGCGGCACAGACCGTCAGGTCGGCGCACTCGGGCTTCTGGCTCCACGCCTGCAAGCGCGAAATCAGTTGCTCGTCGCGCGGGTCACCGGCGAGCAAGCGCACCCGTGACAGCACCTCCTGCGCCAGGACGAGGTCCAGCGCATGCGATGGCTTCAGCGCGTTGGCGGCCAGCGCTCGTTGCAGCGAACGCGCCGAGCGCACGGAAAACGCCGCACCGCGTGGCGCGATCAAGTCATTGAGGTCATCGATCAGGTCGGCCAGATCGTCAGAGATCGCCAGCCCTGCCCGCTCCAGAGCGACGCGTCCACTGCTTGAGACTTCGATCAAGGCCGCTCGATCCAGCACGCGCGGCGACAAAGGCTTGACTGTGTGATCGTTGTTCAGCGTTGCAACGAATCGCAGGCTGGGGACCAGCACCACCTCGCATGGACGACTCGGTCGACCTGCAATCGCACTGCCGCCCAGCACTACCTTTCGGTCAGCACTCAACTCGGGGTCGTACTCCAGGCGCACCAGCAGATCGCTCAGCCAGTGCTCGGGCTGGCTCAGGTTGAACTCCTCGAACACCACCAAGCGCGCTCGCCTGTCGCCGCGACTCCAGGCCTCTTCCGTGTCGCACAGGAAGTGCGTGAATTCAGTGGCCTCAAAGCTGCCGGTGATCGGGTTCACGTAGCCCAGCAGATCCTCACGCCCACGCCAAGTGGAGGCGACCGGAACGATCACGGTTCGCTCGCGACTGGCATCGTCCAACAAGCGGCTGGCAATCCAGCTCTTGCCGGCGCCGGGCGCTCCGGTCAGGATGACCAAGCTCTTGGTCATGAACGCCACGCTCAGGGCCGTGATCAGCGGCGTGTCCAGGCGCTCGGCCAACACCGCGGCTGCATCGGGTTCAGGGATGGCGACGGGCGCAGTCCCTATCTCGGGCTCCGACACAGCCTGGCGTTCGGGCTCGGGCTCGGCGGCGGCTGGAGTTTCGACTGGCGCAGGTGTGGCTTCCACGGCTGGAGCTTCGGCCACAGTGGTGGCCTCGGCCTGTGCGGCCGGGGCTGGCGTATCGATAGGCACCGACTCCGCAGGTGCCACGGAGGGCACCTCCACCAAGTTGGACGGCTCCGCGGTGGGCACCTCGACCAGTTGGGCCGATTCAAGATCTGGCGGCGGTGCGGGGACCAGCTCGGGCACGGGGTGCACAGAAAGTTCCGTTGCGGCCGGCGGTGCCGTCACGATCTTCAGCTTGGACAGCTTTTCGGCCATTGCCGAGGGGAATGCCGGCGCCTGGACGACCCTCTGCAGGGCTTGCGGCGCGGGCAGCTTGGCCCAGGCCTCCTCGGCCTTTCGCAGCCACTGCGGCAACTGCTCGCTCGCGCGCTTCAGGTTCTTCTCATGCTCCGCAGTCCAGCCATCCACCTTCTGCGCACCCACTTCCTCCAGCGCCTGGGTGATGATGTCCGCCAGCGTCTTGGCGCGAAGCTGCTTCAGGTAAGCCACGCCATGCACGCTGCGCAGCGTTGCCTGCCCCAGCTTCAAGCGCGGAAGCATCGCCCAGCCGTCGCGGTGCGGCTCCACCAGCAGGCGGTGAGGAGTCCGGCTGTCGTCCAGCACGGCGTCCTTCACCCGGTACAGGCCGTACAGAGCGTGCTCGACATCTCCCTGGACGATGCCCTGCTGGGCCCCAAAGCGTCCGCCGTAGAACACCAGGATCTGGTCGTCCAGCAGCCTCGGTTGCTCGCGAACCGCCTGGATGACCGTGGTGTCAGGAACCACGAAGCGCGGCGAGACAGGCTTGAACACGTCGATGTGAAAGCAGCGGCTCACGCCGGCGGCGCAGTAGTTTTCCCTGAACGTGGCATCGGCCCCGCAGTTCCATCCTTGGGGCTGCGCGCAGATCGACCCGTTCCATTGATGCCGGTGCGCGTTCATCTTCGCCGCCAGCACGTTGCCTGTATCCAGTCGCATCGTCGCGCTCCTCTATCGCCGCCGCTACCAGCGCGCTGCAAACATCGGCCTGAGCGCATCCAGCGCGGCCGGCAACGATTCCTGGCAAGTCATGCCCAGATAGGTCGCCGCGCGGGTCGTGCCCACGTACAGGTACTTGTCGAACAACTCGGGCTGTTCGGCCGCCAGCCTGTCGATGCCAACGAAAAACACCGCCTCGAATTCCAGACCCTTGATGTGCTGGATGTCGAACACCCTCACGTCGTTCTCGTTACCCATCGTCTGCCCGTCGCGGCAAGGCACGGCCTTGATGTTGTGGTCGGCCAGGCGCTCGCTCAGCGCATGGGCCAACGGCTCGACCTCGGCCTCGCTCATCACCAGCACCGCGATGGATGGAAGGCTCTTGACGAAGGCTTCGATCTCGCGCACTCGGTCAGCGAGCCACGACGCCAGGTCTGCTGTCGCGGACACACCCTCCACCAGCACTGGGGGCACGCCATCGTTGTCCACGCCCTCGGGCAGGTCCATGGCGCTGTCGTCGCCACCGCCCAAACGCACGATGCCCTTTGCCAGTTCATTGAGCTGCGTACTCTGTCGGTACGAGATGTGGATGGTCTGGTCACCGATCCCAGGGCAGGCCCATCGCATCTCGTCCAGGCTGCGGCTGCCCCAGGTGGTGAGTCGTTGGTTGAAGTCGCCACAGGCAAAGAATGAGCGCCCGATGGGATGTGCCAGCGCGGCCATGCAGCCCAGTTGCACCGGTGAAAAGTCGGTCGCTTCGTCCACCAGCACCTGGTGGCGCATGGCGCCACGCAGCGGGCGCAGCGCAGCCCACTCGGGTGCGTCGGCGATGCCGCGTTGCACGGCCGGCCGCTGCAGCAGCGCGGCACCGTTGCGCAGCAGGGCCAACAACACGATGTCGAGCTCCAGTGGGTGCAGGTCGGTCTTCAGGTAGCTGCCGGTTGGCGCGTACCAGCTGGCTTCGGCCTGGCGCACGCGGCGGAAGCTGCGGTAGCGGTGCGGCATCTGGTTCACGAAGCTGCGAGCTGGGTTCACAAGCTTGCGCGCCAGCGATTGCTGCACCAGGCTGCGCCCTACCGCCGCCAGCTCGGCCGGCGCCAGCCCGCACTCCCCCAGCCACTCGACGATGCGGCTGGCGCGGCGCCCCTTCTTGAGCGACTTGCCTTTGGCGCGTGTACGCGCATACGACCGCAGGCTCCGCTCGTAGGCCTGAACCGTCGCCTTGATCCGGCCAGCGTCGAGTTCGACCACGTCGTCGTCATCGTCCTCTTCGGCGTCGTCGTCGTCCTCGTCGTCCGTATCGCCTGCGGCATCGGTCAGGGTGTCGATGAAGCGGGCCAGTTCCTCGACGAAAGCCCGGTTGCGCCGCAGCTGCAGCGTCAAGGCCTCCTTGAGCTTGCCGTCGGTGAAGGCGCGCATCTCCGCGATGCGGTCCAGCAGAGCACGCGAAGCGGCGCTTAGCGTCACCACCACCGTGCCTACCTCATCCGGCCCGGCACCGGCCAGTGCCTCGAGCGCGGGTGCGGCCAACCCGGCAACGGCCGGGTCCGGATCTTCGGCCAGCGCCTGCGCCGCTTGGCGCAGGCCTTCCAGCCAGGCCGCCTTCTGCCACTGGTCGAAGTCGGCGTACCACTCGGTGGGCCGCTTGAGCGCGGCAGGGGTCAGCGTGGCGGCAGATTCCTTCAACACGAAGATGCCGCTGCTGGCAGCCGTGCGCAGGATGCCGAAGCGGTTGCGTGCCAGGTCCACCCGATAGGCCGCCCAGGTGCCGATGCGCTGCTCCGACGCGGCGATGCCCTCGCGCGCGAAGGCCTCCTTCACGTAGTGGCGCAGCAGGTCGGTGGGCGTGAACATCAGCCAGCTCTGCGCATGCGGCAGGTCGCTGGCTTCGTCCAGCCGGCGGACCAGGTCTTTCTCGTCCTCGTCCAGGAACTCAGCATCCAGCTTCAGGCCCAGACGGCGGATCAGCGTGGTCGTCTTGCCGGTGCCCGGCGGGCCCAGGATCAACAAGCGGCTGGCCAATGACAGGCGAAAGATACCGTCCTGGTACTCGTCGAGCACTGGGCGGTCGCGCAGGCCCATCTTGGTGATAACGCTGCGGCGCACGCCAGCGATCAGATTGCCCGCCTGTTCTTCGGCAGCCAGCAGCGCCTCCAGCGGGTCGTCTTCCAGGTCTTCGGCAGGCGGCGCCAGCAGCTCGCGCAACGACCGCACCGTGACCGTGGCGAAGTCGTCGCCCTCGAAGATGCTGTCCCGCGAGTCCCAGGCGTCCTGCCGGACGGGAAACAGGCGGGCCCGCTGGCGCAGCTCCACTTCCTGGCCGTCGGGTCGGCGGAAGGTTGCGCCGACCGTGCGTGAGGCCAGCGCACCCATGGGGGAGCGGTAGGAGATGAGCGGCACACCGCTCAGGCTGGCGGGCGGCGAGGCGCGGCACACGTAGTAGGTGCGCAGCGCGCCGCTCTCGTCGGCCACCACCACGCGGGCAATCGCCGGCTCGCGGCTGAGTGCCAGATAGGCGCCTGCCTTCTCGCTGTTGATGCGTTCCAGCGTCTGCAGCGCTGCAGCTTCCCGCGCCGGGTTCATGACACCGATCGACTCGGCGCTGAGGTAGGTGTCGCCTTGCAGGCCCTGGCGAGCCCGCTGCTCGATGACCCCGAACGTTTCGAGCACGTCCTCGGCCGTCACAGCGATGGGTCCAGGGGTGGCGTGGGCTTCGGCCATGGGCTGTGTTCCTCCTGTCGTGTGGTTCTTGTTCAGCCCATTCCCGGCAGCTCGGGCTGGGGCTTCGACGGCGCGGCGCTGAACTCCCGGAAGGGCTTGTCGAAGTCCACCAGCGGGTACGCCGAACGCACCGCCGCCTGGAAGTTCGGGTCGTTCAGCGTCTCGTAGGTCACCGCCTTGATCGACATCACCAGGCGCATGTCGCGCACCAGCGACTCCACGTCGGGGAAGGTGCGATCGAGCTGTACCTCGACCCAGCGCTTGATCTGGTCAGGCGTCGGCTTGCCCACCACACCCGACTGCAAAGCGTCGGGCGCCTTGGCCTTCAATGCGGGCACCAGGCTGCGCACCAGTTGCTGACGAGAGTGCTCGATCTCCTTGCCCAGGCGCTCACGAACGCTGTTGGCGAAGGCCTGCACCTCGGCTCGAAGCGCTTCCACGGCCGCTTCCAGCCGCTTGCGGTTGGACCGCAGGCTGACGGTGCCGAAGTCCTTCAACGCGTGCAGGTTCTGCGTTTTGCGCAGCGCGTCGATCTTCTTGCGCAAGGCGACGGCGCCCTTGCCGATGGTGGCTTCGGGGTCGACCAGGCGAAAGCTCGTGGTCAGGCGCTCGCGCGTGGCCTGGTCGCTCACCGCCAGCAGCAGCTCTGGGGGCAGCTGCACGCGCTGTCGCGTGATCTGGGTGCCGAGCAGCTCCAGCTCCACGAACTCGACGAAAGCGTTGAACACCTGCACCTTGCGCGCCACGTCGAAGCGCTGCGGCGGGTCGGCGGCCAGGGCCTCCTGAGTCTGTGCGATCTGCTGCGGCGACGCCGTGATGGCACCGATCTCAGGGGCTGGTGTGGCCTCTGAGTCGCCAGGCCGAGCGGGCTGAAGCGCCGCAACGACCTGCGCCAGCTGGTCGGGCCCCATTCGCATCGCGTTTGGCGCCGTGGATCGCTCCATCGTTGCGTCCACCAGCAGCGGCGGGGTCGCGAAGCACCAGCCGGCGTCGTCGATGACAACGGCGTGTGCGCGCCGACCGAATTTTGACCACCCGTGCCGACTGAACACTGACCAGGGGTGGAAGCACGCCTCGAGCGCGACGTGCTGTGGATAAGTCTACGGTGTTTGCTGTTCTCGGTTCTGCTGTTGTCGTTGTCGATGGTGCGCGGGGCAAGCCGCGCAGGGCGTAGCCCGTAGCGGCTTGCCCCGCGCGGCGGCCGCTCAGAATGGCTCGGCGTCTGCCGTCGGCTTCGCCCTTTTGGCCTGCTCGCGCGCCCTGATGCGCGTCTTGGCCGTGGCGCTGGAGTGCCGGAAGCGGTAGCTCTCGTTGCCGGTCTCCACGATGTGGCAGTGGTGCGTGAGCCGGTCCAGCAGCGCGGTTGTCATCTTCGCGTCGCCGAAGACGGCGGCCCATTCGCCGAAGGTCAGGTTGGTGGTGATCATCACGCTGGTGCGCTCGTACAGCTTGCTCAGCAGGTGGAACAGCAAGGCGCCTCCGGCCTGGCTGAACGGCAGGTAGCCCAACTCGTCCAGGATCACCGCGTCCATGCGCATCAGGTTCGCCGCGAT
>JABWBN010000098.1 GCA_013360485.1 Burkholderiaceae bacterium | reverse complement strand
GATCAGCACGGTTTCGCCGCCGATGCTGCGGCGCGCATGGCCGGCGATGTGGATCTCGCCCACGGCCGCGAGCGGCAGCGCGGCGAGATAGGCGCCGGCGTCGAAGCCGCGGTTGTGCGCGCTCACATGGATGTTGTTCGCGTCGAGCAGCAGCCCGCAGCCGGTGCGGCGCGCGATCTCGGCGATGAATTCGGGCTCCGGAATGCGCGAGGCCGCGAAATCGAGATAGGTCGACGGGTTCTCGACCAGGATGCGGCGGCCGAAGGCCTCCTGCGCGCGGTCGACGTTGCGGCAGAAAACGCCGAGCGCCTCCTCGGTCAGCGGCAGCGGCAAGAGGTCGTTGTAGTAGACGCCGCCCGAGACGCTCCACGAGACGTGCTCGGAGACGAGGCCCGGCTCGATGCGCTCGAACAGGCGCGCGAGCGCGGCGAGATGCGCGTCGTCGAGGCCCTCGGCGGAGCCGAGCGAAAGGCCGACGCCGTGGCAGCTCACCGGCAGATCGCGGCGGATCCGCTCGAGCGCCGAGAGGCGCAGCCCGCCCGCGGCCAGGTAATTCTCGCTATGCACTTCCACCCAGCCGATCGCCGGCGGGGCGTCGAGGAATTGCCGGACGTGCGGATGGCGGAGCCCGATTCCCGCTCGCGCGGGAATCGGTCCGGGTCCTGTCCCATGGTCGGTCGCGGACACGGGCGGCCCCGCCATCATCGCATTGCGCGTCCGTTACATCTTCACGTTGGTGTTCTTGCCTTTGCCGGGCTTGTCGGCGCCGCCCATCTTCGTGCACTCCGCGGCGTCCTTCACGGCCTTCCACTCGCCGAGGTCGAAATCCGTCTTCGACTGGCCCGCGCAGTCGTGCGTCTTCGCGGCGTTGCCGCAGTCGTTCTGGCCGGCCTTGGCGACGCCCCAGCACTTGAAGCCGCTGGCGCCCTTGGTCTGGGCGACGGCGGTGCCGGCGAGCGCGAGCGCGCCGGCGACGGCGGAGGCGAGGGCGATGGCGGAAACCTTCTTCATGGGTAACTCCTCTTGGGTTTTGTCGTTGCAGCGCCGCGCGGGTTGCGCGGACGCGGCGGACTATAGAAGCGCCGGTTGGCGACGGGGATCAAAGCGCATCACATCACCGTTAGCCAAAAGTGTTTTCGCATCGAAACGATGCATGGCGCTTCTCGCGGCTCTGCGGCCGGCGCCGGGGCTTGACCTGCCGCGCCGCCGCGGCACGATGCGGAGGACGACACGAAGGTGCAGGACCATGACCGCCGCCGACCCCCTCCGCCAGGCCCGCATCGACCTCGCCGCCGCGCTCCGCTGGGCCGAGCGCCACGGCTTCAGCGAGGCGATCTGCAATCATTTCAGCTTCATGGTGCCGGGCACGACCGACCGCTTCCTGATCAACCGGCAGGGCCTGCATTGGCGCGAAACCACGGCGTCGAGCCTGCTGCTGGTCGATAACGACGGCAAGCTCATCGAGGGCGACGCGCCGCCCGAGCCTACCGCGTTCTACATCCACTGGCGCCTGCATCGGGCCGCGCCGCAGGCGCGCTGCATCCTGCACACGCACATGCCCTACGCGACCGCGCTCACCATGCTCGAGGAGCCGGAGCTGCTCCCGGCCCTCCAGACCTCGCTGATGTTTCACGAGCAGATCGCCTACGATCCCGACTACAACGGGCTCGCCTTCGACGAGGCCGAGGGCGACCGCATGGCGGCCAAGCTCGGCAACCGCTCGGTGCTGTTCCTCGCCAATCACGGCGTCATCGTCACCGGCAGCACGGTGCACGAGGCCTACGACAAGCTCTACTATCTCGAGCGCGCCTGCATGACGACGGTGCTCGCGCTGTCGACCGGCAAGAAGCTCAAGCTGGTGCGGCCCGAGGTCCGGGCCCGAACCGCCGAGCAGATGCGTGGCGCCATCGGCCACACCCAGCAGACCGCGCATTTCGAGGCGCTGAAACGGATTCTCGACAAGGAAGCGGCGGACTACCGGCATTGAGCTGCGGTAGCGGCCGGAGAACCGCGAAGCGGTTCTGGCCCAAAGCCCAGGGCTGCCGCGCAGCGGCTCCCCCGGGATCTCGATGCAGATATTGATCAACCCCGAAGGGGTTGTGGCGCCGCGGCACAGCCCCTTCGGGGGTGAACGGAATTCCCGTGGGCATCCCAGGGTAGCGGCTTCGCCGCAACCCTGGGCTTTGGGCCGGAACTTTTTCGGAGTTCGCTTTCGAACGGGGGGCGAGGGAACGCTACGTCCGCTCGCTCTCGTCGCGCTTCGCCTCGTCCAGCGCGTCGCGCATTTTTTCGCGCTCGAGCTCTTCCTTGCTTTTCTGGGCCTTCGTGCGGCCGTGCTTGGCGCGGTTCTCCGAGGCACGCTTGGCCTCTTCGGCCTTGGCACGCGCCTTCCTGAACTTGTTGAGATTGACGATCTCGGCCATCGCTATTCCGCCGCCTTGTCCGAGCGCGCCGACCACCGCTCGGCGGCTGCGTCGTCGCTGGCGCGCGCTTCCACCCAGGCGGTGCCGTCGGGCCGCTCCTCGAGCTTCCAGAACGGGGCCTTGGTCTTGAGCCAGTCGACGAGGAACATGTTGGCCTCGAACGCCGCCTGGCGGTGCGCCGAGCAGGTGATCGCGAGCACGATGCGCTCGCCGGGCATGAGGCGGCCGTAGCGGTGGATGATCAGGCTTGCGGAGATCGGCCAGCGCGCCAGCGCCTCGGCTTCGATCTGGCCCAGCATCTTCTCGGTCATGCCGGGATAGTGCTCGAGCGTCATCGCCTGGATGCGCGCCTCGGCGCCGGCCATCTCGCGCACGAGGCCGCAGAACAGCACGGCGCCGCCGATGTCGGTGCGCCCCGCCGTCAGCCGCGCCAGCTCCAGGCCGGGATCGAAATCGTCGCGCTGGACCCGTATCATCGCCGGAAATCTCGGCCTGCGGCGCGCCGGGGTCAAGCGGCCGGAAGGCGCAGGCGCCGCGAATTGACAGCGGCCGGCCGTCCTCGCCATTGTCGCGCCGTCGCGAGAAGCACGGAGGATCGGATGGATCTGCGCCACGGATTGGCGGCGTTCGCCGCGGTGCTGGCGGCGGGCTGCACGTCCGCCGCGCCGTCGCACGAGCAGTGGACCAAGCAGGGCGCCACGCCGGAAGACATCAAGCGCGACCTCTATTGGTGCACGACGGTCCGCGAACAACGCCGCGTGCTGCAGACTCCGGCCGACGAAAAGCGCGTTCGGGAGATCGTCGACGAAGATTGCATGGAGAAGCGCGGCTACCGGAAGACAAGCTGAGCCGACTCAGCCGCCCGTGACCGGCGGGAAGAACGCGATCTCGTCGCCGGGCGCGACCGGCGCGCTCCAGTCGGCGAATTCCTGATTGATGGCCACGCGCACCGCCTGCGTATTGGCGAAAGCGGCGGCATGGGCGGGGCTCTTCGCCTTGAGCCAGGCAACGAGCGCCGCCACGCTGTTCACCGACGGCGGCGGGGAGACGTCTTCCTCGCCGGCGCCGATCTTCTGCCGCAGCCACGCGAAATAGAGAATTTTCATTCAGACCTCATGCCAGCCGGCGCGCGAAGCGCGCCGAAGTCTTTCTCCTCGCGCCCCCGGCTCGTGCGAACGCGCTGGGCCGTCAGGCCGGAATTCTCGCCTGTCGGTGTCACGCGTCCACCTCGCTGAGCGGCAGGAAATCCACCGTCTCGCCGGGCGTCACGTGGGTCACGTCCTCGCCGAGCTCGACGAGACCGTCGGACTCGACCATCGAGGTGAGGACGCCGGCACCCTGGCGCGGAAATTTCCGGACGACGGCGTCGGCGTCCGGGGCGCGCACCATTAGCGCGCGCACCCACTCGCGCCGCCCGGCCTTCTTGTCGTGCGCGAAACCGGCGCGCAGCCGGCCTACAGCTCGCTGCCTGGCGCAGAACAGGGCGTGCTCATCCAGTCCATGGTTCAGTACCCCGGCTCGCGCCTGACCACCGCCGGCGAGGCCTGGCGGCAGGTGCGCAACCAATGGATCATTCCCTATGGCGGCGCCTTGCTGCTGGTGGCAGTGCTGGCACTGGCGCTGTTCTACTGGCGGCGCGGCCCGCTTGGGGGTCACCTGCCCGACACCGGCCGCCGGGTCGAGCGGTTCACGCCCTTCGAGCGCTCGGCCCATCTGCTGAACGCCGCATCGTTCACGGTACTGGCGATATCCGGGCTGGTGATGGCCTTCGGCAAGTTCGTGCTCTTGCCAGTGATCGGCTCCACCTTGTTCGGCTGGCTGACCTACGCTCTGAAAACGGCGCACAACTTCGTCGGTCCGCTGTTCGCCGTGACCCTGGTGATCATGATCATCACCTTCGTGCGCGACAACCTGCCACGAGCGGGTGACCTCGGCTGGCTGGTGCGCGCCGGCGGGATGATCGGCGGCCAGGAAGTTCCGTCGCACCGGTTCAACGCCGGCGAAAAAGTGCTGTTCTGGGCGGGCGTGCTGGTCCTCGGCGGCATCGTGGTCGGTTCGGGTCTGGTACTCGACAAGGTGCTGCCAGGCCTTGCCTACCTGCGTGGCGACATGCAGGTGGCCCACATGATCCACGCTGCGGCAGCGATGCTGATGATGGCGCTCTTCCTTGGCCACATCTACATGGGCACCATCGGCACCCGCGGCGCGTGGCAAGGCATGCGCACCGGCTGGGTCGACGAGGCGTGGGCCGCCGAACACCATGCCCTGTGGCTGGCAGACATCCGCGCCGGCAAGATCCCGGCCCAGCGCTCCAGCGAGCCCATGCCCGCCAATCTCAGCCCCGTGGAGGGAACCCGATGAAGCCGTTGCCGCACGCCTGCTGCGCCCTGATCGCAGCCGTTGCATCCACGCTGGCCGCCGGCGCCGCCTGGGCGAAGCTGCCGCCACCATCTGACGAGGCCAAGGCCAAGGCTGCGGAAAGCGCGGCCAAGGCCGCCCATGCCGGCAAGGTGGCGAACTACCAACTGTGCAAGAGCATGGACCGCGTGGCGGCAGGCTACCAGGCGGCCTTGCGCAAGGCAGGCAAGCCGGTGCCCGCGCCAGTGGACACGCCTGCCTGCACAGACCCGGGCGCGTTCGTCTATCCGCTGCCAGTGGCTGCGGCGGCGCCAGCAGCACCTGCGGCAAAGAAGTAGCATGGTTGCGGTTGCATCCGCAGACCGCCCGTGACACCCGAAGACAGCACATCCCGCGCCCCTGACCCTGCCTGCGAGACCGCCGCGCGGCCGGCTGCGCCGTCAGCTTTCGAGGTGAGCATGCACAGTGCCCAATGGCAGGCGGTGTCCGGTGCGCCCAGCCTGACCCGTGCCGCCGCCACACTGCTGCGCGAGATCGAGATCATCGACGAGTACGGCGAGCGCCGCGCACTGCACATTCCCGCCGAGCGGCCACTCACGGTGTTCGTCGACCGGCATGAGCTGGTGACGTTGATGACGCTGGGCGCCAACCCCGAGTTGCTGGCACTGGGATACCTGGTGAACCAGCGCCTGGTACAGCGCGTCGAGCAGATCGAGTCGATCACCGTCGACTGGGACGTCTCCGCTGCAGCCGTGCGCACCCACGGTGGCATTGCCGACTTGCATGAGCGCACGGCTCGGCGAGTGGTCACCACGGGTTGCGCGCAAGGTACGGTGTTCGGTGACCCGCTCGCCCAGGTGGCCAACGTGCGCCTGCCCGGCCCCGGCGACGCCCGTCTGAGGCAGTCCACGCTGAGCGCCATACTCGAGGTGATGCGCCAGCGCAACAGCATCCACCGCAAGGCCGGATCGGTGCATGGATGCGCGCTCTTCCGCGGCACCGAGCTGCTGGTGGCCGTCGAGGATGTGGGCCGCCACAACGCCATCGATACCATCGCCGGGTGGATGTCGGTGCATGGCGTTCATGGTGCCGACAAAGTCTTCTACACCACGGGGCGACTGACCAGCGAGATGGTGATGAAGGCCGCGCACATGGGCGTGCCCATCGTGATATCGCGCAACGGCGTCACCGCCATGGGCCACGAACTGGCCTCGCGACTGGGCATGGCGCTGTTCGGGCGCGCGGCGAACCGGCATTTCCTGTGCTACTGCGGCCAGGAGCGGTTCGACTCCGAACCCGAGCCGGGGCGTGCCCCGGTTCGTGTCGTGGCCGGCAGCGCTTTGTAACAAGCGCCTCAAGTGGCGACTAGCTCACGCCGATAGTGGCATAGACGCGCTCTGAGCGCTTGCCGGCCGGCCTTATGCTCGGGACGGCCCCAGACACGCACGATTGCACTGCAGTAACCGCGATGCGCGACTTGTCGTCCCTTCCCGTCGTCAGCCGCCTGCTGGGCTGGCGAAGTCAGGCATCCGGCCTGGGGTGGTGGACGCTGGTATTGCTGGGTTGCTTTGCCTGGGTGTACAGCGCACTGGCCGTGGGGCAGTTGCCCCTCAACCTGGGTCTTCAGGTGGCCTGCTGGGTGCTCGTGGCGCTGGTGGCGAGCTACTTCCCGATCAAGATCGCCCGCACCGAGCAGACGTTCTCGGCGGCCAGTGTGTTCACGACGTTGGTGCTGCTGATGCATGGCCCCGCGGCGGCCACACTCGCGGCATCGGCTGAGGTGTTGGGAACGCTGCGCCGAACCCCGCAGCCGTGGCACAGGGTGGTCACCCAAGGCCTGCTGGCCTCGCTGGCCATGTACCTGTGCGGCTCGCTGGTCCACGCTTCGTTGCCTTCGCTGCGGGCCAGTACCCAAAGTCCGGTGGCCGCCCTGCTGATGGCGGCCATGATGCTGAGCAGCGTGGCGCACGTGCTGTCCTGCGGGCTGCGCAGTGCCGCACAGCGCATGTGGGCCGACGAGCCCCTGCAGACCAGTGACCTGCTGCACGGCTTCGGCTGGGCCGGGATCGCCCATGCGGTCACCGGCGCGCTGGGCGGCATCCTGTACAACGAGCTCGAGCGATCCGGCGTGGCCGTGGTGCTGGCCTCCGGGTTGATCGTTGCACTGCTGTTCACCACACTGCACTTCTTCACGCTGCAGCAGGAGTCCGACGACGCCGTGCGCCAGGCCGCCGCCGAGGCGTTGGAGCGCGAGGCCGAGCTCGCGGCCAGCATTGCACGCGAGCGCGCCGCCGCGCAGAAGGCCCGCCACCTGCGTGAACTCGAGTTGAGTGAACGACGCTTCCACAGCGCGTTCACGCATGCGTCGATCGGCATGGCGTTGATGGCGTTCGACGGCAGCATCCGACAGGCGAACCCGGCCTTGCACGGCTTGCTGGGCATGGCACCGCCGGACCTCGAAGGCCGAGGATTTCGGGAGTTCGTGCACCCCGGCGATCTGCAGGGCCTGCAGGTCGCCATCCACAAGGTTGCCCTGCGCGAATCCGAGGCCACCAGCCTGGAACTGCGCTGCCGCGATGCGCAGGGCCAGGACGTCTGGACTGGCCTGCATGCCAGCCTGTTCTCCGAGCCCGGCACCAACGAGCAGTGCTTCATTCTGCAGATCCAGGACATCAGTGCCCGCCGCCGGGCCGAAACTGCCCTGCACCACCGTGCCTTCCACGACCCGCTGACGGGTCTGGCCAACCGCGACCGATTCAACGAGCTGCTGGCCATGGCGCTGCAACGCACCGACGAGCACCTCGAGTACCGATTCGCGGTGCTCTTCCTCGATTTCGATCGGTTCAAGGTCATCAACGACAGCAAGGGGCACGCGGCCGGCGACGAGTTCCTGGTCCAGGTGTCACGGCGTTTGCAGGGATGCCTGCGCGCGGGCGACGCGCTGGCCCGTCTGGGCGGGGACGAGTTCGCGATCCTGGCCGGCAACCTGCCCCACGACACCGATGCCGTGCGCCTGGCCGAACGCCTGCTGGAGGCGCTGCAGGAGCCCCTGCAACTCACCGGGCTGGAATGGAGTGCCAGCGCCAGCATCGGCATCACCTTCAGCTCGATGGGCTACAAGGCACCCGAGGACATGCTGCGCGATGCCGACATCGCGATGTACCGTGCCAAGAACGACGGCAAGGCGCGCTACGCGCTGTTCGACGTGAGCCTGCACACCGAGGCCTCCAACCGCCTGCGGCTCGAGAACGACCTGCGCCACGCCCTGCATGGCGGGTCCGGCCTGTCGGTCGCCTACCAGCCCTTGTTCGAGCTGGACACCGGCCGGCTCAAGGGTTTCGAGGCGCTGGCACGCTGGGATCACCCGGAGCTTGGCCCGGTCAGCCCGTGCACGTTCATACCGGTGGCCGAGGACAGCGGCCTGGTGGTGCAGCTCACCGACTTCGTGCTCGAACAGGCCTGTCGTGACCTGCACCACTGGCAGCAGGTCGATCCGGTGTTTGCGGAACTGACGATGAACGTGAACATCGCGGCCAAGGACGTCTCGCAAGGCGAACTGGTGCCGCGCGTGACGCACGCACTGGGCCGGCACGGCGTACAGGCCCGCCACCTCACGATCGAGCTGACCGAGAACATCCTGATGACCCAGCTGTCGCACTCGATCGGCATGCTCGAAGAGCTGCGCGAGCTGGGCGTGGGCCTGAGCGTGGACGACTTCGGCACCGGCTATTCGTCGCTGTCGCACCTGTCGACGCTGCCGATCGACAGCCTGAAGATCGACATGTCGTTCGTGCACCAACTGCGCATCGGTTCGAGCGAGGCCGCAGTGATCCGCGCCATCGTGCTGCTGGGCCGCTCGCTGGGCAAGCAGGTGGTCGCCGAGGGCATCGAGACGCTCGAGCAGGCCGAGCAACTGCGCGACCTGGGCTGCGACACCGGCCAGGGCTTCCACCTGTCCCGGCCGCTGCCCGGTACCACGGTGCCGGCGCTGCTGGAGGCACAGCGGATCACCCAGACCACCGCCAGCCGGGGCGACAGCGCCGCCACCGCAGCCCACGTGATCCACTGACCGGCGGCCACACCGGGCTGCACATCTCGTCGCGGGCCGCAGGTGTGCAGCCGCCCGTCACTGCAGCGGCTGCACGCGCACGGCGCAGTACTTCACCTCGGCGATTTTCGCCGCGGGGTCGAGCGCCGCATTCGTGAGCAGGTTCGCCGCCGCCTCGCGGAAGGCGAAGGGCATGAACACCGTGCCGTCGGGCGTGCCATCATCGCGCCGCAGGTGCAAGTCGACGGCGCCGCGCCGCGAGCTCACCCGGACCCGCGCCCCGGCATGCAGGCCCAGCCGCTGCAACTCACGGCCATTGACGGTGGCCACCGCCTCGGGCTCCAGTGCGTGCAGCACCTCGCTGCGGCGCGTCATGCTGCCGGTGTGCCAATGCTCGAGCACCCTGCCGGTGATCAGCACCAGCGGGTAGTCGCCGTCCGGCAACTCGGCGGCGGTGAGCAGGCCCGCCGGTACCAGGTGGATTCGTCCGTCCTCGGTGGGCACGCGCTCGGTGAACACGATGGGTTGGCCGGGGTCGTCATCGCCGACACACGGATAGGTGACGCTGCCCTCGCGCTCCAGCCGCTGCCAGCTCACGCCGGCGATGGTGGCATGCATGGCCTGGCGCATCTCCTCGTAGACCGCCTGAACGCCCGAGTGCGGCCCCTCGTAGCCCCAGCGCAGCCCCATGCGCTGCGCCAACTGCTGGATGATCCACAGGTCGGGCCGTGCATCGCCGGGCGGATCGATCGCCCGGCGCCCCATCTGCACCGTTCGATCGGTGTTGGTCACGGTGCCGGTCTTCTCGGGCCAGGCGGTCGCCGGCAGCACCACATCGGCCAGCCAGGCCGTCTCGGTGAGGAACAGATCCTGCACCACCAGGTGCGACAGCGCGGCCAGGCCCTCGCGGGCATGATTCAGGTCCGGGTCGCTCATGGCCGGGTTCTCGCCCATGATGTACATGCCGCGCACCTTGTCCGGATCGGACTCGGGGGCCAGCGCCTGGTGCAGGATCTCGACCACCGTGAGGCCGGGCCGCGCATCGAGCGGCTGTCCCCACAGCTGCTCGAACCACTGCCGCGCCGGGGCATGGTCCACCCGCTGGTAGTTCGGCAACATCATCGGGATCAGCCCGGCATCGCTGGCGCCCTGCACGTTGTTCTGGCCCCGCAGCGGGTGCAGCCCGGTACCCGGTCTGCCGATCTGCCCGGTGATGGCCGCCAAGGCGATCAGGCAACGCGCGTTGTCGGTGCCGTGCACATGCTGGCTCACGCCCATGCCCCACAGGATCATCGACGCACGGCTGGTGGCGAAGGCACGCGCCACCTCCCGCAGCGTGGACGCGTCGATGCCGCACACCGGCGCCATGCGCTCGGGGCTGTACGCGCGCACGTGTTCAGCCAGCGCCTCGTAGCCCCGTGTGCGCTGGCGCACGAACGCCTCGTCCACCAAACCCTCGTCGACGATGACGTGCAGCAGCGCATTGAGCAGCGCCACGTCGGCATCGGCGCGAAACTGCAGCACCCGCCAGGCATGCCGCGCCAGGTCCGTGCGGCGCGGATCGGCCAGCACGATGCGCGCGCCGGCAGCCGCCGCGTTCTTCATCCAGGTAGCGGCCACCGGATGGTTGGCCGTGGGGTTGGCCCCGATCACCAGCACCAGCTCAGCGTGCTGCACGTCGCTGACGGGATTGCTCACCGCACCCGAACCCACGCCCTCGAGCAAGGCAGTCACGCTCGAGGCATGGCACAGCCGCGTGCAGTGATCGACATTGTTGCTGCCGAAGCCAGTGCGCACCAGCTTCTGGAACAGATAGGCCTCCTCGTTGCTGCCCTTGGCCGAACCGAAGCCGGCCAGCGAGCGCGGGCCGTGGGCCTGCTTCAGGCGCAGCAGGCCCCGCGCGGCCAGGCCGAGTGCCTCGTCCCAGCTCGCCTGCCGGAACACCTCGGCCCAGCGTGCAGGATCGACCGGCATGGCCCCCTTGGGCACGCCCGGCAGGCGCACCAGCGGCTGCAACAGGCGCTCGGGATGATGGGCGTAGTCGAACCCAAAGCGGCCCTTCACGCACAGCCTGCCGCGATTGGCCGGCCCGTCGCGGCCCAGCACACCCACGATGCGCTGCTCACGCAACTGGTAGGTGATCTGGCAGCCCACACCGCAGTACGGGCACACCGAATCCACCTCCCGATCGACGCGCCGATCGCCTTGCAAGGTGCGGGTGCTGAGCGCACCGGTCGGGCAGGCCTGCACGCATTCGCCGCAGCCCACGCAGGAGCTGTCGCCCATCGGATCGGCCAGGTCGAACACGATCGACACCTCGCCGCCACGGTGGGACACGCCGATCACGTCGTTGGCCTGCACCTCGCGGCAGGCCCGCACGCAGCGCGTGCACTGGATGCAGGCCGCCAGGTTCACCGCCATGGCCGGATGGCTGTCGTCCGGTGCAGGCACGGGGCGGTCGCCCTGGCGCAGGGCGGGCCGCACCTGCACGCCGCGCTGCGTAGCCCAGTCGCTCAACTCGCCGTGCGGCCGTTGCGGATCGCCCTCGACCCAGGCACGACCCTGCGGCGGCCGGTCGGCCAACAGCAACTCGAGCACCATGGCCTGGCTGTGCAGTACCCGCTCACTTTGCGTACTCACCACCATCCCGGGCTGCACCACCCGGCAGCACGAGGCCGTCAGCGCCCGCTCACCCTGCACCTCCACCACGCAGGCGCGGCAGTTGCCGTCCGGGCGCAGGCCCTCGCGGTGGCACAGATGGGGAATCGTCGTGCCGTGGCGACGCGCCACGTCGAACAACGTTTCCCCGTCGTTCGCCACGCAGGGCTGGCCGTCGAGCGTGAAGGAGATCATGCGTCCACCTCGTGCGCGAAGTAGCGCTGCACGCAGCGCACCACATTGGGCGCGGCCTGGCCAAGACCACAGATGGAGGCATCGACCATCACCCGCGACAGGTCGTCCAGCGTCGCATGGTCCCAGTGGGGCGCCTGCATGAGGCGTGCGGCCTGCTCGGTGCCGGCACGGCAGGGCGTGCACTGGCCACAGCTCTCTGCGGCGAAGAAGCGCATGGCGGCCAGCGCGACGTCGCGCGCACGGTCGGCCAGAGACAACACGACCACCGCCGCCGAGCCGATGAAGGCACCATGCGGCTGCAAGGTATCGAAGTCCAGCGGCAGATCGGCCAGCGCCGCCGGCAGGATGCCGCCCGAGGCGCCCCCGGGCAGGAAGGCATACAGCGTGTGCCCGTCGGCCATGCCGCCGCAGTACTCGTCGACCAACTCGCGCAACGTGATGCCCGCCGCAGCGAGCTTCACCCCGGGGCGGCGCACCCTCCCGCTCACGCTGAACGATCGCAGCCCACGGCGGCCATGGCGGCCGTGGCCCGCGAACCACGGCGCACCGCGCTCGACGATGTCGCGCACCCAGTACAGCGTCTCGAAGTTGTGCTCCAGCGTGGGGCGGCCGAACAAGCCGCGCTGCGCGATGTACGGCGGCCGCAGGCGGGGCTCGCCCCGGCGGCCCTCGATGCTCTCGATCATCGCCGACTCCTCGCCGCAGACGTAGGCACCTGCGCCGCGGCGCAGCTCGATGTGCGGCAACGGGCACGGCGGGTCTTGCATCAGTCGCGCGAGCTCGTGTTGCAGCAGTGCGCGGCAGCCGTGGTACTCGTCGCGCAGGTAGATGTACACCGCCTCGGTGCCGACCACCTGCGCTGCCAGCAGCACGCCCTCCAGGAACCGGTGAGGATCGCGTTCGAGGTAGGTGCGGTCCTTGAACGTGCCGGGCTCGCCTTCGTCGATGTTGACGGCCATGAGCCGCGGCGCCGGCTGCTCGCGCACGATGCGCCACTTGCGCGCGGCAGCAAAGCCCGCACCGCCCAGGCCGCGCAGCCCGGAAGCCTCCAGCGCGCCCAAGACATCGTCTGCGGGTGTCTCACCCTGCACCACGGCGGCGGCAAGC
>JABWBN010000097.1 GCA_013360485.1 Burkholderiaceae bacterium | reverse complement strand
GGCGATCGGGACCTCGGCCGGGGCCGCCGCAGCGGCCTGGCCGCCGCAACCTGTCGCGGACCCCGGGGCGGGCACGGGTTGCGGCGGGGCCAGCAGCATCTGCAGCGCTGCGAGTGCCGTCTCGCGGCCGGCCTGCTGGGTTTCGAACAGGTCCACCGGCGAGTACAGCGAGCAGCTCTGGAACTCGCCGAGTTCGGGCTCGCGGTTGCCCAGGAACGCGAAGTCGCCGGCTGGGAATCGATGGAACACGCG
Organism: Burkholderiaceae bacterium; assembly: GCA_013360485.1. Taxonomy (GTDB): domain Bacteria; phylum Pseudomonadota; class Gammaproteobacteria; order Burkholderiales; family Burkholderiaceae_C; genus Pseudaquabacterium. Next base: position 12,613 of record JABWBN010000097.1, on the reverse strand, counting down.
TTCGCCGTCGGCGGCAGGCGTCCAGCCGTCGTGCCCGCCCGGTACCAGCACCAGATTGAGAAACCACGGCGACAGCAAAGCCCCGAGCCAGTGCCCCTGCCAGCGCCGCCATCCGATGGCTTCGACCTGCAGGCGGGGATTGAGCATGGCCATGCCGGCCATGCGCTCGCGCTCGATGCGCGTGAATGCAGCCACCAGCGGTGCCGCCGGACTGGTGGCATGCGGTCGCGGACCGAGCACCTGAGCGGTGGCGCTCACCATGCCCTCACGTCGGAACCATCGCCGGCCGCGACCACGCCTTCGATGAGCGCCAGCGCCTCGTGGGCGGCCTGGGCGTCCAGCCGCTCGTAGGCGAACTGCCCATGCTGCACCAGCACGTAGTCACCCGGTGCCACGGCGCCCTCGCCCAGCAGCATCAGGTTGACCTCGCGGCGCGCGCCGGCGGTCTCGACCACCGCGCGCCAGCCGTCGACGGCCACCACGAGGGAAGGCAGGGCCAGGCACATCGTCGGGTTCCCGCGAGACGGCCTTCAGTGGCGCGGCTCGAGCCGCACGCCGCGGCGCGCGAGCTCCTCGATCGCGGCATCGACCATCGCCGGCACGACGGCGGCCAGCTCCGGCGTGAGCTCCAGGCCCAGATCCAGCCGCAGCGGCTCGGCACCGATGAGCACCAGGTCCGCAGGCGCCTGGCCGGCGAACTCCAGGCTCGCGAGCACATCGCAGATGCTCACCTGGTGCGGGCTGAGCTTGCTGCGGAAGAACACCGGCACCTCGGCACCGACCAGGCGCACCAGGGTGCCCGGCGAGCGCCGTGCCTTCACCGCGTCGAGCACCACCAGCAGGTCGATGCCAGCCAGCGCGTCGAGCAGTTCCATGCCCGCCGTGCCACCGTCGATCACCTCCACGCCGTCGGGCAGCGCATGGCGCTCGCGCAGCGCGAGCGCCGCATGCACGCCGACGCCTTCGTCGCACAGGATGGTGTTGCCGATGCCCAGCACCACCACGCGGCGCGGGCGGCTCGCGACGGGCGCAGCAGCGCTGCCCACGCTCACCGCCGCCGTCGCTTCACTTGGCCTGCACGGTGATGGCACTGCCGTTCTCCGTGTCGGTCAGGTGGATGGCGCAGGCGATGCACGGGTCGAACGAGTGCACGGTGCGCAGCACCTCCAGCGGCTTCTCCGGGTCGGCCACCGGGTTGTCGACCAGCGAGGCCTCGTAGGGGCCGGCCTCGTCCTTCTCGTTGCGCGGGCAGGCGTTCCAGGTCGAGGGCACGACGCACTGGTAGTTCTTGATCTTGCCGTCCTCGATCACCACCCAGTGCGACAGCGCACCGCGCGGGGCCTCGTGGTAGCCCTGGCCGGTGATCTCGCCCTTGGGGAAGGTGGGCTTGTTGTAGGTCTTGACGTCGCCCTTGGCGATGTTGGCCACGAGCAGGTTCCACTGGTCGGCCAGCATGTCGACCTGCACCGCGCAGGACACCGCGCGCGCCGCATGGCGGCCAATGGTGGAGTGCATGGCGTCGAGCCCGACCTTGGTCTTGGCCAGCGCCGAGACGGTGTCCAGCGCCGCGGTGGCGTACTTCTTCGTCGGCTCGTGCCCGGCGGCCAGCATGCACAGCACGCGCGCCAGCGGACCCACCTGTGCCGGCTTGCCGTAGAAGGTGGGGGACTTCAGCCACGAGTACTTGCCGTCGTCCTTGAAGTCGGTGTACTGGGGCTTGGTCTCGCCCTTGTACGGGTGCAGGGCCGCCGAGCCTTCGTACCAGGAGTGCTTGGCGCTCTCGGCCACGCCCTTGACCCAGAACTCGTCGGAGAAGGTCTTGATGGGCTTGAACGAATCGAGGCTGCGGTTCTCGATGTAGCCGCCGGGCAGCGCAAACTGGGTGCCCTTAGTGTCCAGCGGGATGTCGGGCACCGCCAGGTAGTTCGTGACGCCGGCGCCGTACTTGGTCCAATCGGCGTAGAACGCGCCGACGGCCGCCACGTCGACGAGATAGACGTTCTTGACGAAGTCGGCCAGCTCGTCGATGTAGCCCTTGATGGCCATCAGCCGCTCGACGCCCAGCGCCGACTGGCTGTCGGTGGAGATGGCGTTGGAGACGCCACCCACCGCCACGTTCTGGATGTGCGGCGTCTTCGAGCCGAGGATCGAGACGATCTTGTTGGCGCGGCGCTGGATGTCGAGCGCCTGCAGGTAGTGCGCCACCGCCAGCAGGTTCACCTCCGGCGGCAGCTTCATCGCCGGGTGACCCCAGTAGCCATTGGTGAAGATGCCCAGCTGCCCGCCGGACACGAATCCGGCCAGGCGCTCCTTGACCGCCCGCATCTCGAACTTGCCGTTGCCGTGCCAGGACGACAGGCTCTCAGCCAGGCGGGCGGTCGCGTCCGGATCGGCCTTCAGTGCCGAAGTCACGTCCACCCAGTCCAGCGCAGACAGGTGATAGAAGTGCACGATGTGGTCGTGCACCGCGTGGGCAAGGATGATGAGGTTGCGGATGTACTGCGCGTTGAGCGGCACTTCCATCTGCAGCGCGTTCTCGACCGCGCGCACCGAGGCGATGGCGTGCACCGTCGTGCACACGCCGCAGATGCGCTGCGTGATCGCCCAGGCGTCGCGCGGGTCGCGGCCCAGCAAGATGAGCTCGACGCCGCGCCACATCTGGCCCGACGACCAGGCCTTCTTGACGCGGCCGCCGTCGACATCGACGTCGATGCGCAGGTGACCTTCGATGCGGGTGATGGGGTCGATCGTGATTCGTTGTGCCATGGTCGGCTCCAGGAAGATGTGCTCAGCGCGCGCCCGGCTGCTCGGCAGGCAGCACCGGGAAGCGGCGGACGATGACGATGTAGGCCAGGATCTCGAAGGCGATCAACCCGACGGTGACCAGCAGTTCCGGCAGCGAGGGGAAGTAGTGCCAGCCCTCGCCGGTCATGTAGCCGACGAGGAAGCCGTTGATGCGCAGCAGCATGCCGCCGGCCATCAGCAGCACGGCCCCCAGGAAAAGGCGTGCCGGTTGCATCCGCGACGCAGCCGGGCCCAGCAACAGTGCGGGCACGACGAAGCAGGCCATCTCGACCCAGAACCAGAACGCCTGCGCGGTGGCCGCGAACGCGGTGCCCAGCGCGCCGCGCAGCAGCAGGTCGGCCACCCGCACCACCAGGTAGGCCAGCAGCAGCTTGTGCATGATGCCGCACACCCGTGCCAGCACCGGCGTCTCGAGCGGGCGCTTGAAGCCCACGGCCGACAGCGTGGCCTCGAAGATGACCACCGCAAAACCCAGCGTGATGGCCGTCATCAGGTACTGCAGCGGCAGCAGCCAGCCGGCCTGCCACAGCGGATGCACCTGGTAGCCGAACACCACCAGCAGCGAGCCCAGCGAGCTCTGGTGCATGGTGGGCAGCAGCACGCCCAACGCGATGAAGACGAACAGCACCTTGCTCAGCTTGCGCTTGAGATCGCCCAGGCCGATCTTGTCCATGAAGGCCGGTGCGAACTCGATCCACATCACCACGATGTACGCGGCAATGCACAGCGCCACCTCGAACATCACCGAGTTGACCTGCGCAAAGCTGGGCCAGAAGATGTGCCAGAAGTTCCACCAGCGGCCCAGGTCGAAGATCACCGACACACCGGCCAACGTGTACCCGAACAGGCTGGCCAGCAGGGCCGGGCGCACCAGCGGGTGGTACTCGCCCTTGTTGAAGATGTAGGCCAGCAGCGCCATGGCGTAGCCGCCGCAGGCGAAGGCCGAGCCCACCACCACGTCATAGGCAATCCAGATGCCCCAGGGATAGCCGTCGTTCAGATTCGTGACCGCGCCCAGTCCCTGGGTGAAGCGCACGACCAGCACGCCCAGCGCACCCAGCGCCAGGGCGGCCAGCACGACGGTGACCGGCGTGACCAGCGGCCCGCCGAGCGGCCGCGGCGCGGCATGCGATGCGTCATGCGCCATGCGAGTCTCCTTGTTCGCCGTCCTCGGGCTTCACGTTGCGCTTGGCCACCCAGGTCAATGCCCCGAGGAAGGCCACCGGTAGCACCAGGCCGCCATACAGCGTGTGCTGCAGGGTCTCGGACTGCGACGCGAACGATGTTTCGGGCAGCGCCGGGTAGCCCAGCTTGTCGAACGACACCCCCGCCAGCATCATCATCTGGGTGCCGCCGACTTCCTTCTCGCCGTAGACGTGGTCCACGTACTTGGCGACCGGTGCCTCGTAGCTCTGGTCGGGCCCGCCGAGCCGGCCACGCGGGAACTGCGTGGGCGTGCCGGGCTTGAGCGCCTTGCGGCGCGCGATCTCGGTCTTGATGTCGCTGACCTTGCCGAACAGCGTGGCGCCCGTGGGGCAGACCTCGGCGCAGGCCGCGTACTTGCCTTCGGGCCAGCGGTGCTGGCACAGCTGGCATTTGCTGATCACCGGGGTGGCCGAGTCGTAGGTGAAGCGCGGCACCCCGAACGGGCAGGCCGCCACGCAGTAGCGGCAGCCGATACAAGCATCCTTGTTGTAGCTGACGACGCCCGTCTTCTCATCCTTCTTCATCGCCTTGACCGGGCAGGCCGAGACGCAGGACGGGTCGACGCAATGCAGGCAGGACTTCTTCGAAAAGGCGTAGCCGTTCTCCTCGCGGTCCTTCACCTCGGGTGTGCCGTTCTTGTAGACCTTGATGACGTTGAGCGTCTTGCCGGAGATGTCCAGCGGGGTGTCCCACAGCGCGTCGGCGGTGGACACCTCCACGGGCATGCCGTTGGCCTCCTTGCAGGCCGCCACGCACGCCTTGCAGCCCACGCACAGGGTGGAGTCGAACAGCAGGCCCACCGCGTCGGGCGGGAGTTCCTTGTTGCCGCGCGCGGCGGCCGGGCAGGCAGCCGATCCGGCGGCCACCGCGGCGCCGGCGGCCTTGAAGAAGGAGCGCCGGTCCATGGTCACTCTTCCCTGGCCGGCTGCGACTGCGCAGTGCCGGTCTTGCCCAGGTTCTTGGTCATCATCGCGGTGGCACCCGCCGCCGCGCCGGCGATGGCCGCCAGCGCCGCCGCAGCCGCGAAGCTGGTCTTGCCCTGTTGTTCCACCACGTTGGGGTAGGACGCCGGCGGCATCATGCCGCGCAGCTGCGCCACGGTGTGGATGGGTTTGGTGAAGCCCACGCCCTGCTCGCTGCAGCCGATGCACGGGTGGCCGCAGGCCACCGGCCAGTTCGACTCGCCGACATCGCCGAAGCCGATGGTCGAGCAGTTGGCGTAGGTCTCGGGGCCCTTGCAGCCCAGCTTGTACAGGCAGTAGCCCTTGCGGTGGCCGTCGTCGCCGAACTCGAGCGCAAAGCGCCCGGCATCGAAGTGCGCGCGCCGCTCGCAGTGCTCGTGAATGATGCGGCCGTAGGCGAAGGTCGGCCGCCCCAGCTTGTCGACCGCCGGCAGCGAGCCGAAGGTGAGGAAGTGCACCACCGTGGCCAGGAAGTTGTACGGGTTGGGCGGGCAGCCGGGTATCGTCACCACCGGCTTGCCCAGCACCTGCGCCACGCCGGAGGCGCCCGTGGGGTTGGGGTCGGTCGATGGCATGCCGCCCCAGGACGCGCACGAGCCGATGGCGATCACCGCCGCGGCGTCGGCGGCGCACTCCTTGACGATGTCGACCGCCGTGTGGCCGCCCACCTTGCAGTAGATGCCGTTGTCCTTGGTCGGGATGGCGCCCTCGACCACCAGCACGTACTTGCCCTTGTTTTCCTTCATCGCCGTCTTGCGCGCGGCCTCGGCCTGATGGCCAGCGGCCACCATCAGCGTCTCGTGGTAGTCCAGCGAGATGGTGTCCAGGATGAGCTTCTCGAGCGTGGGGTGCTCGGCGCGCAGCAGCGACTCGCTGCAACCGGTGCACTCCTGGAAGTGCAGCCATATCACCGAAGGGCGACGCGCCTTCTCGACGGCCTTGGCGATGGCCACGTCGCTGCCGGCGCCCAGGCCCAGGGTGGTGGCGGTGGCCGCACAGAACTGCGTGAATTCGCGCCGCGAAATGCCCAGCCGGCGCTCGATGACGTCGGCCGACGCCTGGATGTCGTGGATGTGTTCTTCGCCCATGGGTGCTCCTCGCTCGGCCCCGGGGTGACAAGGGGCCGACCGGTCGCACTCAAGTTCCATGCCAGGCCGAATTCGGGCGGGTCTCTTTGAAAATCAACAGGTTACGAACCGGTCGGCGAGCGATCCGGGCAAACCCGGGGCACCCTTGTGTCCGCCGCGACCACAGAACTGCAAAGTCTCCTTCCACCCTGCCGTGCAGCAAAAAGGCCCTGCGGCCATCACTCGCCGCAGGGCCAACCGGAGGCACTCGAACAGGATGCACCTGCCGCCCGGGCGGGAAGGGCCGCCCCGGCCGGCGAGGGTGACTCAGCGCACCTTGCCCGCCTTCCAGGCGTTCAGCAGGGCGTCATAGGCGATGGTTTCACCCTTGGGCTTCTCGTTGGCCAGCTTGGCCCACGGGGCGCCCTTGTCGGACAACCACTTCTTCGGGTCTTCCTTCTTGTTGAGCTTGGGCGCGCACTGCGCCATGCCGGCGCGCTCCAGGCGCGCCAGCACCTGGTCCATCTCGTCGGCCAGGTTGTCCATCGCGGCCTGCGGCGTCTTCTCGCCGGTCACCGCCTGGGCCACGTTCTTCCACCACAGCTGGGCCAGCTTGGGGTAGTCGGGCACGTTGGTGCCGGTGGGCGTCCAGGCCACACGTGCCGGACTGCGATAGAACTCCACCAGGCCACCGAGTTTGGGCGCCAGGTCGGTCATGGCCTTGCTCTGGATGTCGCTCTCGCGGATGGGCGTCAGGCCAACGATGGTCTTCTTCAGCGACGTGGTCTTGGCCGTGATGAACTGTGCGTACAGCCAGGCGGCAGCCGTGCGGTTGGCGTCGTGGCCCTTGAAGAAGGTCCAGGATCCGACGTCCTGGTAGCCGTTCTGCATGCCCTGCTTCCAGTACGGCCCATTGGGGCCAGGTGCCATGCGCCATTTCGGCGTGCCGTCGGCATTGACCACCGGCAGGCCCGGCTTGGTCATGTCGGCAGTGAAAGCCGTGTACCAGAAGATCTGCTGCGCGATCTGCCCCTGCGCGGGCACCGGACCCGCCTCGCCGAAGGTCATGCCGGTGGCTTCCTTGGGCGCGTACTTCTTCATCCAGTCGACGTACTTCGTGAGCGCGTAGACCGCCGCCGGCGAGTTGGCTGCACCGCCGCGGGCCACGCTGGCACCGACCGGCGCGCACTTCTTGTCGTCCACGCGGATGCCCCACTCGTCGACCGGCACGCCATTGGGGATGCCCTTGTCGGCGGTGCCGGCCATCGACAGCCATGCGTCGGTGAAGCGCCAGCCCAGCGACGGATCTTTCTTGCCGTAGTCCATGTGACCGTAGATGGCCTTGCCGTCGACTTGCTTCACGTCGTTGGTGAAGAAATCGGCAATGTCTTCGTAGGCACTCCAGTTCAGCGGCACGCCCAGGTCGTAGCCGTACTTCGCCTTGAACTTGTCCTTCAGGTCCTGGCGCGCAAACAGGTCGGCGCGGAACCAGTACAGGTTGGCGAACTGCTGGTCCGGCAGTTGGTAGAGCTTGCCGTCGGGTGCGGTGGTGAAACTGGTGCCGATGAAGTCCTTGAGGTCCAGCCCGGGGTTGGTGTACTCCTTGCCCGCACCGGCCATGTAGTCGGTGAGGTTCATGATCTTGCCGTAGCGCCAGTGCGTGCCGATGAGGTCGGAGTCGCTGATCCAGCCGTCGTAGATGCTCTTGCCCGACTGCATGCTGGTCTGCAGCTTCTCGACCACGTCGCCTTCCTGGATCAGGTCGTGCTTGACGGTGATGCCGGTGATCTCGGCGAATGCCTTGGCCAGCGTCTTGCTTTCGTATTCGTGGGTGGTGATGGTCTCGGAGACGACCGAGATTTCCTTGACACCCTTGGCCTGCAGCTTCTTGGCCGCTTCGATGAACCACTTCATCTCGGCCATCTGCTGGTCCTTGCTCAGCGTGGACGGCTGGAATTCGCTGTCGACCCACTTCTTGGCCTCGGCCTCCCCTGCCATGGCCTGGCCGCCCAGCGCCGCAGCGGCGGCCAGTGCGAGCGCGCGATAACGCAGCTTCATTGCTCTATCTCCTCGTGTGGCTTCCCCGTGTGCAGTGAGGGTCACGGCGGCCCCGGGGAAGCTCCGGGCCGCAACCCAAGTCCGATACGCCCTAGCCTCGCCGCATCACGAAACCGAGCGCGCCCATCGACAGCACGAAGCTGATCCACACGCTCGGCTCGCTGTCGAGCGCGAGCCACTCGGCGAACTTGCCGGCCAGGCCGACGAAGGCGAGGTTGATGTAGGCCGCGCTGAGCAACCCGATGAACAGCCGGTCACCACGCGTGGTGGCGATCGGCAGAAACCCCTTGCGCTTGACCGTGGGCGACCTGATCTCCCACACGGTCATGCCCACAAGGGTGAGTGCGATGCAGCTGAAGAACACGGCCACGGGCGTGGTCCAGACCATCCAGTCGAACATCACACCCTCCCCATCGCGAAGCCCTTGGCGATGTAGTGCCGCACGAACCAGATCACGATCGCGCCCGGCACGATGGTCAGGGTGCCCGCCGCAGCCAGCACCGCCCAGTCCATGCCCGAGGCCGATACCGTGCGTGTCATCGTGGCCACGATGGGCTTGGCGTTCACCGACGTCAGCGTGCGCGCCAGCAGCAACTCCACCCAGCTGAACATGAAGCAGAAGAAGGCCGCCACCCCCACGCCCGCCTTGATCAAGGGCAGGAAGATCGTGAGGAAGAAGCGTGGAAACGAGTAACCATCGATATAGGCCGTCTCGTCGATTTCGCGCGGAATGCCGCTCATGAAGCCTTCCAGGATCCACACCGCCAGCGGAACGTTGAACACCAGATGCGCCAACGCCACCGCCAGATGGGTGTCCATCAGCCCCAGCGTGGTGTAGAGCTGGAAGAACGGCAGCAGGAACACCGCCGGCGGCGTCATCCGGTTGGTCAGCAACCAGAAGAACAACTGCTGGTCGCCCAGAAACGAGTAGCGACTGAAGGCATAGGCCGCCGGCAGTGCCACCGTGATCGAGATCACCGTGTTGATCGCCACGTAGATCAGGCTGTTGATGTAGCCCGAATACCATGACGCATCGGTGAAGATCGTGCGGTAGTTCTCCCAGGTGAAATCGCGCGGCCAGAGCGAAAAGCTCGCCAGGATCTCCTCGTTGGTCTTGAAGCTCATGTTGACCATCCAGTAGATGGGCAACAACGCGAACACCAGATAGGCCAGCAGGAACAGGTGGCGCTTGCGCCAGCGGCGATCATTCATGGCCGGCCTCCGCCTGCGTGCCCGCACCCACGCGCTGCATCCAGTTGTAGAGGATGAAGCACACCAGCAAGATGATGAGGAAGTAGATCAGCGAGAACGCGGCCGCCGGGCCGAGGTCGAACTGGCCGACGGCCTTCTGCGTCAGGTACTGCGACAGGAACGTCGTCGCGTTGCCCGGCCCGCCGCCGGTGAGGACGAAGGGTTCGGTGTAGATCATGAAGCTGTCCATGAAGCGCAGCAGCACCGCGATCATCAGCACGCCGCGCATCTTGGGCAGCTGGATGTAGCGGAACACCGCGAGCTTGCTCGCACCGTCTATGCGCGCGGCCTGGTAGTAGGCGTCGGGGATGCTGCGCAGGCCGGCATAGGCCAGCAATGCCACCAGCGGCGTCCAATGCCAGATGTCCATCACGAGTACCGTGAGCCAGGCATCGCGCGGGCTGCCGGTATAGCTGTACTCGATGCCCAGGCGCTGCAGCGTGGCCCCGAGCAGTCCGATGTCGGCGCGGCCGTAGATCTGCCAGATCGTGCCCACCACGTTCCAGGGAATCAGCAGCGACAGCGCCACGATCACCAGCACGGCCGAGGCCTTCCAGCCGGTGGCCGGCATGGACAGCGCCAGCGCGATGCCCAGCGGGATCTCCACCAGCAGCACCGCCAGCGAGAACGTGAGCTGGCGCAGCAGTGCGGCGTGCAACTCCTCGTCGCGCATCACCATCGCGAACCACTCGGTGCCCACGAACACCCGGCGCTCGGGGCTGATGATGTCCTGCACCGAGTAGTTCACCACCGTCATCAGCGGCAGCACCGCCGAGAACGCCACGCACAGGAACACCGGCAGCACCAGCCACCAGGCCTTCTGGTTCAGCGGCTTCATGCGTCAACCTCCGCGATCAGGCGCTCGTCTGCGCCGTAGTAGCACGTGTGCGGGCCGGCCACCTGCAACCACACGGTCTGGCCCGACTGCGGCACCGTCCGTTCGCGCGGCAGCCGCGCACGCAGCACGACGGCCGCGCCGTCCGCACCCGATACCTGGGCCTGGAGCAGCCAGTAGGTGCCGATGTCCTGAACCGCGGCCACCAGCGCGGGCAGCGCTCCGCTCGCACCCTCGGTGGCCAGCGTCAGGTACTCCGGGCGCACGCCCAGCGTGGCGGCGCCGGGCGGTGCCAGTGCCGCACAACAGGCGGCAGGCAGGAAGTTCATGCCCGGCGAGCCGATGAAGTGCCCGACGAACATGTGCTGCGGCCGCTCGAACAGCGCCTCGGCGCTGCCCATCTGCACGGCACGGCCGCGTGTCATCACCACCACCTGGTCGGCGAAGGTCAGCGCCTCGACCTGGTCATGGGTGACGTAGATCAGCGTGAGCTTGAGCTCGTGATGGATCTGCTTGAGCTTGCGCCGCAACTGCCACTTCAGGTGCGGGTCGATCACGGTGAGCGGCTCGTCGAACAGCACCGCCGAGACGTCCTCGCGCACCAGGCCGCGGCCCAGCGAGATCTTCTGCTTGGCATCGGCCGGCAGGTGCGCCGCGCGCTGGTTCAGCTGGGTGGTGAGCTCGAGCATCTCGGCCACGCGCTCGACACGGGCACGGATGCGTCCGGGCTCGATGCCGCGGTTCTTCAGCGGAAAGGCCAGGTTCTCGGCCACCGTCATGGTGTCGTAGATGACAGGGAACTGGAACACCTGCGCGATGTTGCGCTCCTGCGGGGTGCGACGGGTGACATCGACCCCGTCGTACTTCACAGTCCCCTGCGAGGGTTGCACCAAGCCCGAGATGATGTTGAGCATGGTGCTCTTGCCGCAACCTGAAGGGCCCAGCAGCGCGTAGGCGCCACCGTCTTCGAATGTCATGCGCAGCGGCAGCAGGGCGTAGTCCGCGTCCTCGCGCGGATGCGGTCGATACGAGTGCGCCAGGTCGAGGTCGATGCGGGCCATGTCAGTCCTGATGCGGTGCCACCAACAGCTCGCCGCGGGCATCGAAGACGTAGACCTGGGTCGGATCCAGGTACAGCGTGACGGGGCTGCCGAGGTCGAAGGCGTGAACGCCGGTGAGTTGTGCCACCAGCTCGCCGGCATCGGTGTGCACGTGCACGAAGGTGTCGGAGCCGGCGATCTCGGCCAGCTCCACGCGTCCAGCCAGAGCCGCATCGCCGGGGCGTTGGGTGACGCGCAGCGCCGAGGCACGCACGCCCACGGTAAGGCCGCCATCGAAGGACCGGCCCTGCAGCGGCACGTTCAGCGCGACGCCGGGCGCGATCTGCACGCCCAGCTGCGCCGCGCGGGCTTCGACGAGGTTCATCGGCGGATCGCTGAAGGCACGCGCCACGCGAATCGACTTCGGCCGATGGAAGACCTCTGCGGTGGGTCCGTACTGCAACAGCTCGCCGGCGTCGAGCACCGCGGTGTAGCCACCCAGCAGCAGGGCCTCGGTGGGTTCGGTGGTGGCATAGACCACGGTCGAGTCGCCGGTGGCGAACAGCGCCGCTAACTCCTCGCGCAGTTCTTCGCGCAGCTTGTAGTCCAGGTTCACCAGCGGTTCGTCCAGCAGCATCAGCGGCGCGTTCTTGGCCAGCGCTCGCGCCAGGGCCACGCGCTGCTGCTGGCCCCCGGAAAGCTCGGCGGGCAGCCGCTCCAGGAAGGGTTCGATGTGCAGCTTGCGGGCGATCTCCATCACGCGCTGGCTGATCGTGGTGCGATCGAGCCCCCCGCGCAGGTGCAACGGCGAGGCGATGTTGCGCGCCACCGTCATCGACGGGTAGTTGATGAACTGCTGGTAGACCATCGCCACGTTGCGCTCGCGTACCGGCACGCCGGTCACGTCCTCGTCGTTGACGATCAACCGTCCGGCGCTCGGGGCGTCCAGCCCGGCCATCAGCCGCATGAGCGAGGTCTTGCCGGCCTGGGTGGCGCCCAGCAGCACCGTCACCGCGTGCGGGCGCAGCGCCAGGTCCAGCGGGTACAGGTGCGTCTGCGGGCCCACCTGCTGGCTCACGCGTTCGAGCCTCAGCTCCATGACTTCTCCATCGGGGCATCGGCCTGTGCAGGCGGCTGTGCGCCGGGCAGGTGGCTGGCGCACCACTGCTGCACCACGCCGCGGCCGGCTGCGTCCAGGCGCAGGCCGAGCTTGGTGCGGCGCCACAGGATGTCGTCGGCACTGCGGGCCCATTCCTCGCGCACGAGGTAGCGCAGTTCGGCCTCGTACACGCCCGGGGCCACCAGCGTGCCAGGTCCGCCTTCGGCCAGCACGCGCTCGACACGCCCGCCGTACAGCCGCGCCCAACGCCGCAGCACGGCCGGCTCGAG
>JABWBN010000006.1 GCA_013360485.1 Burkholderiaceae bacterium | reverse complement strand
GATCCCCGACGACGAGCGCGTCTGGGTGCCGCAGGCGAAGGACGTCTGGTTCCGGCCGCTGCTCCTGAACACCGTCACCGGAAGCTGGTGCAACCTCCTGCGCGTGCGCAAGTCCGGCGTGCTCTCGCGCCACGTCCACCCGTCGTGGGTGACCGGGCTCGTGATGAAGGGCGCGTGGCGCTACCTCGAGCACGACTGGGTGGCGACCGAAGGGAGTTTCGTCTACGAGCCGCCCGGCGAGATCCACACACTCGTGGTCGACGAAGCCGTCGGCGCGCAGGAGATGATCACGTTCTTCAACATCCACGGCGCGATGATCTACGTCGACGACGAGGGGGCGGTCACCGGCTACGAGGACGTCTTCACCAAGGCCGAGATGTGCCGCAGGCACTACCGCGCCTGCGGGCTGGGCGATCGCGGCGCCATCGTGCCGGGCCTGCGTGCAGACCTGGTCCGGGTGCGCGAGTTGTCCGGGATGCCAGTGGTGCGCGAGGTCTGGCGCGAGGGCAGGCGCGTGGTCTGACGTCTTGGCGCGCGACCCCGGGCGTGGCGCTCGTTCAGGCGTCGAAGGCGCCAACGATGGTGCGCCTGGGCATGCGCGCCCCGGCCCTGAGCTCCTCGAGCAGGCTCAGGTAGTAGGCCAGGGGCGGCGTGCACCGGCCCGGGGTCTTGGCCTGGTCGTCCCAGCGCCGCAGCATCACCGCGGCTTCGGCATGCGGCTGGTCCTCGAACTGGTGCATCTGTGAGGCATCGAAGGCGCCGCCCTGCAGGCGCAGGCTGTGTGCCGATGCCGGCGTCAGTTGCGCGCCGTACGACGGGTCAAGCGCCACCAGATAGCGCTTGGCCTGCACATGCAGACGTATCGGCTCGAGCACGGCCGCCGGAAACGACGACGCCAGCAGTCCGACGCCGCGCAGTTCGTGCACATCGTCGATCGAGTCGGTACCGCCACCGGTGTCGATCAGGTGCCCGATGTCGTGCAACAGGGCGGCCGCCACCAGCGCCGTGTCTGCGCGGGCCCACTCGGCCAGCCACGCACACTGCAGCGCGTGCTCCAGCGCACTGACGGGCTCGACGCGCGCGCCGTCATAGCAGCGGCCGCCATGGCGGCGAAATATCTCTTCGATCTGTTCGATGATGTCCATGACCACGATCGTTGGGATCTCAGGGTTGCAGGTCAGGCGCGTGCACGGCGAAGTCCGCCTGCGTCGCTGCTCATGCCTGCTCTCCATCCGCGGCGCCGCTCGGGTCGCTGCGATGCGGGGCGGATGATCCGACCTGCACATGACACGGTAGTGAAGCGTGGGCGATGTTCCGACGACCGGACCTCCAGCGCACCCGCGACACGCAAGGCGCCGGGTTGCCCGGCCAGGAAAGCGCGCCGGTCGCATCGGACATCGGCCGCGCAAACCGCGGATACTCCTCACGTCACGTGGGAGGCATGAGTGGCTGCACCAGGTTCTTCTATGGGTTGGGTCGCGCGGGCCTGTTTCGTTGCCTGGGCCATGGCATTTCTGGCAAGCAGCGCCTGGGCGCAGGTGTTCGACCTGCAGGGCCATCGGGGGGCGCGCTGGCACCGGCCCGAGAACACCCTGGCCGGGTTCGAGCTGGCCATCGCCCAAGGGGCGACCACGCTCGAGACCGACATCGCGATCACCCGTGACGGTGTGCTGGTGCTGCACCACGACCGGGCCCTGAACCCGGACATCACCCGGGACGACCAGGGACGATGGCTGGAGGCGGGGCTGCCACGGTACATCCACCAAATGGACTGGGCGCAGGTGCAGCGTTTCGACGTCGGGCGCATTCGACCGGGCAGCCGCTATGCCACGCAGTTCGCGCAGCAACAGGCCGTTGACGGGGCGCGCATCCCGACCCTGGCGCAACTGCTCGATCTCGTGCGACGCGACGAGCACCGCCATGTGCGTCTCGCGCTCGAAACCAAGATCAGCCCGCTGGAACCCGACAGCACGCCGGCGCCCGAGCCCTTTGCCCGAGCGTTGGTGCAGGCGGTGCGCGATGCCGGCCTGCAGCAGCGCGTGCAGATCATGTCGTTCGACTGGCGCACCCTCCAGGTCGTGCAGCGCATCGCGCCCGAGATCCCCACGGTCTACCTCAGTGCCCAGCAGCGCTGGCTCGACAACATCGGCGCCGGCGCTGCCGGCGCCTCGCCCTGGACCGCCGGCTTCGACTGGCGCGAGCACGGCTCGGTGCCGCGCCTGATCAAGGCCGCCGGCGGTCGCATCTGGAGCGTGTTCCAGGGTGATCTCGACGACGAGCGGCTGCAGCAGGCGCACGACCTGGGCCTGAAGGTGCTGGTGTGGACGGTGAACGACCCGGCCGCGATGGATCGCTTCGTCGCCATGGGCGTGGACGGGCTGATCACCGACCGGCCCGATGCGGCACTGGACGTGCTGCGCCGGCGCGGGATCACGCCGCGCTAGTCAACACCGTGGCGGGGCGCGCGCCAGAACTTGAACGTTCCCATCGCGCTGGCCACCCGTGCGCCGCTGGCGTCATAGACATGAGCCTCGGTGGTGCACAGCGACGCTGCCAGGTGCAGCACCATTCCCTCGGCGCGCAGCGGGCCGCGGCCGGGCCGCACGAAGCGGGTGGACATCTCGACCGTCACCACGGCGCGCGAGGGGGCATCGGGATGCGATGTGGCGGCCCGCGCCATGGCCACGTCCAGCAGCGTCATCAGCACCCCGCCGTGCGCTGCCGGCAGCAGGTTGCACAGCTCGGCACGCAGTTCGGGAAGGCGCAGCCTCGAACAGCCGGGCTCAGCGTCTTCCTGCTCCAGGCCGAGCAGGCGCAGGAACGGAATCTGGTCGATCGGGGTCGGGGCAATGGGTTCGGTCATGGGCCTATACATGTGCACGTGCCTGCATCAGCCGGGTGCCGCCGTCGTCGGTCGCCCACAGGTCGAAGGCGCTCGGCGTTTCGCCGGGTGCGCCGTTCAGGTGCAGCAGGCCAGGCTCGAACGCCGGGTGCAGCGCACGGTACTCCAGGGCGTGCAGGCGCGGCTGGCTGCCCTGCCGGCGCAGCAGCTGCAGCAGAAGCGTGACGATCAGCGGACCGTGGACCACCAGACCGGGGTAGCCCTCCACCTGGCGCGCATAGTCGCCGTCGTAGTGGATGCGGTGGCCGTTGGCGGTAAGTGCCGAGTAGCGGAACAGAAGCACCGGATCGGGTGCAACGGTGTGGCGCATCCGGGGAGTGGCGGCCGATGCGGGCGATGCCGTGGCGGGAGCGCTTGCCGGCACGGCGGTGGGTGTCGAGGCATGGGCCGCGTCCATCGGTCGGTAGACGATGTCGTGCTCCTCGGTGAGGACGGGCGAGGTTCGGCGGCCGCGGTGGATGAGATGGCGCACGGTCACGAACACCAGCGTGCCGCTGCGCCCGGTCTTCAGGCGCACGTCGGCCACCTCGGATGTGCGTCGCAGCGTCTGGCCCACCCGCAGCGGTGCATGGAACTGCAGCCGGCCGCCGGCCCACATGCGCCTGGCATGGGGCACCGGCGGCAGGAAGTCGCCCAGCTGAGGATGGCCGTCGCGGCCGAGATCCGCCGGCCGCTTCATCGGCGCGAACAGCATCCAGTGCCACAACTCGGGCAGGGCATCGCCGCGTGCGGGAGCACGGCCTTCGTCCAGCGTGGCGGCCAGGTCGGCGACGCGGCGTTCGTCGATGACGTCGACTGCAACTTCGGTGCGCCTGCCGATCCAGCGGCGCAAAGTGTCTTCGTTCAGCATGGTCGGGCGTGTCTGCGGCGGGCCTGGCCGGCCCAGACCCGCGAGCCGCAGTATCGGCGGTGCGTCGCGGCACTGTGCAACGCCGGCCGGCCCCGCGCAACCCTGATCGCAGGCGGGGCCGGCGCTCGGGTGATAAGCTGGCCCAATCCCGACTGCGAGTTCGTTGACCATGCCTGCGCTGTTGCCCGACGTCGATCCCGATGGCCTGCTCGAGTATTCGGTGGTCTACACCGACCGGGCGCTCAACCACATGTCCCGCCGCTTCCAGCAGGTGATGCGCGACATCTCGGATGTGTTGCGCCAGGCCTATGGCGCGCGCTCGGCCATCGTGGTGCCGGGCAGCGGTACTTTCGGTATGGAGGCCGTGGCGCGTCAGTTTGCCGGGGGACAGCGTGTGCTGGTGCTGCGCAACGGATGGTTCAGTTACCGCTGGAGCCAGATCCTCGATACCGGCCGGTTCGCCGCCGACCATCAGGTGCTGTGCGCGCGACCGGCAGCGTCCGGGCGCCAGCAGCCCTGGGTGCCGGCTCCGCTGGACGAGGTGTGCGCGTCCATCCGCGAGCAGCGTCCGGGCGTGGTCTTCGCGCCCCACGTCGAAACGGCCAGCGGCATGATGCTGCCCGACGACTACCTGCGCGCCGTCGCCCAGGAGGTCCACGCCGCAGGCGGGTTGTTCGTGCTCGATTGCATCGCCTCGGGTGCGATGTGGGTCGACATGGCGGCGCTCGGGGTCGATGTGCTGGTCAGCGCGCCGCAGAAGGGCTGGAGCGGATCGCCCTGCGCGGCCTTCGTGATGCTCGGTGAGCAGGCGCGTGCGCGCATCGACGGCACGAGCAGCAGCAGCTTCGCGGCCGATCTGAAGAAGTGGCTGCAGATCATGGAGACCTACGAAGGCGGCGCCCACGCCTATCACGCGACCATGCCCACCGACGCCCTGGCGCGCAGCCGCGACGCGATGGTGCAGTCGCGCGAACGCGGCTTCGAGGCCTTGCGCCAGGCCCAGGTCCAGCTCGGGCGTCGGGTGCGCGATCTGCTGGTGTCCCGGGGCTTTCCGAGCGTGGCGGCCGCGGGCTACCAGGCGCCGGGCGTGGTGGTGAGCTACACCGACGACGATGCCATCCACACCGCACGTGCCTTCATCGCGCAGGGGCTGCAAACGGCGGGCGGCGTTCCGCTGCAATGCGGCGAGGCGGCCGACTTCAAGACGTTTCGCATCGGCCTGTTCGGGCTGGACAAGCTCGCCGACATCGATCGCACCGTGGGTCACCTCGCGCGTGCGCTCGACGCGATCCAGGGCGTGCCGGCGCGCCAAGCCGCAAGCGTCTGATCAAGCGCCGGAGCGATCGCCCGCCTGCAGCTCCCACACGCCGTCGTCGTCGGCGTGGTCCACCAGCAGGCGGCGCACGCGGTCCTGCCAGTGCGCGCCGAACGCATGGCGCTCGTCGTCGGTAGCGATTCCGGCCAGGCAGCGCTGCAGCAGGGCAAAAGTGTCGGGATGCGCCGGCACCCGTTGGGCATGGCCCTGCGCGTCGACGGTCTGGCCGGTGTCCAGGCGCGTGTAGCGCAGCTCCAGCGGCTGCTCCTGGCCCCACAACATCCGCTCGCGCCGCACGAACTGCCCGGCCAGGCCCTTGAAACCGCCGGCACCGGCTGCGCCCGTCAGCAGGCCCGCGACAGCACCCACCACGCCAGCAGTGCCGGCCTCCAGGGGCTCGGCCAGGCTCACGCGCACCTGCCCGCGCACCGGCGTGGCGCTGCCGTAAAGACGCTGCAGCGCGAGCCGCGTGAGGGTGTAGGCGCTGGCCACCGTCGGGCAGGAATGGCCGGCCAGCCGCACGGCGTCGGCGTAGCGGTAATGCACCAGACCACCCTCGCACGAGCCCAGCAGCTGTGCCAGCGGGTCGTGCAGCGTGATGCCGGGCACCTGATCGAAGAAGGGGGGGAAGCGCTCGCGACCCGGCGCGGCGCCGGCACCTGTGGACGGGCTCATCGCAGGGTTCACTGGCGCACGAAGTCGATCACGATCGCGCCGGGTTCGCGCTGCAGATACTCGATGCGCACCGAGTCGCCGTAGCGCACCTGCAACTGGTGCAGCAAGGGCAGCGGGTCATGGTCGTTCACGAATCGCATGGTCTCGCCGGGGGTGAGGGCGTCGAGCGCGCCGAAGATGGCCGCATGGCGAAACCGCTTGGCCACACCTCGTGCGTCGAACGGGTAAATGGCTTCGGGGGTGGTGTGGTTGTGTGGCTGCATGGGGTCTGGGCTGGTTGAATTGAAAGATGCACTCGCGGTGCATCTTCATGGTACGGCCAAGGCGACCCAAAAGCAAGATTTGCAATGCACCTTATGGGGTCATCCCCGTCAGCTTTGTTGTGCCAGCACTCCGCGGCGCATCTGGTCGAGCTCCAGGCTCTCGAACAACGCCTTGAAGTTCCCCTCGCCGAAGCCCTGGTTGCCCTTGCGCTCGATGAACTCGAAGAAGATGGGGCCGAGCTGGTTTTCCGAGAAGATCTGCAGCAGCAGGTCACCCGGGGCGCCGTCGATCAGGATGCGCCGCTGACGCAGCGCCTGCAGGTCTTCGCCGTGGCCCGGAATGCGGCGGTCGACCAGTTCGTAGTAGGTGTCCGGAGTGTCCAGCAGCGCGACGCCGGCCTCGCGCAGGCGGTCCACCGTGTGGTGCAGGTTGTCCGACTGCAGCGCGATGTGCTGGATGCCTTCGCCGTGGTAGCTGTCCAGGTACTCCTGGATCTGGCCCTTGGTGTCGTTGCCTTCCTCGTTGATCGGGATGCGGATCTTGCCGCACGGGCTGGTCATCGCCTTGCTCTTGATGCCGGTGACCTTGCCCTCGATGTCGAAGTAGCGGATCTCGCGGAAGTTGAACAGGCGCTCGTAGAAGTCGGCCCATTCGGCCATGCGCCCCTTGTGCACGTTGTGGGTGAGGTGGTCGATGACCTGCAGGCCGTGGCCGGGCGGGTCGAGTTCCGCGCCGGGATAGGGCTCGAAGTCGACGTCGAAGAAGCCGATGTTGCCGATGTCGCCGGGACGGGCGCCGTTCTTGCCGCGCCAGCGGTCGACCAGATAGATCATCGAGTCGCCGATGCCTTTGATGGCCGGGATGTTGAGTTCGCCCGGCCCGGCGGAGCCGGCGTAGCCCCAGGCGCCCAACGAAATGGCGCGCTCGTAAGCGTACTTCGCATCCTGCACGCGGAAGGCAATCGCGCAGATGCTCGGGCCGTGCAGCCGCGCAAAGCGTTGGGCGAATGAGTCCGGTTCCGCATTGACGATGAAATTGATGCCGCCCTGGCGGTACAGCGTCACGTTCTTGTGACGATGACGCGCGATCGGCTTGAAGCCCATGCGCTCGAACAGCGCGCCCATGGCCACCGGGTCGGGTGCTGCATATTCGATGAACTCGAACCCGTCGGTTCCCATCGGGTTGTGCGGTTCTGGCGTGTGGGCAGCGTTGGCGTTCATGACGGTCCTGTGGTGTGTGTGGCTTTGGTGTGATGCACATCAAGGCATGACGAACCGAATTTTTGAACTGGATCAACGCAACGTGTGCGCATTTGCATCTAGTACGATCGCGTGTCATGCACGTTTCGTGCATAGGGGCCACGGAATTGGACGATTTGCTGCTTGACCCGCTGGATGTGTCGTTGCTGGCCCTGTTGCAGCGCGACTGCCATGCCACCCACCAGGTCGTCGGTGACCAACTGGGTCTTTCGCCTTCACAGGTGAGCCGCCGCATCCAGCGGCTGGAGCACCTGGGCGTGATTCGCGGCTACGTGGCGCTGCTCGATCCGGCCGCCCTGTCGTTGGCGGTGCGGGCGTACACGTACGTCACGCTGGCGCGCCATGGCGGCGACGAGGGTGCCGCGTTCGAGCGCGCGATTCTCGAGGTACCCGAGGTCCAGGATTGCTATTCCATCGCAGGCGAGGCAGATTACCTGCTCCAGATCGTGGCGGCGTCGCTCCATGACCTCTCCGATTCCGTTCTGCATCGCCTCACCCGGCTGCCCGGCGTGGTCAATGTGCGTTCGAGCATCGTGCTCAACCGCATCAAAGCCAGCACCGAGCTTCCTCTGGGCCACATCGGCCGGCCGGCCGGGCAGCTCAGGCGGGTGCGGCTGGTCCAGCGACCTGGCTGACCGCGGGGAGGCGCCTCGTCTGGTTGCGAGCCGTTACAGGCTTGTATCCTCGATACTCAACTGGCGGCACGCCGTGCCGAACAGGTAGGCAATGAAGCGGTTGTTGCGATCACTGCGCAAGGGGCTCCACGAAGCAGTGCGCCTCCTGCTCGGTGCGCTGCCGCGGCGCTGGCGCTTTGCCCTGTTCCGGCGCATGGTCGACTGCGACCCGTCGCCCGGGACGGAACTGCAGTTGAAGATCGCCGACACCCGCGAGGAACTCGAGTCGTGCTTTGCGCTGCTGCATGACGCCTACGTGGCCGCCGGCTTCATGAAACCCGATCCATCGGGCTTGCGGGTGACGATCTACCATGCGCTGCCGACCACCACCACGCTGTGCGCGAAGGTCGACAACCGCGTGGTCGGCACCATTTCGCTCATCCGCGAGGGCGTGTTCGGCTTCCCGCTGCAGCAGGCGTTCGACCTGGGCGCCGTGCGGGCCAAGGAAGGGCAGATCGCCGAGGTGTCGGCGCTCGCGGTGCACCCCGATTTCCGCAAGACCGGCGGCCGCATCCTGTTCCCGCTGATGAAGTTCATGTACGAGTACTGCACCTCGTACTTCGATACCCGCCACCTCGTCATCGCCGTCAACCCGAACAAGATCGAGTTGTACGAGTCGCTGCTGATGTTCGAGAGGCTGCAGGCGCACGTGGTCGAGAACTACGACTTCGCCAACGGCGCGCCAGCGGTGGGGGCCTCGCTCGACCTGGCCGGCGTGCGCAAGCGCATGAAGCGCCTGTATGGCGGGCGGCCGCTGCGCCGCAACCTCTACCACTACTTCATGAAGCTGCGGCTGCCCAATATCCAGGCCCCCGCGCGCCGCTATCACACCACCAACGACCCGGTGATGACCGGCGAGCTGATCGACTACTTCTTCAACCAGCGCACCCAGGCCTTCGCGGCGCTCGACGATCGCAAGAAGCTGCTGCTGCGCAGCATCTACGACCTCGATGCCTACACGCCGGTGCTGCCCACCGTCACCGAGGTCGCCAAGGTGAGCGCTGCGCTGCGCCGCCACCAGCGCTACTCGATCCGTTGCCCGGCGCGCTTCAGCGTGCGCGTGCCGGACGGCATCGCCCGCGTGAGACTGAAGGTGATCGAGATGTCGCTCACCGGTTGCCTGGTGCAGTGCGCGTACGAGATCCCGGCGGGCGTGCAGGGCGATCTGGTGGTCGAGCTCGGTGCCGGCGATCATGCGGTGGTACCAGCCGCGGTGGTGCGTCGCACCACCAGCGACGGCGAGGGCTACTACGGCATGCGGGTGCTGGTGCCCGATGCCGCCTGGACGGCATGCGTGCATGCATTGGAGCAGGGACAGACCCACGCCGACCTGGAGCGGCTGTCGCAGCCCATGCCCCTGACGGAACCGGGCGACCTGGACGATGGCTTGGGCGACGCGTCGTCCGTGGCGGGATCGCGCAGCCGCAGCACGGCGCCAATGCCCTGACTGGCACAATCCGGTGAGTCCCACCGCGCGTCGATGGCACGCATCCTTGCGCCGCCGTCGCGACTGCCGCCCATCCCACCGAGCCCCCGACACCAGGACGTCCAACCCGATGCCTGTCGTCACCCGTCGCTGTGCGATCACAGCCCTTGCCAGCGTGGGCCTGCCAGTGCGCGCCGGCCTTGTCGAGCTGATGCAGTCGGTGCGGCCGGCAGTGGTCGCCGTGGGCAACTACCAGCCCTTGCGCAGCCCACGGTTCCAGTTCCATGGCACCGGCTTTGCCGTCGGCGATGGCCGGTTGGTGGTCACCAACGCCCATGTGTTGCGCCCGCCGCGCCCTGCCGATCCCGCGTCGGCACCGGCGCCGACATCCGAGCCGCTTGAACAGGTGGCTGTCGTTCCCGCCGGACGCAACCCGCGCGAGTGGCGGCTGGCCACCGTGGTGGCGCGCGAACCTGCGTTGGATCTGGCGCTGCTGCGGCTCGAAGGTGACCCGCTTCCGGCGCTGGACCTCGGCGACTCCGAAGCGGTGCGCGCGGGCCAGGAGGTCGCGTTCGTGGGTTACCCGATTGCCGGCGTGCTGGGGCTCGAGCCTGCAATCCACCGCGGCATCGTGGCCGCGGTCACGGCCATGGCCGAACCGTCGACGACCGCCAACCAACTCGATGCCCGACGGGTTGCCCGCCTGCGCGCGGGCAACCTGCGCGTGTTCCAGCTCGATGCCACCGCCTACCCCGGCAACAGCGGCAGCCCCTTGCTCGATGTCGCGACCGGTCGCGTGGTGGGCGTGGTCAATTCGGTGCTGGTCAAGGGCACCAAAGAGTCGGTGCTCGCCCAACCGTCCGGCATCACCTACGCGATCCCGGCCAACCAGATCACCGAACTCCTGCGACAGGTCGCCGCATCGCGCTGAGCGCCGCGAGACGGGGCCTTGCCGAACGGTCGATCGTTTCGTAACGACTCGACTGCCCCGCTGCGGATAGCATCGGCCCCCCGACGCTGTCGCCCAGTCTCCGCATGACGAATTTGTTGCGCAAGACCCTGGGCCGCGCCTTGGATGCCGGAGGCCAGCGGTTGGCCACTCTTGCGCCGAGGTCGGCCCGTTTCATGTTTTCGCAGTCGATGCTCGACTGCGACACGCCCGCGCATCCCGGCCTCGAGCTCAAGATCGCCGACAGCGTCGATGAACTCGAGGCGTGCTTCCGCATCCTGCACGACGCCTATGTCGGGGCCGCCTTCATGCGCCCGCATCCGTCGGGCCTGCGCGTCACCCTCTACCATGCGCTGCCCACGACCACGACCCTGTGCGCCAAGGTCGACGGTGCGGTCGTGGGCACCGTCTCCATCGTCCGCGACGGCGCTTTCGGCTATCCCATGCAGTCGGCGTTCGAACTGGGTCCGGTGCGCGCCAGCGGCGGCCAGATCGCGGAGATCTCCGCGCTGGCGATCCATCGCAGCCAACGGGCTGCGCCGGCGCGCGTGCTGCTGCCGCTGATGAAGTTCGTCTACGAGTACTGCACGGTGCACTTCGACACCCGGCATCTGGTGATCGCCGTCAACCCGCGGCACATCGGCATCTACGAATCGCTGCTGCAGTTCAGTCGCCTCGGCGGCGGAGTGGTCGACCGCTATGCATTCGCCAACGGGGCACCGGCCATAGGCGCCACCCTCGACCTGCAGCAGGCGCCGCACCTGCTGGAGCGCGCCTGGGGAAACACCTCGGGCCGGCGCAATCTGTACCGGTACTTCATCTGCGACCGGCTCGACGCGATCCGGCTGGCGCCACGGCGCTACTTCACGACCAATCACCCGGTCATGACCGCGCAGATGCTCGATCACTTCTTCAACCAGCGCACGCAACTGTTCGCAACGCTCGGCCCGGCCCAGGTCCAGACGCTGCATGCGATCTACGACCATCCGGCCTATGTGGACGTTCTTCCGCGGGCCGCCGGGCGGCCCACTGAGCGGCGCCGGCGGCCTCGCTACACATTTCGGTGTCCTGCCGCGATGCGTGTAAGTGAACCCTCGCTACCGAAGTTGGTCAGGCTTCACATCACCGAGGTTTGCAGCGACGAGTTCCGGGCCCGCAGCGCCGTTCCCTTGCCCACCGGGTTGAGCGGCGAGCTGACCGTTGAACTGGGCGAACGGGTGCGCTCCGTGGTGCGAGCCCGCGTTCTGGCACGTCGCCCGGGCGATCCCGAGGGCTATCGCTTCGAACTGCGCGAGCCTGACGCCGCCTGGCGGGCTTGCGTGGCCGAACTCGGATGCAGCCAGACCTACGCCGATCTCGCCGCGAGCTGATGCCGCTGTGGGGCCTTCGAACGTGCCGTCCGGCGTGTCAGGAGCGCCATCGCTGACCTGGAATTGACTTTGGTTTGCGACGAAGTGTG
Organism: Burkholderiaceae bacterium; assembly: GCA_013360485.1. Classification (GTDB taxonomy): domain Bacteria; phylum Pseudomonadota; class Gammaproteobacteria; order Burkholderiales; family Burkholderiaceae_C; genus Pseudaquabacterium. The sequence continues at coordinate 37,290 of JABWBN010000006.1, read as the reverse complement.
ACATCCGTCGCGGGCACCCCCCATCACCGGGGTTGTCGGTGCCGATAGGCGCTGCTTAAAGTGCTTGCCAACGGGTCGATTTCGGGCTCCGGGGCGATCGTCATCGCCTTGGCACCGGAGCCGTCCAACATGCCGCAAGCCTCACAGCACGCCAGGGTGAGTCTCAACCCCCGTCGCGTTCCATGATTCGAGTCTTCAACCACTATTTCCACACCTGGACCCTGCGCCGGATGAGCTTTGACTTCGGCTTGGCGCTGCTCGCGCTGGCGGCGGTCATGGTCGTGCAAAGCAGCAGCCTGGTCGATCTCGCGGGCCTCGTGCCGATGGCCGGTCCGCAGGTCATCTCGTTGGCCGCGGGTATGTTCGTCATCAACACCGCGTCGGGCCTGTATCAGCGCGCGGCCGATCGTTCCCTCGTCGAGTCCTGCCTGCGCGCATTGCTTGCCCTGGGCTTGGCATTGGCTCTGACCTATCAGGTGTTTGCGCTGCTGCCGCTGAGTTTGGCCAACACGGCGGCGGTCCGGGTTTCCGCGATGCTCGTCATCACGATGGTCATCGTGCGCCGGGTGTTCGTGGCCCATTGGAGCGGTGAGGGGCGCGCCGGCAGTCGGGTCCTGGTGTTCGGCACCGGGCCGGCGGCTCAGATGGTGGGCGCCACCCTCAAGAACGCCGATCCGCTGGCGCGCATCGTCGGATACTTCCCCGGCCCCAACGAGAAGCAGTGTGCGGTGCCGGGCGGCGAGTGCCTGGGCACGATGCGGTCCCTGACTGAAACGGCACGCCAACTGGGCGTGGATGAGATCGTCGTGGCCCTCACCGAGCGCCGCTCCGGCAGCATGCCATTGCGCGAACTGCTCGACTGCAAGCTGGCGGGGATCCGGGTCTTCGACATCACCACCTACTTCGAGCGCATGCTGGGTCAGATCCGCATCGACTATGTCAATGCCGGATGGCTGATATTCGGTGACGGGTTCAACCAGGGGCTGGTGCGCACCAGCGTCAAACGGGTCTTCGACATCGCTTGCTCGGCCGTCCTCATCGCCCTGTCCGCGCCCATCATGCTGGTCGCGGCGCTGGCCATCAAGCTCGAGAGCCGAGGGCCTGTCTTCTATCGCCAGGAACGCGTCGGGTTGAACAGCCGTCCGTTCCTGGTCACCAAGTTCCGCAGCATGCGCACCGATGCCGAGAAGGACGGCAAGCCGGTGTGGGCCGCGGCACAGGACAGCCGCGTCACCCGAGTGGGCCAATTCATCCGCCGCACCCGCATTGACGAACTGCCGCAGCTGTTCAACGTCCTCAAGGGCGAAATGAGCCTGGTTGGCCCGCGCCCGGAGCGGCCGTACTTCGTCGAGCAGCTCACCCAAGAGATCCCGTACTATGCCGTGCGGCACAGCATCAAGCCGGGGCTGACGGGGTGGGCACAGGTCAAGTACCAATACGGGTCGACGGTCGAAGACTCCGCCGAGAAGCTCCAGTACGACCTGTACTACGTCAAGAACCATTCCCTGGTGCTCGACTGCGTGATCCTGGTCGAGACGGTGGGCGTGGTCCTCACCGGCAAAGGCGCGCGCTGAGCGGCGCAGCCGCCCACCTTCCCGAAGGGCCCCGGTTCGCCCTGACGCGCACGAGGCGTCGACCAGACGTGGCTGAACCCCGCGGCTTCCTGACATGGACGTGAATCTGGCGAGCATCGGTTACGCCGGCGCCGTGCTGGTTCATGTGCTGCTGCTGTGGCATCTGATGCGCCAGCCTGCAGGCAGTGTCGAGGTCGACCCCGCGCTGCGAGTGTGTCGCCTGGCAGTACTGGCCAGTGCCGGGTGGGCCACGGCGCTGGGGCTCGGCTACGCCCAGTTGATCGTGCTCACCAGCCTGGCAGACTGGCTCGACCTGCTGCGTTATGCGCTGTGGTTCGCGTACCTGTGGGTGTTGCTCACACCCCCGAGATCGTCGGGCGATGCATCGGGCATCCAGCGGCCGCTGGGCTGGACCGGGAGCGCCGCACTGGCGCTGCTGGCAACGGCCGCACTGCTCCTCACGCCCAGCGGCGCCGCGGACAGCCTGCTGCAGGCCTACCCGCGCTCGCGCATCGGCGCCTGGCTGGCCCTGGCCGTCTTCGGCCTGGTCCTGGTGGAGCAGTTGTTCCGCAGCCAGCCCGAGGACTCTCGCTGGAACGCCAAGCCCGTGTGCCTGGCACTGGGCTGTGTCTTCGTGTATGACGTCTACCTGCATGCCGAAGCCTTGATGTTCGGCCGCTTCGACACAGATGCGCTGGAGGTGCGCGGCGCCGTCCATGCCCTGGCGGTACCGCTGATCTGGATCGGGTCGCGCCGACATGCGGCGTGGGTGCAGCGCATGCAGGTCTCGCGCACGGCGGCGTTCTATTCGGCAACGCTGCTGTTGGTGGGCGCCTACCTGCTGTTCATGGCGGGTGTCGGCTACTACGTGCGCTTCTTCGGCGGCAGCTGGGGGCGAGCGCTGCAGCTGGCCATGCTGTTCGCGGCGCTGGCGCTCCTGGCTGCATTGCTGTTTTCGGGCGCGATGCGGGCGCGACTGCGCGTCTTTCTGGGCAAGAACTTCTTCCGTTACCGCTACGACTACCGGCAGGAGTGGCTGCGCTTCACCGACATGCTCTCGACCCGCGCCGGCGCCCAGGAAGTGGGGCAACGGGTCGTGCGCGGGCTGGCCGACATGATCGAGTGCTCGGGAGGGGCGCTGTGGCTGCGCGGGCTGGACGACAGCCGGTTCGCGCAGGTGACCGTCTGGAGCGCGCCGGTCGTGCCCGATACCGAGCCTCAGGCCAGCGAGTTCTGCACGTTCATGCGGCAGCGCGACTGGATCATCGACCTGGCCGAGTATCGGAGGTCGCCGCGTGTCTACGAACAACTGGCTTTGCCCCGCTGGCTGCTTGCCGATGCCACGGCCTGGGCTGCAGTGCCGCTGCGGGTTGCCGACGACATGATCGGCTTCGTGGTGCTGTGCAAGCCACGCACCCCGCTCGAGCTGAACTGGGAGGTACGCGACCTGCTCAAAACGGCCAGCCGCCAGGCGGCCAGCTACCTGGCCTTGATGCATGCCACAGAGGCCCTGCTCGAAGCGCGCAAGTTCGATGCCTTCAATCGCATGTCGGCGTTCGTGGTTCACGACCTGAAGAACATCATCACGCAGCTGTCGCTGATGATGAAGAACGCCGAACGCCACCGCGACAACCCCGAGTTCCAGCAGGACATGCTGCTGACGGTGGAAAGCTCGCTCGAGAAGATGCGGCAGATGATGTTGCAGCTGCGCGAGGGTGCGCGACCACCCGGGGGCGCATCGGGCGTCGAGCTCGAGCCCATCGTTCGCGGCATCGAGTCCATGGCACGCGGCCGCGGCCGCGTGCTGGAGCTCGAGATCGTCGACGCCGTGGCCACCCGCGGGCACGAGGATCGAATGGCGCGTGTGCTCGGGCATGTCGTGCAGAATGCACTGGACGCCACGCCTGCATCGGGTAGGGTGTGGTTGCGGCTGCAGCAGTCCTCGGGCCGCGCGATGGTGGTGGTGGGCGACACAGGCGAGGGCATGAGCCCCGAGTTCGTCCAGACCCGCCTGTTCCGCCCGTTCAGCACCACCAAGCACAGCGGCATGGGCATCGGGTCCTACGAGAGTTTCCAGTACATCAAGGAGCTGGGGGGCAGCATCGAGGTCGACAGCGAGGTCGGTCGCGGCACGGTCATCACGATCCTTCTGCCGCTGTTCGACAGGCGCAAGCAATCCGACCTGGCTCTGAACGGCGTCACATGACTGCAGCCAATCCCACCTTGCTGATCGTCGAGGATGACCTCGCGCTGCAAAAGCAGATCAAGTGGTCGCTCGACCGCTACGACGCGGTCACCGCCAAAGACCGCGAAGAAGCGCTGGTGCAGTTCCGGCGCTTCCAGCCCGCAGTCGTCACCATGGATCTCGGCTTGCCGCCGGACCCGGATTCGGTCTCCGAGGGCTTCCGGCTTCTGGAGCAGTTGCTCGACGTCGACCCCAACGTGAAGGTCATCGTCCTGACGGGGCAGAACGACCAGGCCAACGCGCTGCGGGCCATCGCCCTGGGCGCGTACGACTTCTTTGCCAAGCCCTTCGAGCCCGAGTTGCTGGGGCTGACCATCGACCGTGCCTTCAGGCTGGCTGAACTCCAGGCCGAAAACCGCCGGCTGCAGGCATCGCGCCAACCCGATGCGTTGGCCGGGCTGATCACGCGCGACCCCGCCATGCTGCGCATCTGCCGCACGGTCGAGAAGGTGGCCTCGAGCAATGCCACGGTCATGCTGCTGGGCGAGAGCGGCACCGGCAAGGAAGTGCTGGCCCAGGGCCTGCACCAGGCTTCGCGCCGCAGCGGAAAGTTCGTCGCCATCAATTGCGCGGCCATACCCGAGGCCCTGCTCGAGAGCGAGCTCTTCGGGCACGAACGCGGGGCCTTCACCGGCGCCACCAAGACCACGCCCGGCAAGATCGAAACGGCGAGTGGCGGCACGCTGATGCTCGACGAAATCGGCGACCTCCCGCAGCCGCTGCAGGCCAAGCTGCTGCGCTTCCTGCAGGAACGCACGATCGAGCGCATCGGCGGCCGCGGGGAAATTCCGGTCGACGTGCGCGTCGTGTGCGCCACGCATCAAGACCTGCAGCAGCTCATCCGCGAGCAGCGGTTCCGCGAGGACCTGTACTACCGGCTGGCCGAGATCGTGGTCACCATACCGCCGCTGCGCGAGCGGGTGGGCGACGCCGTGTTGCTCGCGCATGCGTTCCTGGCGCGATTCGCCCAGGAGAACCGACGCGGCTCCATGGTGCTCACCGACGATGCCGTGCGCGCGATCGAACACCACCGCTGGCCTGGCAACGTGCGCGAGCTGTACAACTCGATCAAGCGCGCGGCGATCATGGCCGATGCGGGTCGCATCACCGTCGACGACATTGGGTTGCCGGACCCCGGCGACCCATCGGACACGGCAGCTGCCGGCGACCTCGACTTGCGAACGGTGCGCGAAGCCGCCGAGCACCAGGCCATCGTGACGGCCTTGGCCCGAGCCAATGGCAACATCGTGCGGGCTTCCGAGATGCTTGGGGTCAGTCGGCCAACGCTCTATGACCTCATGAAGCGACTGGGTATCAAGTAGGCCTATACACACATGAGCCGCATCGCGGCCGTTGGGGAGAAATCGTGTCGAAGCTGCGTATCCTGCTGGCCTGTACCGCGACGGCGGCCGCACTGCTCACCGGCTGCAGCCAGCGCAGCGAGGCCGAGTTGCTGGCCTCCGCGAAGGGCTACATCCAGCGCAACGACCCAAAGGCCGCCGTCATCGAACTCAAGAGCGCGCTGCAACAGAACGCCAGCTCCGGCGAGGCGCGTTTCCTTCTCGGCCAATTGCTGCTCGAGGCGGGCGACCCTCGCAACGCTTCGGTTGAGCTGCGCAAGGCACGGCAGCTGAAGTTCCCCGATGACCAAGTGGTGCCGGCCCTGGCGCGCGCCATGGTGGCCGAAGAACAGTTCAAGGCCTTGATCGACCAGTTCGGCAAGACCGTACTGGGACAGGAGTCCGCCCAGTCCGAACTCAAAGCCATGCTGGCCGCCGCGCATGCGCGATTGGGTCAACGCGCCCTGGCGCAGGCGGCTCTCGATGACGCGCTGAAGCTCGAGCCGACGAACGCCTCGGCGAGCCTGGTGCAGGCACGCATGCGCGCTGGCAACGGCGACCTGGAAGGCGCACTCACCGCGGTGCGCGCGACGCTCTCGCGCAGGCCCGCAGATGCCGACGCGCAATTGCTGCTGGCTGATTTGCTGCTGTACGGCAAGCGCGACGACGAAGGCGCGCTGCAGGCTTACCGCCAGGTGGTGGCACAGCACCAGGCCAGCATGCCGGGCCATTCGGGCATCATCAACGTGCTGCTCCATCGGCAGGACATTGAAGGCGCCCGTCAGCAGTTCGCGGCGCTGAACAAGGTCTTGCCCGGGCATATTCAGACCAAGTACTTCGATGCCCAGTTTTTCTTCCTGGCTGGCGACCTGGCTGGTGCACGCGAAAAGGTGGCGCAGCTGCTGAAGGTGGCGCCGCGCAGCGCGCGATTGCTCCAGTTCGCGGGCACGGTCGAGCTTCAACTGGGGTCGTTGCTGCAGGCCGAGGCGCAGCTGGGCAAGGCCTTGCGAGCAGACCCCGAACTGCAGAGTGCGCGCCTGTTGCTGGCGCGCACGCATCTGCGCGGCGGCCAGCCGGCCAAGGCGTTGGTGGTGCTGCAGCCGGTGCTGGCCTCGCAGCAGCCGCCGGCCGAGGCGATGGCCCTGGCTGCGGAAAGCTTCCTCCTGATCGGCGAAGCGCCGCGCGCCGTGGAGTTGTTCGATCGCGCCGCGCGACGCAGCCCTGACGATCCGAAGTTGCGCGCTGCGATGGCTCTCACCCGGCTGGCGCGTGGTGAAGCGGATGCCGCCTTCACCGAGCTTCAGAGCCTGGCGGCGAGCCAACCCGACACCTATGCCGATCTGGCGCTGATCAGCGCCCGCTTCAGCCGCAAGGACCTCGACGGCGCCATGAGGGCGATCGAGGGCCTGGACCGCAAGCAACCGGGCAAGCCCTTGGCTGAAGAACTGCGCGGCAAGGTGGCCCTTCAGCGCAAGGACACGGCCGCGGCGCGCCAGCACTTCGCGGCCGCACTGCAGCGTGACCCGGTGTACTTCCCGGCGGCATCTCACCTGGCGCGGCTTGACCTGGCCGAGCGGCGCTACGAACAGGCCGAGAGTCACTTTCAGGGCATCCTCAAGGTCGAGCCGCGCAATGCGCGCGCGCTGCTGGCGGTCGCCGAGGTACGCCAGCGCTCGGGCGCGCCGGCTGCTTCGATCGAACCATTGCTGGCCGACGCGATCAAGGCCGACTCCGGCGAGGCGGCAGCGCGCGTGGCGCTGGTCGAACATCATCTGCGCCAGGGCGCCGCCAAGCAGGCCCTGGTGGTGGCACAGGATGGCATTGCAGCGCTGCCTGATCAGGCCACCGTGCTGGAGGTTCTCGGACAGGCCCAGATGGCCGCTGGCGAGGGCCAGCAGGCGGTGACCACCTTCAAGAAGCTGGCGGCCATGCTGCCCAGCCAACCCGGACCATTGGTCAGGTTGGCCGAAGCGCACATGGCGGCTCGCCAAACCGATGTGGCGCTGGACCAGCTGCGCAAGGCACTCGAGCTGGCGCCGGATCACCCGGGCGTCCAGAAGGTACTCATGGCGCTGGCGTTGCAGACCCGACACCATGCCGATGCCCTGGCCGTGGCCCGGCTGGTTCAGAAGCGCCAGCCCCAACGCATGGAAGGTTATGCGTACGAGGGCGACATCCAGGCCTCACGCAAGAGCTGGGATGCTGCGATCGCCGCCTACCGCACGGCACTGGGCAAGCCCGGTGGCGCGGCCGTGGCGGCGCGCTTGCACGCCACGCTGAAGGCGGCGGGGCGTGGCGGCGAAGCCGATGCGTTCGCGGCAGCGCAGTCCAAGGCCCGGCCCGACGACGCCAAGTTCTGGTACTACCTGGGCGACCAGGCCTTGGCGGAAGGCGACTGGGCAGCAGCGCAGCGGCGCTACCTGGAAGTCACGCGGCTGCAGCCCGATAACCCCGGCGCCTGGAACAACCTGGCCTGGGCGATCCTGAAGCAGGGGCGCTCCCAAGAGGCGCTGCCGCACGCCGAACGCGCCGCCAGCCTGTTGCCCGGCAGCGCCGCCATGCTCGACACGCTGGCCCAGGTGCTCAGTGCATCGGGGCAGCACGAGCGCGCGCTGGAAGCCGCGCGCAAGGCCTTGGCGCAAAAACCCGACGAGGCCGCGCTGCGCCTGAGCCTGGCCCGAGTGGCCATCGCGTCAGGCCAGAAGGATTTGGCTCGCAGCGAAATCGACAAACTTGCCGCGCTCGGCGACAAGTTCGCCGGCTACGACGAGGTGATCCGCCTGAAGCAGCAACTCGGTCCCTGAGTGCTTGCGTCCGGGGCACCTGCCGTCGCACAGCACCCGGGCCGTCAGCCCCCGAGGGCCAGCCGCGGGCGTATGAGCTTCAGCATCAGCCACTGCAGAGGGTGGGCGTTGCCGCCTGGCCGCCAGGTGTAGCGCAGCCTCTGGCTGTAGGCATCGAACTGCATCGCCCACGGCGCAGCGCGCACCTCGCCGCGGCCCAGCAGCACCTTGAGCACGGTGGTCGCCGTGACACCGGCACACAACTCGCACGCCATGATGGTGGACGGCCCGCGCTGCTGCGCGAAGTTCACCGCTTCGGGATCGGCCAGATAGTGCCGCTGCAGCATCGCCGGTGACAGTCCGGCGATGAACCGGGCGTACTGCTCCTGGGGGGGGTGGCCTTCGAGCCGGAAATAGTCTTCGAAACTCGTGCCCCCCGGCAGGAACACCAGCAGCGACACGCCCATCCCCAGCGGGGCTGCCGTGACTGCCGGTATCCCCAGGCGCGTGCAGGCGTTGAACAGCAAGCGGCGCGCGGGCATCGCGAAGAAGTCGATGCCATCGACATACACATCGACGCCCTTCAGGAACCGCTCGACGTTCTCGGGCGTGACCCCCTCGTCGTAGACATCGATACGGGCCTGCGGATTGATGTCGCGGGCCATCCGCGCGAGCGCCTGTGCCTTGGGTACACCCAGCGTGGAGACGAACGCGCCCGCCTGGCGGTTGAAGTTGTGGACCTCGAAGCGATCGAAATCGGCGATCGCGTAGTCCTGTAAACCCAACCGACACAACGTGAGCAGATGCGCCCCGCCCACGCCGCCGAGGCCTGCGATCGCGATCCGCGCGCGCTGCAACCGAGCCTGCTCGTGCCGAGTGACCCAGCCGATGTTGCGCGAGAACGCGCGGTCGTAGTCGAAGTCGACGCTGGGCGTGGCGGTGCACGTCGGTTCTGCCGCCATGCTCATGTCGGACGCCGTGCCATCATGTTGTAGCAGTTGCCCGACACCGATTCGCCGACGATCTCGTAGCCTGCGCGCTCGACGCGCGCCCGGATGTCGGCCTGCTCGTACGGCGTGTAGAGGATCCCCTTGCGGATGCCCCAATCGTTGATGCGCTGCGCCCAGCCCCGCAACGGCCACGGCCCGCGCGGATACAGCAGCACATTGGCCGCCAGCGTGCCACCGGGCTTGAGCACGCGCAGGATGTCGCGCAGCGCGCCGTCGACATCCGGAAAGCAGTGGATGGAATTGGCGATGTTGGCCGTGTCGAAATGCTCCGCATCGAAAGGCAGGGCTGCGGCGTCGGCGTGCTGGAAGTCGATGTCCGGCTGCCGGGCGAAACGGCGCATCGCCCCGGCCAACATCGACTCGGCATAGTCGATGCCGGTGATGTGCACGGTCGGCAGCTTCTTCCACCGCCGCCAGCGCAGCACCAGTTCGAGCAGCGTGCCCGTGCCGCAGGCCACCTCGAGGTGACGGGAACCAAAGTTGGGACCGAAGAACCGGAGTTGCTGACCCAACGTGCTGTTGTAGGCAAACGTCAGGATGAAAAACCCCCGCAGGTCGTACCACCACGGTTCCGACTTGTACGCCTGGGCGATCTCATCGCGCGTCTTGCCGCGCGGCTGCAGCGAGGGTTGCATCGGGTTAGCCCTGAGGTCATGGCGATGGCATTGCGAGAGGCTACCACTGCCGCCGTGCATCGGCGAGGGCTGGGCGTGCCAGACCGACCGGCCTGCTTGACCCGAGGAGGCCCGCTGACCCGACCCGGCACTGTCGAGAAATTTGACAAGGGCAGTGACGGATTAGGGGGGTGCGCAGGCAAGTTGTTGATTTGGAACGAAATATTTTTCTGGCACGCTGCGTGCTTATGTAGAGCGCGGGGCAGTCAAAGGCCCGACCGATTCAAGACTCAAGCGGAGATCACTCATGAAGAAGCATCTTCTTTCGATCGCGGCAGCAGCCTCGATGCTCGTAGCCGGTGTCGCTCAAGCGGCCCCCACCTACGAGGACTTCACCATTTCTGAGGGCAGCGTGCCTGGCGCGCTGGCCAACAGCTTCACGGCCGACAAGATGAACGGCGGCTACTTCGAGAAGCTGACCATCAACCCCGACTTCACGTTTGCGACGGCCGCCTACGCCAACTTCGGCCAGTTCTTCAAGAACGACGGCACGACGTTGGTGGCGCCCACCCAGCTGAACTGCCTGGGCGCGAACTGCTACGGCCTGTACGCCACCTTCACCTCGGCCGGCTATGTGTCGGGTCCGTCGTCTTTCGTGGGCACGTCTGGCGCGTTCGAGCTTTACATCGACCCGGACCAGGACACCACGCTGGCGTTGGGCGCCACCGGTGCTGATCCGGTGGTGATCGGCGGCAACGCCGACGACTACAAGATCGCCTTCAGTACCGACCTGTTCGCTGCGCTGGGCATCGTCGGCAACCCGGGTGCGTTCGACCTGTGGTTCAAGAACTTCACGCTGACCGCTTTGGGCGAGGGCTACTTCACGTCGCCCGATCCGTTCCACCTGGTGGTCAACGTCGACGGCGACTTCGACAACTTCGTCGTCGCCCCGGGCACGATCAATGTCACCGGTGACGTCTCCGCCGTGTTCGGCATTCCCGAGCCGGGCACGCTGGCCCTGGCAGGTCTGGCTCTGGCCGGTATCGGCCTGGCCAGCCGCCGCAAGGCCGCGAAGTAATCGCCGGCTTGTGATCTGATCGCGCCGGCGGAGTCTCCGCCCGCCGGCCACCCCGAAGGGGCCCCAGTTGGGGCCCCTTTTTCTTGGGGCCACTCACCTGGGGGGTGTCTGGAGCGTGAATTTTGGCCCGCCCCGCCATAGCCGCGACCAAAGTCGCGTCAGCGTGCAACAGGGCTATGCCATGATTCGCCGTGGTTGACGCGCCCCGCTGTTCGCAGGGGTGTCCAGGCGCTGCGCTCGACAGCCGGGCCACTCGGATTGCCCGCTGCCGGCATGTGCCGGTGCTTGCTTACCAGACTAGAAGGGGTGTGCCTTGAATTCGTTCCTCCGCTCGCTCGTATGCCCTTGGGTCGGCCGTTGGGTCGGCGCGCTCATGGCACTGGCCATGGCTGGTTGTGCCAGTACATCCGGCTATCCGCCCGCGCCGACCACGGCCGACACCGCCGGCTACAACTATGTCGTCGGGCCCGGCGACAACCTCAGCATCACCGTCTGGCGCAACCCTGAGCTGTCCATGTCCGTGCCGGTGCGCCCGGATGGCAAGGTGGCCACGCCGTTGATCGATGAACTGGTGGCCCAGGGCAAGACCTCGTCGGAGATTGCCCGAGAGGTCGAGAAGCAGTTGTCGAAGTATGTGCGCGACCCGGTCGTCACGGTCATCGTCACCGGCTTCGTCGGCTCGTACAGCGAGCAGATCCGCGTGGTGGGCGAAGCGGCGAAGCCTCAGGCGCTGCCGTACAAGCAGAAGATGACGGTACTCGACGTGATGATCGCCGTGGGCGGGCTCACCGACTTCGCCGACGGCAACTCGGCGGTCATCATGCGTGGTGCCGACGGCAACAAGCGCTACTCGGTTCGTCTGAAGGACCTCATCAAGCGCGGCGACGTATCGGCCAATGTCGAAATGCGGCCGGGCGACATCCTGATCATTCCGCAGAGCCTGTTCTGACTGGCATCGCCGGTCCCCTGAGCCCTGCCTGAACTGCGGCAATCGACATGGAAGAACTGATCAGCCAACTCCTCACAGTGGCACGGCGGATGTGGAAATTCCGCTGGCCTGCCTTGGCGGCCGCATGGATCGTGGGTCTCGTCGGCGCCGTCGTCGTGTTCAATGTCCCCGACAAGTACGAGGCATCGGCGCGCATCTTCGTCGATACCCAGTCCATCCTCAAGCCGCTGATGTCAGGGCTCACGGTCCAGCCCAACGTCGACCAGCAGGTGGGCATGCTCAGCCGAACGCTGATCAGCCGGCCCAACATCGAGAAGCTGATCCGCATGGCCGACCTCGACCTCAAGAGCGAGTCCAAAGCCGAGCAGGAAGCGCTGATCGAGCAGCTGTCGAAGACGCTCGAGATCCGCAGCACGGGACGCGACAACCTCTACACGCTGTCGTATCGTGACAGCGACAAGGAGAAGTCCAAGCGCGTGATCCAGTCGCTGGTTTCCATCTTCGTCGAGTCCAGCCTGGGCGCAACCCGCAAGGACACCGATTCGGCCAAGGTCTTTCTGAACGAGCAGATCAAGAACTACGAAGCCAAGCTCGAAGAGGCCGAGGCTCGGCTGAAGGAGTTCCGCCTGCGCAACATCGATGTCCAGTCGGCCGACGGGCGAGACTCGGCATCCCGCCTGGTCGAGATCAGCAAGTTGCTGGATCAGGCCCGGCTCGAGCTGCGCGAAGCGGAGAACGCGCGTGACTCCGCGCGTGCGCAATTGGCGGCCGACCGATCCGCCCAGGGCGGTGCTACCCAGAGCCTGCTGCAGGAATCGGCGATCGCGGTGTCGACACCGGAAATCGATGCGCGCATCGAGGCCCAGAAGCGCAATCTCGACGTGTTGCTGCAGCGCTATACCGATCTGCACCCGGAAGTCGTCAGCACGCGACGCCTGATCGTCGACCTCGAAGAGCAGAAGAAGCGGGAGGTGGCCGAGCAGCGCAAGCGTGCGATGAACGCGCCTGCCGGTCTGGCGCCGACCAGTCTGGCTGCGCAGGAACTCAACCGCCTGCTGGCCAATGCCGAGGTGCAGGTGGCCTCCCTGCGTGCGCGCGTCGGCGAGTACTCTTCACGTTATGCTCAAGCCAAGGCGCTGCTCAAGACGTCCCCCCAGATCGAAGCCGAGGCTGCCCAGCTCAACCGCGACTACGCCATCACCAAGAAGAACTACGAAGACCTGGTGGCACGGCGGCAGGCGGCCGTCATGTCGGGCGACCTCGACGTGGCCTCCGGGGTTGCCGACTTCCGGTTGATCGATCCGCCGCGCGTATCGCCGAAGCCGGTCTGGCCCAATCGCTTCGTGCTGTATCCCGTTGCACTCGTGATCGCACTCGGCGCGGGGCTCTTCGTGGCCTTCGCCGGCAGCCAGTTGAGGCCGGTCTATGACGCGGCCTACGAGTTGCGCGCAAAGACCGGCCTGCCGGTACTCGGCGTCGTCAGCATGGTGATGGGCGATGCCGACCTCCGTCGCAACCGGGTCGACCTGCTCCGGTTCATCGCCGGCTCGGGTGGCTTGGTGGTGATCTTCGCCATCGGTCTGACGATCCTGGCCATACTCTCCAACAGACAGGTGGGCTGAACGCCATGAGCAGCTTGATCGAACAGGCCGCACAGCGCCTGGCCCAGTTGCGGCAGGCGGGCATCGAGATCCCGGGCGAAGAGGCGCAGGCCCAGGCTCCGAACGAACCTGTCGCACCAGCGATCGAGGCCGTGCCGCCTGCGGTTGTTGCGGACGAGCCTTCGGTTGTGGCGCGCGGCGAACCGGTCGTCACTTCGCGGCGTGTGGATCTCGACCTGCAGACTCTGCAGGCTGCCGGCATCGTGACGCCCAATGCGGCGCGTACCAACATCGCCGATCAGTTCCGGGTCGTCAAGCGGCCGCTCATCCTCAATGCCATGGGCAAGGGCGCTGCGCCGGTCGCGAACGGCAACCTGATCATGGTGACCAGCGCACTGTCGGGCGAGGGCAAGAGCTTCACCTCCGTGAACCTGGCCATGAGCATCGCAGCGGAGCTCGACCACACCGTCATGCTCGTCGATGCCGACGTGGCGCGACCGTCGGTGCTGCGCATGCTGGGCCTGCCACCCGGACCGGGCCTGCTCGATTTGCTCGAAGGCCGTGCAGAGATGGCCGATGTGCTGCTGCGCACCAACATCGACAAGCTCACTGTCCTGCCCAGCGGAACCCCGCATCCGCGGGCCACGGAGTTGCTGGCCAGCGACGCCATGCGCCAACTGCTGGCCGACATGGCCAGTCGTTACCCCGACCGCATCATCATTTTCGATTCGCCGCCCCTGCTGCTGACGACCGAGTCTCGGGTGCTGGCGTCGCACATGGGTCAAATCGTGGTCGTGGTGCACGCCGGCAAGACCCTGCAGGCGGACGTCCAGCATGCCCTGTCCACCATCGAGAGCTGCCCGGTCAAGCTGATGCTGTTGAACAAGGCGACCAGCCAGATCCATGGCTCGTACGGCTATGGCGGCTATGGCTACGGATATGGCTACGGCTACGGGCCCCAGGATGCGCGGGCGGCGCAGCCGTCCGATCCGGCATGAGTCATTCGGTGATCGCCTCGCGGCCCGATGTGGGCCACGGCCACCGACGGCCGCTACACGTCCCGTCGTTGGCGCTGGCATTGGCGGGCGTGTGTGCCGCGCCGACAGTGTGGGCGCAGGATGCGGCAGGCCAGCGACGCACGACGATCGTTCCTACCGTGTCGATCGGCGAAACGTATACAGACAACGCGTTATTGCGTGACGACGACAAGCGCGGTGATCTGGTCACTCGACTCACGGCGGGTCTGAGTCTGGGCCATCGCAGTGCGTGGCTGACGGGCTCGCTGGCGTATTCAGTCTCCGGATCGGCACACGCCCGCGAGACCAAGACCAACGATGTGGCGCAGGGGCTGCGCGCCCAGTTGCGCGGCGAGCTGGTGAACAATTGGCTGTACATCGATTCGAGTGCGTCGATTGCGCAGCAGACCGTCTCCGCCTTCGGGTTGCAGACAACCGAAGCGGGGTTTGACAACCCCAATCGGACCGAAGTTCGCACCCTGAACCTCTCCCCTTATCTGCTGCGGCCGCTGGGAACCTGGGGTCAGCTCGAGGCACGCTTGCAGCACGGTCGGCAGTCGGCTGCGAGTGGCAGCCTGGGCGACTCCACCTCCAATACCGGGTCAGTGGTGCTTTCGTCGCAGGGTGCGCCACGGTTGGGCTGGAGTGCCAGTGCGGTGCGGCAGCGCGTCGACTACGAAACCGGGCGCCGGAGCACGACCGACTCGTTGAGCCTGGGCGCGAACTACCGCGTCGATGCCGACCTGCGTCTGAACGGCAGCATCGGGCGGGACAAGAGCGACATCGTCTCGGCCTCGGATCCGAACACCACCACGTGGGGCGTCGGTCTGCAATGGATGCCCAGCGAGCGCACGCAACTCGTCTTGCAGCGCGATCGGCGCTACTTCGGTGACGGGCACCGCATCACCTACACGCAGCGGCTTGCGCGCGCGAGCTGGAGCCTGAGCAGTTCTCGCGATGTGTCCACGGGTGCGACGAGCTTCGTGCCGACCTCGACCACGACCATGTTCGCGCTGTTCTACGCGAATCTGGCGGCGGAGCAGCCCGATCCGCTGCTGCGGGCCGAGCTGGTACTTCAACGACTGGCCGCATTGGGCATCAATCCGACAGCGGAGATCACCTCCGGCTTCCTGAGTTCGCAGGTCACGCTGGTGTCGCGGCAGGACGCCAGCTTCGCCTGGAGGGGTCTGCGTACGTCGTTCTCGGTCGGCCTGTATCGCAGCGACAGCCGCAGGCTCGATGAAGGCGCGCAGGCGATCGACCCCCTCGGTGGCGCCACGCGTGTGCGCCAGCACGGCTACTCGCTGACTCTGGGCCACAAGTTGACACCGGTGACCGGCATCAGCCTCACGCTGTCCGACCAGCGCACGGCTGACGCCGGCACCACCCGGGGCAACGACCTGCGCTCGCTGCTGTTGAACTGGACCACGCAGCTTGGCCGGGAGGGCCGCTTGTCGCTCGGCGCGCGCCGCGTCGAATTCGACAGCCTCACCAATCCCTATACCGAGAACGCGGTGTTCGCCACCTACGGCGTGCGCTTCTGATCACCATGTACGAGGCGTTCTACGGGCTCACGAACAAGCCCTTCCAGCTCAACCCCGATCCGAGCTTCTACTTCGGTAGCAAGCAGCACCGCCGGGCCAAGGCCTACCTCGATTACGGCGTGTCGCGCAACGAAGGGTTCATCGTCATCACGGGTGAGATCGGTGCGGGCAAGACGACGCTGCTGCGCGCGCTGATCGAAGGGCTGCACGGCAGCAACGTGGTGGTGGGCCACCTCGTCACCACCCAGCTCGGGGCCGAAGACACGCTGCGCATGGTGGGTGCAGCGTTCGGGTTTCGGGTCAAGGACGTACCCAAGTCAGAGCTGCTGATCACGCTCGAAGCCTTCCTGATCAGCCAGACCAGCAAGGGCAAGCGCTGCCTGCTGATCGTCGACGAGGCCCAGAACCTCACCCCCCGTGCGGTGGAGGAGCTGCGCATGCTGTCGAACTTCCAGTTCGGCAACCAGGCGCTGTTGCAGAGCTTCCTCGTCGGGCAGCCCGAGTTCCGCGAGATCCTGCAGCGCCCCGAAATGGAGCAGTTCCGCCAGCGGGTGGCGGCCACCTGCCACATCGGGCCGCTCGATGCCGAGGAGACCCAGCACTACATCGAGCATCGCCTGAAGTGCGCTGGATCCACGGGCAAGCCCAGTTTCGACGCCGATGCCTTCGAGGGCATCCACAAGGCCAGTGGCGGCATTCCGCGCCGCATCAACTCGGTGTGCGACCGCTTGCTGCTGCTCGGGTTCCTGACCGGCAAGACCCATCTCACGCGAGCCGACGTCGACGAGGTGGTGCGCGAGTTCGCGCAGGAGTCACATGTCCCCGCCCAGGCCGCGCAGGTGGCTGGTGAACGCTCGGTGGGCGGCAACAGCGGTTCGATGGCGCTCGATGTCGACCTCGAGCAGCTCAAGGTCGATGCCGAATCGGCCGCGGCGATGACCAAGCAGCTCGCGGCCCTGACCGCCGACCAGCGCGCCGACCAGCTCCAGCGGCTGGAGCGCGGCATGCTGCGGCTCGAGCGAACCAACCTGCAGATCCTGGCGCTGCTGCAGAAGCTCGTGGGGGCGATTGCCCGGCCGAGCGACGAAGGCAAGACATGACCTCCTCCCAGACCCCTGCCGCGACGATCGGCCCCGTGATCTGCGTCGTCGGCGCACGGCCGAATTTCATGAAGATGGCGCCCATCCTGCGCGCCTTTGCCGCGCATGAACCGCCCATAGCAGCGTTGCTGGTGCACACCGGCCAGCACTACGACCACGGCATGAGCCACCAGCTCTTCGAGGACCTGCGCCTGCCGACGCCCGACATCAACCTCGAAGTGGGTTCGGGCAGTCATGCGGTGCAGACCGCCGAGGTGATGCGCCGGTTCGAGCCGGTCATCGACGAACACCGCCCCAGCTGCGTGCTGGTGGTGGGCGACGTCAACTCCACGCTGGCCTGTGCGCTGGTGGCGTCCAAGAAGGCGGTACCCGTGGTGCATGTGGAGGCCGGGCTGCGCAGCTACGACCGGCGCATGCCCGAAGAAATCAACCGCGTGCTCACCGATCAGCTGGCCGACCGGCTCTACACCACCGAGCGCAGCGCCGCCGCAAACCTGCAGCGCGAGGGCATCGCCGAGTCACGGGTGTGTTTCAGCGGCAACGTGATGATCGACTCCCTGCTCGACAGCCGCGAGCGCGCACGCAGCGCGGCCGACACCCTGCGCCTGCACGAACTCGACCCCGCATTGCTGCTCCACCCGCGCGGCTACGCGGTGGTGACCATGCACCGCCCCTCGAACGTCGACGACGCTGCGGTGCTGGGCGATCTGCTGCAGACGCTGGACACCGTGTCGCGCCAGTTGCCACTGGTGTTCGCGATGCATCCGCGCACCCGCGCCAACATCGAGCGCCACGGCCTGCGCGACCGACTCGACCCCAGTCGTGTCGCCGTTCTGCCGCCGCAGGGCTACCTGGAGATGGTGGGTCTGATGGCCGGTGCGACGCTGGTGCTCACCGACTCCGGTGGCCTGCAGGAAGAAACCACGGCGTTGGGCGTGCCGTGCCTGACCATGCGCGAGAACACCGAGCGACCGATCACCGTCGAGCAAGGCACCAACACCATGGTCGGCCGCGATCGCACGGCCATTCTGGATGGCGTTGCCGACATCCTCGGCGGCCGCGGCAAGCGCGGCCGCGTGCCCGAATTTTGGGACGGCCATGCGGCACCGCGGATCGCGGCTGACCTGTGGGACTGGCTGCGCGCCGGTGCTCACTGAGCAGAGGTCCGTCACCTCAGCACGACTGCGCCATGCCACAGCCCCTGATCAACGCGCTGACCGTCGACGTCGAAGACTACTTCCAGGTCTCGGCGCTCGCACCCTACATCCCGCGCGAGGAGTGGGCCAGTCGTGCCTGCAGGGTCGAGCACAACCTGCAGCGCATCCTGGCCATGTTCGAGGAGCACGGGGCACGCGCCACTTTCTTCACCCTGGGCTGGATCGCCGAGCGCTATCCGCACCTCGTGCGCGAGATCGTCGCCCGCGGTCATGAACTGGCCAGCCACGGCTACGGCCACGAGCGTGCCAGCGACCTCGACGAAGCCCGCTTCCTCGAGGATGTGCGGCGTGCCAAGCTCATGCTCGAAGACGTGGCGGGCGTCGAGGTGCGGGGCTACCGGGCGCCGAGCTTCTCGATCGGCAGCGCCAACCTGTGGGCTTTCGACACGCTGGCACGGGCGGGCTATCGCTACAGCTCCAGCGTCTACCCGATCGCGCACGACCACTACGGCATGCCCGATTCGCCGCGCTTTGCCTACCGCGTCAACGAGCAATTGCTCGAGATCCCCGCGACCACCTTGCGCATGGTGGGACGCAACCTGCCCTCCAGCGGCGGGGGCTACTTCCGGCTGCTGCCCTACGCCGTCTCGCGCTGGATGCTGCAGCGGGTGAACGCCGTCGACGGCGAGCCGGCGGTGTTCTATTTCCATCCCTGGGAGATCGATCCGGACCAGCCGCGGCTGGACGGCATCGACGCGCGCACGCGGTTCCGCCACTACGTGAACCTGTCGCGGATGGAGGCCAAGCTGCGCCTGCTGCTGGCCGACTTCCGCTGGGGCCGGATGGACGACATCTTCCTGGGGCGGCCGGTGCGCCCCCTGGCCGAGACCCGCGCGCCCATTCCTGCGCCGGTCTGACCGCCGTGCCCAGCGTCCACCGACTCGACCCCCGAGACCCCGCCGCCGCTGCGCGCTGGGATGAGTTTGTTCTGGCCTGTCCGTCGGCGACCTTCTTCCACCGCAGTGGCTGGCAGCAGGTGCTGCGCGAGGTCTACCGCCACGACACGCACTTCCTGTTTGCCGAGGAGGGCGGTCGCATCACCGGCGTGCTGCCCCTGGCCCACGTTCGCAGCTGGTTGTTCGGCAGCGCGCTGGTGGGCCTGCCCTTCGCCGTATACGGCGGCGTCGCGGCAGTGGACGATGCCAGCGCCCAGGCGCTCGAGCAACGGGCGGTGGCGCTGGGGCGCGAGTTGCGCGTGCCGCACCTGGAGTTGCGCAATGTCGTGCGACGGCACGGCGACTGGCCGTTGCAGGACCTCTACGTCACCTTCCGCAAGGAGATCCAGCCCGACGACGAGGCCAACATGCTGGCCATTCCCCGCAAGCAGCGCGCGATGGTGCGCAAGGGCATCAAGAACGGCCTGGCCTCGCAGGTCGACCCCGGCGTCGATCGGTTCTTTGCTCTCTATGCCGACAACGTGCACCGACACGGAACCCCGGCGATGCCGAAGCGCTGGTTCGAGGCCCTGCAGCGGACCTTCGGCCCGGATTGCGAGGTGCTCACCGTCACGGCGCCCGATGGCCGCTTGGTGTCCAGCGTGATGAGCTTCTACTTCCGCGACGAGGTGTTGCCGTACTACGCCGGTGACGACGTGGCCGCGCGCGACCTGGCCGCCAACGACTTCAAGTATTGGGAGCTGATGCGGCGGGCCTGTGCCCGTGGGCTCAAGACCTTCGATTACGGCCGCAGCAAGCACGGCACCGGCTCGTACTCGTTCAAGAAGAACTGGGGTTTCGAGCCGACGCCGCTGCACTACGAGTATTGCCTGTATTCGCGCGAATCCATCCCCCAGAACAATCCGAACAACGCCAAGTACCGCCTGCTGATCGACGCCTGGCGGCGCATGCCATTGGCCATGGCCAACTGGCTGGGTCCGTTCATCGTGCGCAGCCTGGGGTGAAGCGATGGCCAACCTGCTGTACCTGGTGCACCGCTTGCCGTACCCGCCCAACAAGGGCGACAAGGTGCGCTCGTTCCATCTGCTGCAGCACCTGGCCGCCCGCCACCGGGTGTACCTGGGCACCTTCATCGACGACCCTGAGGACGAAGCGCACCTGCCGCAGCTGAGCCGGTGGTGTGCCGAGGTGCATGCCGTGCGCCTGCAGCCGCGGCGCGCACGCCTGGCCAGCCTGGCGGGGTTGGCCACCGGGCAGGCGCTGACGCTGCGCTACTACCACGACGCCGGCCTGCACCGATGGGTCGACGACCTGCTCGCGCGCCAGCGCATCGATGCGGCCGTGGTCTTCTCGTCGTCGATGGCGCCCTATGCGCAGGGTCGCAACGGCCTGCCCATGCTGGTGGATTTCGTCGACGTCGATTCGGCCAAGTGGACGCAGTACGCGGGCAATCATGCCTGGCCGTTGTCGTGGCTCTATGCCCGCGAAGGGCGCCGGCTGCTGGCCTACGAGAGCGAAGTGGCTTGCCAGGCCCAGCGCGCATTCTTCGTGACCGACAAGGAGTGCGCGCTGTTCGCCAGCCTGGCCCCGGCCTGCGCCGATCATGTGGAGGCGCTGGGCAACGGAGTCGATGCCGCGTACTTCACGCCCCAGGATGACCTGGCCAATCCGTTCGCTCGCGACGAGATTCCGCTCGTGTTCACAGGCGCCATGGACTACTGGCCCAATGTCGACGCCGTCGTCTGGTTCGCCAACGAGGTGCTGCCGCGTCTGCGCCAGAGCTGGCCGGCATTGCGTCTGCATGTGGTGGGTCGCAGCCCCACGCCCGCGGTGCAGGCGCTGGCCGGCGATGCCGTATCGGTGAGCGGCACCGTTCCCGATGTGCGCCCGTACCTTCAGCATGCGCGCATGGTCGTGGCGCCGCTGCGGCTGGCGCGCGGCATCCAGAACAAGATCCTCGAGGCAATGGCGATGGGGCGGCCGGTCGTGGCTGCGCAGCCCTGCGTCGATGCCATCGACGCCGAGGCGGGCGCTGAGCTGCAAGGTGCGCAGGATGCTGACGACTACGTGCGCGAGATCGACTGCCTGCTGCGCGACGAGTCACGCGCAGGCGCCATGGGTGCGGCGGCGCGCGAATGCGTGCTTCGCGCCTACAGCTGGATGGCCCGGCTAAGCGGACTGGACCGGCACCTGGAAGCCGCCATCGGCGGTGCCGGCGGTTCGGCCGATACGCTGCCGGCGGCGCGTGGCGCTGGCAACCCGAACCACACGGTCCGCACGGCATGAACACGAGCCTCGTCCTCGACACCCCGCGCACGCAGTCGTGGCGCACCACGCTGCCGGCGCTGGTCCTGTGGCTGGCCCTGATCGGCGCGCTGTTCTACGACACGTTTGCCGCGATGGTCGGGATCTGGTCCCGGTCCGAGACCTTCGCCCATGCCTTCGCCGTGCCACCACTCGTGCTGTGGATGGTCTGGCGCCGGCGCGCCGTGCTGGCTCCCATGGCGCCGGTGGCCTGGCCGATCGCGCTGGTGCCCTTCGGCCTGGCGGCGCTGGGCTGGCTGGCCGGTCGGCTGGTGGCGGCCAACGCGGTGATGCAGCTGTCCGCCACCGCGATGCTGGTGCTGGCGGTACCCGCATTGGCTGGCTGGCAGGTCACGCGGGTCATCCTGTTCCCGCTGGTCTACCTGTTCTTCGCGGTGCCGATCGGCGAGTTCATGATTCCGCCGCTCATGCAGTGGACGGCCGATTTCACGGTCTGGGCGCTGCGGCTGAGCGGCATTCCCGTCTACCGCGAAGGGCTGCAGTTCGTCATTCCCAGTGGCAATTGGTCGGTGGTGGAGGCCTGCAGCGGCGTGCGTTACCTCATGGCCTCGTTCATGGTGGGCACGCTGTTCGGCTACCTGAACTACCAGTCGTGGCAGCGGCGCTGGATCTTTGCCGGCGTGTCCCTGCTGGTACCCATCGTCGCCAACTGGCTGCGCGCCTACATGATCGTCATGCTCGGTCACTTGTCTGGTAACACGCTGGCTGTCGGTGCCGACCACCTGGTGTACGGCTGGGTGTTCTTCGGCGTGGTGATCACACTGCTGTTCATGATCGGGGCGCGCTGGGCGGAGCCGGAAGCTGTTGTTGCGCCGCCAGTGGTGGACGCAGCTGGGGCGGGCTCGCTTCGTGCACATGGTTGGCTCGTCGTGCTGGTCATCGGGGTGCTGCTGGTGGCCGCGCCGCGGGTGTGGTTGTCGCGGCTGGATGCAGCGGTGTCGCAGGCGCCGGTCCGATTGGTGCTGCCCACGGCGGCAGCTGACTGGACCCGCATCGATCAGGTTCCGGAGTTCAGGCCCCGCTACATCGAACCTTCAGCGCAGGCCGAAGCGCTCTACCAGCACAGCGCAGGCGACGGCACGGTGGGCGTCTACCTGGCCTACTACCGCGGCCAGACGGAGCAGCGCAAGCTCGTCAGCTCCGAGAACGTGATCGTCACGTCGAAGGACGCGTTGTGGCATGCGGTCGACGTGACCACGGTCGAGCCGCCGGGCAGCGGCATGGCCGTGCGGCAGACGCGACTGCAGGCACACACCGCCCAGGGCGGGGGCGAGCGTGCGGCCATGCTCGTCTGGCAGATCTTCTGGGTCAACGGCGAGTTCATTCACCAGGATTACCGCGCCAAGCTGCTCGGTGCCTGGCAGCGCCTGCGCGGCATGGGCGACGAGTCGGCCGCGATCGTGTTGTATGCACCCGAGCGGCCCGGCCACAGCGCCCGGCCGGTGCTCGACCGATTCATTGCCGCCAACCAAGACAGCCTGCGCCGCGCGCTGGACCAGGCGCGTGACGGCAGTCCGTGACAACCCCGTCGAGCGCGCAGCACCCGCTTCTACCAATGATCCAAATTCACGTGTATCTCGGAGGACACATCGCATGAACACCGTTGCAGTCATCGGACTGGGTTATGTCGGCCTGCCCCTGGTGGTGGCTTTCGGCAAGCGCATGCGCACCATCGGTTTCGACATTTCCACCGCCAAGGTCGAGAGTTGCCAGCGCGGCGTCGATCCCTCGCGCGAGCTGCCTGATGCCGAACTGGCGGCGGCGTCGCAGGCGGTGTACACGGCCGATCCGGCCATGCTGGCCGAAGCCGACGTCATCATCGTGGCCGTGCCCACGCCGGTAGACGAGGCCCATATCCCCGACTTCCGTCCCCTGGTCGGCGCATCGACCAGCGTGGGCCGGCACATGAAGTCGGGGGCCATCGTCGTCTATGAGTCGACCGTCTATCCGGGCGCTACCGAAGAAGTCTGCATCCCGGTGCTCGAGCGCGAGTCGGGCAAGAAGTGGAAGCAGGACTTCTGGGTCGGCTACAGCCCCGAACGCATCAACCCGGGCGACAAGGAGCACACGCTGACCAAGATCCTCAAGATCGTGTCCGGCGATACGCCGGCCACGCTGGAGAAGGTGGCCCAGGTCTACGAACAGATCATCGAGCCGGGCGTGCACCGGGCCTCGTCGATCAAGGCGGCCGAGGCGGCCAAGGTGATCGAGAACACCCAGCGCGACCTCAACATCGCACTGATGAACGAACTGGCCATCATCTTCGACAAGCTGGGCATCGACACCACCGAGGTGCTCGAGGCTGCTGGCACGAAGTGGAACTTCCTGAAGTTCAAGCCGGGTCTCGTGGGCGGACACTGCATTGGCGTCGACCCGTACTACCTCACGCACAAGGCCGACATGCTGGGCTACCACCCGCAGGTGATCCTGGCGGGCCGGCGCATCAACGACTCGATGGGCAAGTTCATCGCCGAGCAGACCATCAAGCACATGATCGCGTCGGGCTCCTACATCAAGGGTGCCAAGGTCAACGTGCTGGGCCTGACGTTCAAGGAAAACTGCGGCGACCTGCGCAACTCCAAGGTCATCGACATCATCCACGAGCTGCGCAGCTACGGCGTGGATGTATCGGTCACGGATCCGCAGGCCGAGACGGACGAGGCGATGCACGAGTACGGGGTCAACCTCGTTTCCTGGGACGATCTGCCTCGTGCCGACGCCATCGTGGCCGCCGTGGCACACCGCGAGTTCGCCGAACTGGGCATCGAGGACTTCGCACGCAAGCTCGTCAAGGGTGGTGCCTTCATCGACGTCAAGGCCGCATTCGACCCGCACGCCTTGCAGGCTGCGGGCTATCGGGTCTGGCGGCTCTGAGCCGGCGTGGCACCGGCGTCGATCGCTGGTGCCGTTGAGGGGCGCTGCGCATGCTGTTCACGACTGCGGCGTTCCTGCTGCTGTACTTGCCGCTGACATTGGCGGGCTTCTTCCTGCTCGGTCGATGGCGGCCGACAGCCGCCGCGGCGTGGCTGCTGCTGGCCTCGCTGGTGTTCTACGCACACTGGATGCCAGCGTTCACGCTGTTGCTGCTCGCCTCGATCGCATCCAACTTCTGGCTGGGGCGGCAGATCGTCCACGCGCTGCGCGCCGGTCGGCAGTCTGCAGCGCGCCGGTGGCTCGTCATTGGCGTGTCGATGAACCTCGGTGCACTGGGCTACTTCAAGTACGCGAACTTCTTCGTCGACAACGTCAACGCGGTACTGGGCTTGGACTGGGCGCCGGCTCGGGTCATCCTGCCCATCGGCATCTCGTTCTACACGTTCACGCAGATTGCTTACCTGGCCGACGCCCTCCAAGGCAAGGTCGACGAGAGCAACCCGATCCACTACGGCTTGTTCGTCACCTACTTCCCGCACCTCGTGGCAGGCCCAGTGCTGCACCACGCGCAGATGATGCCGCAGTTCGCGGATGCGGCCATCTACAGGCCGCAGGCTCGGCGGTTCGTCGGCGGACTGGTCATCTTCGCGATCGGCCTGTTCAAGAAGGTGGTACTCGCGGACGGCATCGCGCCGTACGCGGATGCCATTTTCGTGCCCGTGGACGCCGGTGCAACTCCGACGACACTCGAGGCGTGGCTGGGCTCGCTGGCCTACACGCTGCAGCTGTATTTCGACTTCTCCGGCTATTCCGACATGGCGATCGGGCTTTCGCATCTGTTCAACGTGCGCTTGCCCTACAACTTCGATTCGCCCTACCAGGCGCGCAACATCTCCGACTTCTGGCGGCGCTGGCACATCTCGTTGTCCACATTCCTGCGCGACTATCTCTACATTCCCTTGGGGGGCAATCGCCTGGGCGGCGTGCGGCGGTACCTCAATCTTGCTGCGACGATGCTGCTGGGTGGCCTGTGGCACGGTGCCGCCTGGACGTTCGTGGTGTGGGGTGGGCTTCACGGCGTCTACCTCATGGTCAACCACGGGTGGCGTGCACTGTTGGGCCCGGGGCGTCTTCGCAGGTGGGAATCGAACTGGGCATACGGCACATCTGCTTGGGCGATCACGCTGTTGTGCGTGGTTGTGGCGTGGGTGTTCTTCCGGGCACAGTCCTTTGGTGGCGCCTGGCGCATGCTGCAGGGGCTGGCCGGTGTTGGCCAGTACGGGGACATCCATGCGCTGTGCTGGAACGCCGGGTTGTCCCTGTCCGCAGGACTCGGATGGTGCGCTGTGCTGGGTGCCGTTGCACTGCTGGCGCCTAACAGCAACTCGCTGGGGGAGCGTGCATTGGCCTTTCTGGATCGACGAGGCGCCTGGCGGCAGGCCACTGCCGGAGCTGTCGTCACTGCCATCGCTGCACTGCTGCTGGTCAACGTTGCGCGAGACGGCGTCAGCGCATTCATCTACTTCAACTTCTAGTGCCATGGTCGCGCGGGGCGTTCTATTTGGCGTGGCTGGAGCCGCGACTCTGTTGCTGGAGTTCGAGCTGGCTCTGAGGCTGTTGCCGGTATCCACCGCCACCATGACGGGCTATCACGTGGATCCGATGATCATCGGCTACCCGCCTGGGCACCAATGGGTCGTGTCAACGGGGTGGGATCTGCGAAACGCACAGCGCTTGCGAGCCAACAACCTCGGGTTCGCCGCTGACGCGGACTTCGGCCCCGATCCGAGTGCCATCGGGCTGATCGGAGACAGCTATGTCGAGGCGTCGATGCTCGAGTCGGGCTCGCGGCCGGCGACGCAGCTTGCACACGCGCTGCGCTCCGCGGGGCATGCCAGACCGGTCTACGGCATGGGCGGTCCCGGTTCATCGCTGCTGGACTACGCCGAACGCATCCGGTTTGCCCGCCAGCGGCTGACGCTGCGCGACTTCGTCGTGCTGCTGGAGCCTGGTGATGTGCGCCAGTCGATCTGCGGGTCGGGCAACGTGCATGCCGCTTGCCTCGATCCGATCACGTTCGCGCCCCGGGTTCAGCGACAGGCCGAACCATCTGCGATCCGACGTGTCGCACGGCACTCGGCACTGGCGCAGTACATTGCGGGACAGCTCAAGGTGACCGATCCGCGCAGGCTGCTGGCGCAGGCCTTTCAGCACTCGCGGCCGCCCGTGCATGGCACCGACGCTGCTACGGAGTCGAGACAGGATGTGGCTGCAAGTCGACCTGGGTTACCCCCTGACCGAGTGCGTGTAGTCCAGGCGGTGGCCGATGCCTTCTTCGAGCGTGTGGCGACACCGGCACCCGGCCGCCTGGTGCTGCTGGTCGATGGCCGGCGTTCTACAAGATCCGGATCGCCCTCGGTTCCGATGCTTGAACGCGACCTGTTCGTGAAGCTGGCTTCGGCGCGCGGGATAGAAGTCATCGATGCCGAGAGCGTCTACGCCAGGCACTGGGAAGGCTCGACGCTCTCACTCGAGGTCGGGCCCGATGACCGCCATCTCAACGCGTTGGGCGTCGGTCTGTTGATGCGCGCCGTGGCGTCGAAAGGGCCGTGGTGACTCGCGACCTGAACCCGACATCTGCGGGAGTCGGTCCGGGGGTGCGCGAGGTCCCCCTGATCGCCCACATCGTCTACCGCTTCGACACGGGTGGCCTGGAGAACGGCCTGGTCAATCTGATCAACCACATGCCGGCGGATGCCTACCGGCATGTGGTGATTGCGTTGACCGAGGTCACCGCGTTCGCGCAGCGCATCCAGCGGTCCGATGTGCGCTGCATCGCGTTGCACAAGCCGCCGGGTCATGCATTGCGGCTTTACCCCAGACTGTGGCGCTTGCTGCGCGAGTTGCGGCCGGACATCGTGCACACCCGCAACCTGGCGGCGCTTGAGTGCGTGGCACCGGCCTGGGCGGCCGGCGTACCCGTGCGGGTGCACGGCGAGCATGGGCGCGATGTCGAAGACCTGGACGGTCGCAACCGCAAGTACCAGTGGATCCGCCGGCTCTACCGCCCGTGGGTGAGCCACTGTGTCGCGCTGTCGGCCGACCTGGGTGCCTACCTGCGCGAGCGTGTCGGTGTCGCGGCGGCAGACGTGAGCCAGATCTACAACGGTGTGGATACCGCCCGCTTCCGTCCCGCAGGCGCCGTGCCGGCTGCGTTGGCGGGCTGCCCGTTCGACCCGGCGCAGCATTGGCTGGTGGGCACGGTGGGGCGGATGCAGGCGGTGAAGGACCAACCCACCCTGGCGCGGGCGTTCGTCCAGATGGTGCAGACGCTGGGCGAGCATGCCCGCCACGCCCGGCTGGTGATGGTGGGCGACGGCCCGCTGCGTGCACAGGTGCAGGCCATCGTCGACGAGGCCGGTCTGTCGCAGCGGGTGTGGCTGCCCGGCGAGCGGCAGGATGTGGCAGATGTCATGCGCGCGCTGAGTTGCTTCGCGCTGCCGTCGCGGGCCGAGGGCATCTCCAATACCATCCTCGAGGCGATGGCCAGCGGCCTGCCCGTGGTGGCCACGCGGGTGGGCGGCAACGCCGAGCTCGTGAGCGAAGGCCGCACCGGGCACCTGGTACCACCCGGCGACCCCGCGGCGCTGGCTTCGGCGTTGGCGGAACTGATAACTGAGCCTCGGCGGAGCATGACCATGGGCCAAGAGGCGCGCGACGTCGCCGAACGACAATTCAGCCTTCAGGCCATGGTTGCCCGCTACCAGGCCGTCTACGACCAGCAGTTGCGCCGCGTGCGCAGCCCCAAACCGGCCCACTGACCAACCATGTGCGGAATCACAGGCCTCTTCGACACCCGCGGCCAGCGCCCCATCGACGCCGCGGCTCTGAGGCGCATGAACGACGCCCAGCACCATCGCGGGCCGGACGAGGGCAGCGTGCACATCGAGCCCGGTGTCGGGTTTGGCCACCGTCGGCTGTCCATCATCGACATCGCCACCGGCCAGCAGCCGCTGTTCAATGAAGATGGCTCGGTGGTCATCGTCTTCAATGGCGAGATCTACAACTACCAGTCGCTCATACCGGAACTGCAGGCGCTGGGCCATGTGTTCCACACCAAGAGCGACACCGAAGTCATCGTCCACGCCTGGGAGGCCTGGGGCGAGGATTGCGTGCAGCGCCTGCGCGGCATGTTCGCGTTCGCGCTGTGGGACCGCAACCGCCAGACCTTCTTCATGGCGCGCGATCGGCTGGCGGTCAAGCCGATGTTCTATGCCGTGCTGGACGACGGCCTGTTGCTGTTCGGCTCGGAGCTGAAGTCTCTGCTGGCCTATCGCGGGCCCGGTGGTGCTGCGCTGAGGCGCGACATCGACCCGCTGGCGGTGGAGGAGTACTTCGCGCTGGGCTACGTGGCCGAGCCGCGCACGATCTTCAAACAGGCGCGCAAGCTCGCGCCTGCGCACACCTTGTGCTGGAAGCGCGGCGAACCCGCGCCCGAGCCGCGGCCCTACTGGGACGTGCGCTTCAGCCTGGACAGCCCCATCGGCGCCGAAGAGGCCTGCGAGGAACTGCGCCGCCGGCTGGAGGAATCGGTGCGGCTGCGCTTGATCGCCGAAGTGCCTCTGGGTGCCTTCCTGTCGGGTGGCGTTGATTCCAGCGCGGTGGTGGCGACCATGGCGGGGCTGTCCGATGACCCGGTGAACACCTGCTCGATTGCGTTCGACGACCCTGCCTTCAACGAGTCGGCCTTCGCGCAGATCGTGGCCGATCGCTACCAGACGCGCCATTTCGTCGAAACGGTGCAGAGCGACGACTTCGATCTCATCGACACGCTGGCGCGGCTGTACGACGAACCGTATGCCGACAGTTCGGCCATTCCCACCTACCGGGTGTGCCAGCTGGCGCGCAAGCGGGTGACGGTGGCCCTGTCGGGCGATGGTGGCGACGAGAGCTTCGGCGGCTATCGCCGCTACCGGCTGCACCTGATGGAGGAGCGCATGCGCGCCGCGCTGCCCGAAGGTGTGCGCCGCCCGCTGTTCGGCCTGCTTGGCCGCGTCTACCCCAAGGCCGACTGGGCGCCGCGCATCTTTCGGGCCAAGACCACCTTCGAGGGCATGGCGCGCAGCTCGGTGGAGGCCTACTTCCATTCTGTATCCATCCTGCGCGGGCCGATGCGCGAGGCGCTGTTCAGCCCGCAGTTCAAGGCCGCCCTGGCCGGCTACGATGCGCAGCAGGTCTTCGAGCACCATGCCGCACGCGCCAGCACCGACGATCCACTCGCCCTGATTCAGTACCTCGACCTCAAGACCTACCTGGTGGGCGACATCAACACCAAGGTCGACCGCGCCAGCATGGCCCACAGCCTCGAAGTGCGCGAGCCGTTGATGGACCACGAGCTGGTGGAATGGTTGGCCACATTGCCGTCGAGCCTGAAGATCCGGGGCCAGGAGGGCAAGTACCTGCTCAAGAAGGCGATGGAGCCCAAGCTGCCGCACGACATCCTCTACCGGCCGAAGATGGGCTTTGCCGTGCCGCTGGCGCGCTGGTTCCGCGGCCCGCTGAAGCAGCGCGTGCGCGACGCCGTGCTGGGTGAACGCCTGGCCGCCACCGGCTGGTTCGACCGCGACACCCTGTCGCACCTGGTCGACGTGCACCAGAACGGCACGCGCGACTACAGCGCGCCACTCTGGACCCTGCTCATGTTCGAGGCCTTCCTGCGTAACGTGGTCGACGAAGGACAGGCCGCGGTGAACGTCGGCACCCAGGAAGCGGCGGTGGCCTGATGGCATTGCGCGTGCTTCATGTGCTGGACCACTCGATCCCGTTGCACAGCGGCTATACCTTCCGCACCGCTGCGCTGCTGCGCGAGCAGCGCCGGCGCGGCTGGGAGACCTTCCACCTGACCAGCCCCAAGCACGCATTGGCCGCGCCGGACGATGCGGCCATCGCAGAGCAGGAGGTCGACGGGCTGCTGTTCCATCGCACCGCCGTGCCGCAGCAGGCGTGGGCGCAGTTGCCGGTGCTCGACCAGTGGGCCCAGGTTCGGGCCACGACGCAGCGCCTGCGTCAGGTCGCGCAGCGCCTGCGGCCGCACCTGCTGCATGCACACTCGCCGGTGCTCAATGCGCTTGCGGCGCTGCCGGTGGGCCGTGAAATGGGCATACCCGTGGTCTACGAGGTGCGCGCCTTCTGGGAAGACGCTGCCGTCGACCATGGCACCACGCGCGAAGGCAGCCTGCGCTACCGGGCCACGCGTGCGCTGGACACGCATGCCTTCGGTCAGGTCGACCATGTGTTCACCATCTGCGAGGGCCTGCGCCGCGACATCGTCGAGCGGGGGGTGAGCCCCGATCGGGTGACGGTGATACCGAATGCCGTGGACATCGATGCGTTCGACCCGGGCGGCACGCCCGACGAGACGCTCAAGGGCGAGCTGGGGCTGGCCGGCGCGGCAGTGGTCGGCTTCATCGGCTCGTTCTACGCTTACGAGGGGCTGGACTTGCTGCTGCAGGCCATGCCGGGGCTGCTCACACGCCACCCACAGGCGCGCGTGCTGCTGGTCGGAGGCGGTCCGCAGGAGGGCGCCCTCAAGGCACAGGCGGCTGCCGCCGGACTGGCCGACAAGGTCGTGTTCACCGGCCGGGTTCCGCACAGCCAGGTGCAGCGCTACTACGACCTGGTGGACGTGCTGGCCTACCCCCGTCACTCGATGCGCCTGACCGAACTGGTCACGCCGCTCAAGCCGCTGGAGGCGATGGCACAGGGCCGCGTGCTGGTGGCATCGGACGTCGGTGGCCACCGCGAGCTCATCCGCGATGGCCAGACGGGACGGCTGTTCCGTGCCGGCGATGCGCAGGCCTTGGCCGATGCGATTGGCGGCCTCATCGACGACCGCGAGCACTGGCCGGCCATGCGGACTGCCGGCCGCCGCTTTGTCGAGACCGAGCGCAACTGGGCCGCGTCGGTCGCGCGCTATGTCGAGCCCTATGCGCGACTGGTGCCGGGGCTGGGGTCAGGTGGTCCGGCCGCTGCCGCAGCGACGGCGGAGCCGGCATGAACGTGTGCGCCGTGATGGGACCTGCTGATGCCGGCGCTGCCCCGCGAGCCCCGGCGAGCCCGGGTTGCATGGGCGCGGCCTTTGCGGGCCTGCGCATCGGACTGGTCGGTCCCCTGCCGCCGCCTGCGGGCGGCATGGCCAACCAGACCCGGCAACTGGCCGAGCTCCTGCGCGCCGAAGGGGCGCAGGTCGAGCTGGTGCAGACCAATGCACCCTACCGGCCGGCGATCGTGGGCCGCGTGCCGGTGCTGCGTGCATTGTTCAGGCTGGCGCCCTACCTGGCCGCGCTGTGGCATGCCGCCGGCCGTTGCGATGTCTTCCACGTGATGGCCAACTCGGGTTGGTCGTGGCACTTGTTCGCCGCGCCAGCGGTTCGGCTGGCCGCTCTGCGCGGGGTTGCCGTGGTGGTCAACTACCGCGGCGGCGAGGCCGGCGTCTTTCTCGATCGCGCTTCCGGCAGCGTGGCCCGCACACTGCGCCGTGCATCCGCCCTGGTGGTGCCTTCGGGATTTCTGGCCGATGTCTTTGCGCGCCACCGCATCCGCGCCATCGTGGTGCCGAACATCGTCGACCTGCAGCGCTTCCGCCCGGCGACGCAGCGCACGCCCGGGGCGCAGATCCTGGTCGCGCGCAACCTCGAGCCGCTTTATGACAACGCAACCGCTCTGCGCGCATTTGGGTTGGTGCGGCAGTCGCTGCCCGAGGCACGCCTGGTGATCGCCGGCAGCGGTCCGCAGGAATCGGATCTGCGCCGGCTGGCGCGCGATCTGGGGCTCGCGGATGCGGTGCACTTCACTGGGCGGCTCGATCGCGATGCGATGGCGCAGGCCTACCGCGACGCCGACGTCGCGCTCAACCCCAGCCTCGTCGACAACATGCCCAACTCCGTGCTCGAGGCGCTGGCCAGTGGCGTGCCGGTGGTCAGCACCGATGTCGGTGGCGTGCCCTACATCGTCGAGCACGAGCGCACGGCATTGCTCGTGAGTGCAGGCGATGCGCCGCGCATGGCGCAGGCGTTGCTGCGGGTGCTGCGTGAACCGGCGCTGCGCGAGCGCCTGCGTGACGCCGGGCTCGAGCAGGCCCGGCACTACACCTGGATCCAGGTGGCGCCGCGCCTGGCCGGGGTGTATCGCGATGCGCAGGCCCGCGGTGCACGTGGCGGTCCCCGGCAGTCGCCGGCGCCCACTGCAGACCAGTCTGGCGCGTGCGCCCCGACCGAACGCGACGATTGACCATGTACACCCGCCTGGTTTCCTCGCTGCTGTTTCCGCTGCACGAGCGGCTGAAGGGGCACGACAGCGTGGCTGTGCGCCGCGCGATGGAACAGTCACAGTGGTGGGATGCGCCCACCCTGGAGGCGCGGCGGCTCGAACGCCTGCGCGCCATGCTCGCCGATGTGGCGCAAGGCGTGCCTTACTTTGCCGATGCATTTCGCAGGGCCGGCTTCGATCCGGCGGGCCTGCGCAGCGTCGGCGACCTGCGCACGCTGCCGTTTCTCACCAAGGCCGAGATCCGCGCCCACACCGATGATCTGAAGCACCGGCAGGCGCGCGGTCTGGCGCGCTTCAACACGGGAGGCTCGTCCGGCGAGCCGCTCATTTTCTACATCGGCAACGAGCGCGTGAGCCACGACGTCGCCGCGAAGTGGCGCGCCACTCGCTGGTGGGGCGTGGACATCGGCGACCCGGAAACCGTGGTCTGGGGCTCGCCGATCGAACTGGGCGCACAGGATCGGTTGCGACAGTGGCGCGATCGGCTGCTGCGCACGCAGTTGCTGCCGGCCTTCGAGATGTCCGAGCACCGGCTCGACGGGTTCATCGCCTCGATCCACGCCCAGCGCCCGCGCATGCTGTTCGGGTATCCGTCGGCACTGACCCACATCGCGCGCCACGCGCGCCAGCGCGGCATTGCCATGAACGACCTCGGCGTGAAGGTCGCCTTCGTCACCTCGGAACGCCTGTACGACGAGCAGCGCCGTACCATCTCTGAGGTCTTCGGCTGCCCGGTCGCCAACGGCTACGGCGGACGCGACGCCGGCTTCATTGCGCACGAGTGCCCGAACGGCGGCATGCACATCACGGCCGAGGACATCATCATCGAGCTGGTCGACCGCGATGGCCAGCCCGTGCCCGAGGGCACCGCCGGCGAGATCGTCGTCACCCACCTGGCGACACGCGACTTCCCGTTCATTCGCTATCGCACCGGTGATGTGGCCGTGATGGACACGCGCACGCGCTGCGCCTGCGGTCGTGGCCTGCCGCTGCTCAGCGAAATCCAGGGCCGCACCACCGACTTCGTGGTGGCCGCCGACGGCACCGTGATGCACGGGCTCGCCCTGGTGTACGTGGTGCGCGACCTGCCTGGCGTGCAGGCGTTCAAGATCGTGCAGGAGAGCTTGCAGCACACCGTGGTGCAACTGGTCACTGATGACGACTTCGCACCGCAGCGTGAGGCCGAGATCATCCAGGGCTTCCGCCGTCGCCTGGGTGCGCAGGTGAACGTGACGGTGCAGCGTGTGCCCAGCATCGCGCCGGAGAAGTCCGGCAAGTACCGCTACGTGGTCAGCCGCGTGGTCGAATCCGCCTGAGCACGGAACACCCGGCCGCCAGACGCTGCCCCATCATCCCATGCGCGACCTCCTGATCGTCATCATCGTTCTCGTGGCTGCGGTTGCTGCGTTGCGCCGACCCTGGATCGGTGTGCTGTGCTGGACCTGGCTCAGCATCATGAACCCCCACCGCTACACCTGGGGCTTCGCCTACGACGCACCGCTGGCCGCGATCGCTGCCGGCTCCACGCTGCTGGGCCTGCTGTTCACGCGCGACCGCGAATCACCCTTCAAAGGCTCGCCGGTGGTGTGGTTTGTGCTTTTCACGGTCTGGATCACCATTTCCTGGCTGATGGGCCTGAGCCCTGAGGGCGACTACGACCAGTGGAACAAGGTCATGAAGATCAACTTCATGATCCTGGTGGCATTGGCGCTGATCCGCTCCCGGGTCCAGATCTTCGGCCTGGCCTGGGTGGCCGTCGGCTCCCTGGCGCTGCTGGGGATCAAGGGTGGGCTGTTCACCCTGGCGACCGGCGGGGCCAATCGGGTATGGGGCCCACCGGGTTCGTTCATTCACGACAACAACGAGTTCGCTCTGGCCATGGTGATGACGATCCCGCTGCTGCGGTTTCTTCAGATGCAGTGCACCAAGACCTGGCAGCGCCATGCACTGACGGGCACGATGCTGCTGTGTGCAGCCGCGGCGCTGGGCAGTCAGTCGCGTGGCGCACTGCTGGCCATCATTGCCATGACCGCGTTCCTGTGGTGGCGCGGGCGCAGCCGCTTCGTCGGCGGGTTGCTGTTGCTGTCGGTCGGCGTCGCGCTGGTCGCGTTCATGCCGGACAGCTGGGTCGAGCGGATGAGCTCGATCGAGAACTACCAGGAGGACCGATCAGCGCAGGGACGAATCAGTGCCTGGCATGTGGCCTGGAACATCGGCAAGAACTACGTCTTCGGCGTCGGCTTCAATGCGGCCCGTGCCGACCTGTTCGCACGCTTCTCGCCCTATCCGGAGTACGTGCATGCGGCGCACAGCATCTATTTCCAGGTGATGGGCAACCACGGGTTCATCGGGCTGTTCCTGTTCCTGGGCATCTGGATCACCACCTGGCGCCAGGCCGGCTGGCTGCGGGCCCAGGCGGCCACCGATCCGCAACTGCGCTGGTGCGCCGATCTGGGGTCGCTGTGTCAGGTCTCGCTCGTGGGCTATGCCGTTGGCGGCGCACTGTTGAGCCTGGCCTATTTCGACCTGCCCTACAACCTCATGGTGCTGTTGCTGTCGACCCGCCTGTGGGTGATGCGCCAGGGCTGGTTGCACGAACACCCTGGGACCGCTCGGCGCTGGTTACCACCTGGTGCCGTGGCGCCGCCGGCGTAGCGCATGCTGCGGGCTGCATTTCGATGGGCGTCGCCGGCGGGAGAGTCGGCACGGCTGTCCATCCTGATCTACCACCGCGTCCATCGGACGCCGGATCCGCTCTTCCCGGGCGAAGTCGATGCCCGGGCGTTCGACCGTCAATGCCTGTGGTTGAAGTCGTGGTTCGACGTGCTGCCCCTCGATCGGGCCGTGCGCCTGCTGGCACGCGGCGAGTTGCCTGCCCGAGCCGCTGCCATCACGTTCGACGACGGTTACGCTGACAACCACGATGTCGCGCTGCCCATCCTGCAACGCCACGGACTGCCTGCGACCTTCTTCATCGCCACCGGCTTCCTGGACGGTGGCCGGATGTGGAACGACACCGTCATCGAGGCGGTGCGGCGATGCCGATCGCCCGTGCTCGACCTGACAGGCACCGAGCTGGCGGGGCTGGGGCCGTTGGCGCTGGGTGATGATGGTCAGCGGCGTATTGCCGCCGAAGGGATGATCCGGGCGATCAAGTACCGGCCGCCCGGCGAACGCCAGGCCCTCGTGGACGAGGTCGCCGAAAGGGCCGGCGTCGACCTGCCGACCGATTTGATGATGCAGGCGGACCAGGTGCGCGCCCTTCACCGCGCCGGCATGCAGATCGGCCCGCACACGCGGTCGCACCCGATCCTCGCCCGGCTGGACCGCGCCGCCGCCATCGACGAGGTGGCCGGCAGCCGCGAGCAGCTCGAAACCATCACCGGCGCGCCGCTGCCGGTGTTTGCCTACCCCAACGGCAAGCCCGGTGAGGACTACAGCGCCGAGACGGTGGCGATCGTGCGTGAACTCGGCTTCGAGGCGGCGGTGTCGACCGCCTGGGGCGCTGCCCGGTTCGGCGACGATCTGTTCCAGCTGCCGCGGTTCACCCCCTGGGACCGCAGCCAATGGCGCTTCGGGCTGCGCCTGCTGCGCAACTTCGCGCCGACCTGAAGCGCGCGCGCCCGAGCCTCAAGCCGAGGTTCGCAGGAAGAGCACATCGGCGTCGTGGCGATAGGCGAGCACGATGCCGCGCAGCTCGGGAACGTACTGCGCGGCGTTGTGCATCCCGTTGGCCCGTGAGGGCGGCAGGCTGCCCTCGATCGGCGCCTCGTCTACGTAGGCCGTTTCGGCATTGACCCGCAGCATGCGGATCTGGCCGCCGCTGTTGTGCACGACGAAGTAGCAATCCAGCGCTTCGTCGTAGACCACGCCCGGATAGTTGACCACCGCATGCAGCATGCCCGCGGCTGGCCCCGAGAAGGCGATGCCAGCCGGCGCGCCCGACAGCAGCCGCATCTCCGCCAGTGCCGGGCTGTAGCCCCCGGCGATCAGCATGCGGTTGCGCCGCGGGTCGACTGCCGTGCCCGCGTACCACGGCGAGCGCGTGACGCCGGCGAGTTTGTCCCAGCGGTTGGCCGAGCGGGTCCAGCGATACCAACCATCGCTGGAATTGCGGCTGTAGTAGATGTCGCCGCTCCAGGGGTGGCGCGCGCAGAGGCAGGCGATGTAGTCGCCGCGCCCCGGGTAATGCGCGATGTGGTCCGGGTCGTCCCACTCGTTGCGACGCATGTCGAAGCTGAATGATCGAGCGTTACCCATGTAGGGGAACTGCGGCGGCGGCGCGGGAAACGAGGGGTCACCGAGTCCTGAACTGCCGACGACGATCAGGCGATCGAGCGCGTCGATGAACTGGGTGGCGTAATAGGTGTGCGTCGCGGCAGGCCGCTTGTCCAGGTAGAACTGCGCCTGATCGATGATGGACTCGTTTGCCGTGGGCGCGCGGAGTTGGGTCCAGGCGGGGCGTTCGGTGTTCAGTGCCAGCGCGTCGACTTCGTTGCCGGCATAGTCGGCATGACCACCGGCCGCTGCGATGAGGTACACGCTGCCGCTGCGCTTGAGCCCCGCACCGCACCAGGCGTCGATCTTCGAGCGGGGCCCGGTGATGCCGCCGGGGCGCGGCGTTGGATCAACCGATGACAGTGCGGTGCCGGGAATGGCCGACCATCGCCACAGCGGCAGCGAGGCCAGCCACGTCGGCAAGGGCCCGGTATATGCGGCAGGCACCTCGATCGGCGACCCGCCCAGGCCGTCGGTGACCGGGGGCGGGCTCGGCGCGGGCGGCGGTGCAGGCGTGG
>JABWBN010000096.1 GCA_013360485.1 Burkholderiaceae bacterium | reverse complement strand
CCCGGAAGGGGCCTTGCGCCTGACGAAGGACAGGCCGCGATACAAGCGGCCTGGCTCTGAGTCTGGACGCAAGGGCCCGGAAGGGGCCTTGCGCCTGACTACACACAACGGCTGACGCACCGAAACGCAGTATGCCGACGGCTCGTGGGCAGCAGCACCGCTGGTGCCGCAGCCCAGTCGATCGCGCTTCAGCACCAGTGGCGCACACGCCGACAAAGTCTCCGACAACAATCAAATCGCTTTACGAATCATTCGCGTTGCCGTTAAGATGTCTTTTCGCTTTTTGGCATTGTCATGTCTGCGCTTACCATCACACACACCCGCACGTCGCTGCTGCCACCAGCGCCGTTGCGCGCGTCCGAGCGACGCGGGTTGGTGGGCATCATCCTGGCCGCACACCTGCTGTTGCTTTGGGGCGTGCTTCAGCTCGAGACTGTGCGGCGCACGGTGGCAGAGGCGGCGCCCGTGATGGTTCGGCTCATCAGCCTCACGCCGCCCAAGCCCCCCGAGCCCATGCCGCCACCGCCGCGCCCGGTGGTGCTGCCACAGGCCCCGGTCCTGCAGATCCCAGTGGTCGAGTTGCCCACCGTTCCTCCACCCGAAGTCAAGGTGGCAGCAGCGCCTGCGCCGGCGATCACGGCCGTGCCAGCAGCTGCCCCCGCGCCGCCGCCGCCCCAGGCACCACCGGTAGCCGCACCACGCGTCATACCGCCCAGCGCCGTGCACTACATCGTGGCCCCTGCGCTCGAAGTGCCGCTGGCGTCGCGGCGACTGGGCGAGACCGGCACCGTCGTGCTGCGAGTCGTGATCGGCCGCGACGGACTGCCCAAGCAGGTCGTTGTGCACCAGAGTTCCGGATTCGCGCGCTTGGACGAGCAAGCCGTTTCGGCCATGTGGCAGGCGCGATTCAAACCACACCACGAGAACGGACAACCCATCGAAGCCATTGCATTGGCGGCCTGTTCCTACGAGCTGGACTAGGTCCCCAGGCAGGCGCCCCGGCGGTGCCCTGCACCCGCCTACAGGGCTTGCGCTTCGGCCCAGGCCCACGTTGCGACGGCGCTGTGGAGAAGCCGGCCTCGTTCTGCTGTAGCCAATGGCTGTCTGCATGACAGGCAGCCAGGTGCCGTGTCTTCGCGGAGCGTCGGCACCGAGCCCACAGGGCGCGCCGCAGAACCGGCGCGCTGACGCCTGCCCGGCGCGGCACCGCTCTTTGTCACCCCTTGAATCGCCTTCTCTCCTCCACCGCTGACCGCTCATGACCACTTCTCGCATCCCCACCACCGGCGCGACGCTGCCCCGTCCGAGTGCCATTGCCCTGGCCACGGCCTCGATCTGCCTGGCTGGACTGGCCTCGACCGCATTCGCACAGACGCCATCCGCTGCGCCGGTGCCCGCGGCTGCGGCCAGCAGCCCAAGCACGTCGGCGTCAGGCGGCACCGCACCGGCGGTTCTGCCCACGGTGCGCGCACGCGCCGGCGCAGTGCGTCAGGGCAAGGACAGCGTTCAGGCCGTCACCACGGGCATCGGCAAGGGCAACCAGGAACTGCGCGACATCCCGCAGTCGGTCACCGTGGTCACCGAGCGCCTGATCGACGACCGCAACCTCGACACCGTCAAGGACGCGCTGCACAACACCGCGGGTGTGAGCTTCCAGGCTGCCGAAGGCGGTGAGGAGGACATCCGCTTGCGCGGCTTCTCACTGGCCTCGACCGGCGACATCTTCGTCGACGGCATGCGTGACCCGGCGTTCTACGACCGCGACACCTTCAACCTCGATCGGCTCGAAGTGCTGCGCGGCTCGGCCTCGATGCTCTTCGGTCGCGGCTCGACCGGTGGCGCGGTGAACCAGGCCAGCAAGCAGCCCATGCTGTTCGGCCGCAGTGAAGTCGCCCTCACCGTGGGCAGCGGCGAGTACCTGCGCGCCACGGCCGATCTCAACCATCGCATGGGTGAGAACTCGGCCGTGCGAGTCAACCTGATGGGCACGCAAGCCAACCAGCACGGCAACGGAATCGACAAGCACGGCGCGGCGCTCGCCTACGGCCTGGGTATCGGCACACGCGACGAGTTCACGGCCAGCGTGTTCCACCTCAAGAACGACAACGGGGTGCACTACGGCATGCCGTGGCTGACACCGAAGACAGGCGCCACCACGCGTGTGCTCGTGCCGGTCGATGCACGCAACGTCTACGCCGCCGCCAGCGACTTCTCCGCTGGCAGCGCCGACATGGTGACCCTTTCGCACCTGCATCGTTTCGGCGGCACCGGCGAGTGGAAGACTGTGCTGCGCGCAGGCCACTTCGAGCGCGACCTGCGGGCCAGCGCGATCCGCTTTGCGAACGCGACACTGCAGCCCGACGGCAAGGCCGTGACAGCCGAAACGATCGGCCCCCTGACCGTGCTCACCCGCGGCAACAACAACAAGATCCAGGATCTGGACAGCCTTGCCCTCCAAAGCGACTACACCGCACGGCTGCAGTGGGCGGGCCTGAAGCATCAGGTGGCTGCCGGCGTGGACGCAG
The DNA here is from genome assembly GCA_013360485.1 of Burkholderiaceae bacterium. Lineage (GTDB taxonomy): Bacteria > Pseudomonadota > Gammaproteobacteria > Burkholderiales > Burkholderiaceae_C > Pseudaquabacterium. Next base: position 10,437 of record JABWBN010000096.1, on the reverse strand, counting down.
CCGCCGATGATTTCCGCAACTTCGGCGCCAACAGCATCACCAAGCCGACCACGCGCCTGGGCAACCCGGACGACGGTGTCGGCATCGACGAGTTCCGCCGCGTGGCCACCCTGAACCGCACATTCGAGTCGCGGTCGATCGGCCTGTATGCGCAGGATCTGGTGCAACTTTCGTCAAGCTGGAAGGTCCTCGCGGGCCTGCGGTGGGATCACTTCGAGGGCGACTACAACACGCCGCAGTTCACCGCCAACAACGGAACAGTCAATCCGCCCACCCACCGAGCACGCACCGATTCGCTTTGGAGCCGCCGCTTCGGTGTTCTTTACCAGCCCAATGCGTTCGCCTCGTACCACTTTTCGTACGGAACATCCTTCAACACGTCGGGCGACACTTACCAGTACGACGCCCTGGGGAGCAACACCCCGCCCGAGGGCAGCGTGAACTACGAGCTCGGAGGCAAGCTCGATCTGGCCAGCGGCAACCTGAGCCTGCGCTTCGCCTTGTTCCACACGGTCAAGACCAACGAACGCAACCGCGACTCGGAGACCGTCAGCCCGACGAACTACGTGCTGTCCGGCCAGCGCCACGCCGCCGGCATCGAGCTCGACCTTGCGGGTCGTATCTCGCCGGCCTGGGAGGTCTACGTGTCCTACGCGTTCATTCCGGATGCCGAGATCGACAAGGGCACATCGCTCCAAGGCGAAACCCCGGGGACGCGGCCGGGCCTGACGCCGCGGCACAGCGGCACCGTCTGGACCACCTACAAGCTGGGCTCGAACTGGCGCCTGGGTGGAGGGCTGAATGCGCGCAGCAGCGATGCGCCCCAGCTTGTCACGGCCTTCACGGCGCCGGGCTACGTCACCGCCGACCTGATGGCCGAGTACACACTGGGCGACCTCAGCCTGAAGGCCAACCTCACGAACGTGACCGACAAGCTCTATGCGGACATGCTCTACCGCGGTCACTACGTGCCGGGGAAGCCGCGCACCCTGCAGGTGACCGCTGCTTGGCGCTTCTGAGTACGAACGGGGCCGACACGGCGAGCGACACCTGGGCCAGGGCTGCTGCGGGGCACGCTGCACCCCAGCCCGGGATCTGCACGCGTGCCGGCAGTCGCCACTGTGGATCCTCGTTGCAGATATCAAAGGGTGAATCCGCCTTTATCATGTGCGCATGTCCCCGGTGCCTGATGTCGCGCGCGTGCGCTACGACAACGCGATGCGGCTGTTCGATGAGTTCGTGCAGGCCACGGTCAGCGCCCCCGACGCCGCGACACTGCGTGGGCTGGAACGGCGCTTCGCTGAGCGCCTGCAGATACAGCCCAGCTACTGGAGCCAGATCAAGAGCCGATCACGGCAGATTGGCGAACGTCTGGCACGGCAGTTCGAGACCTTGTGCCGCAAGCCGCATGGCTGGATGGACACGCCTCACTCTGCGGGAACCGATGCGATCGCCTCGATTGCAGCAACCGATGCGGGGCATGGCGAACCCCAAGACGACGACGAGCGATTCATCGTCGGATTGGTCCTGACCTACTACCGCCGGCACCCCCAGCGCGCCCGCACTCGCCTGCTGGACCTGCTGGGCGAAGTGCTCGTATCCCCCGCAAGTGACCCGCCACCGGCGAGGCACCCGCCTGCGACCCAGGCCAAGCCAGCGAGCGGTGCAACTGCACGCACCCCAGACGACCAGGACCTGTGGCTGCGCACCCAGAACGGCGTGGCCCCACTGAAGAAAAAGCGCTGAGGCCCGCCTGGCTTGGCTCTCCCGCGGGCACGGGAGCCCAGCACGAATCTGGCCGCGGGGGCTTGCCAAAGATAAACAAACGTTTATCATATGAGCAAGTCTCGAATGCGCCGCTGCATCCGGGACCGAAACCCCCGCACCACAACTTCCGGTTCCGTGACCCGTCACCACTCGTTTGCCGCTACGCCGAGCCTGCAGGCCCTCCTGACCTGCATGCCGGATGCCGCTGCAATGGCGCAAGCCGCGAGGCTGTGCCGCTTCACGACCCCGCGCGGCACAACCCCGCGCCTGGCCACGCAGTCGCCCTGACACGCGATCGCTCATGGTCACGGCCCGGGTTGCGACCACGCACCCGGGCCGTCGTGCTTTTTGGGCGACCCCACTCGCCAGTCCCAACCAGTGCACCAGGAGGTGTCATGAAGACCAAGCCATCAATCCGCAAGCCACGCAACCCGTTCGTCGCTCCGGCGCTGGTTCGGCACGCAGGCCGCCATCAACGTGGCACCGGTGCACTGCGCCGGGCTGCGCGCCAGGCACTGCACCGCGAACTGCAGAAGGAACACCCACCCAGTCCCTGAGATCGACGGGACGCTCGTCGCACCTGATCTGCGGCGGCCGTACCCGATGGAGAACCGCCATGAGCAAGATCCTGCAAGGTGCCTGTGGGCCCTTGATCACCCCGCCCGCCCAGCCCTGGCGCACAGGCGCAGCCGTCGTCCTGCGAACAACCAGCCACCTGATGGCACGGCTGGCGCGTCGGCTGCGAAAGTTGCAGCCGGCCGAGGCCGATACGGCGGCGCCCCGGCTCGAGTTCTACTGCGAGGCCGGCGCACCCGAAGGCGCGCTGTACATTGACGGCGAGCTCGTCGCGCGCCTGCCAGGTGTGACACGCCTGTAGCATGTTGCGCAGGCCGCGGGGCGGCGCCATCGACCATGGCGCCGCCCACGCTCAAGTCGTCCCGGAAGGCCGCCGATATACCGCCTACGAGACCGAGCCGTGTAGTTGTCATGTCCGCCGTTGTCGAACTCCCGTTCATTGCGATCGCGCCCCACGATATCGCCGGCTGGATGGCGCGCCTGCAGGAGCGCGACCTGCCGGTGCAGGCCAGCTCGGCCCGCGCCATCGCGGAGCTGGCGGCCAATGAGGATGCGGTGGATGCACACATGCTGGGCGAGACCCTCGGGGCTGACCCCCTCATGGTGCTCAACGTCCTGCGGCTGGTGGCCCAGCGACGATCGTCGCGCGCCGTGACGGACGCCGAAACGATGACCGCCGCACTGGTGCTCCTGGGCATTCCACCGTTCTTCCACGCGTTCTGCAGTCTCGCGACGGTCGAAGATCGGCTGGGCGATTTTCCGGCTGCCCTGGAGGGGTTCCAGGGTGTGCTCCAACGCGCTCACAGAGCCGCCCGATTCGCCCTGGCCTTTGCCGTCCACCGCCTGGACCACGACGCCGCGGTCATCCACGAAGCGGCCCTGTTGCACGACTTCGCCGAGATGTTGCTCTGGCTGCACGCTCCTGCACTCGCCTTGGACATAGCGGGACGGCAGCGGGCCGACTCCCGGCTGCGATCGACCGACGTGCAACGCCAGGTTCTGCACATCACGCTGGCCGAGCTGCAGCAGGCGCTGATGCGCGCATGGCGCCTGCCGGAACTGCTCATCCAGATCAGCGACGACCAGACCAGCCCGTCGCCTCAGGTGCGCAATGTTCAACTGGCCATACGCCTGGCACGTCACACCGCGCATGGGTGGGACAACGCGGCACTGCCCGACGACTACAGCGATATCGCATGCCTGCTGAACATGGGCATCGAGCCGACGATCCAGCTTCTGCGCGAAATAGACGAGTAAGACCGCTCTTCGAAGTGCAGTGGGCTCAGGTGCTGCCATCCCGCTGGAGTCGCTGCAGCACGTGCTGGAGCACCTGAGGGTGCGCCACCATGTGCACATGGGCCACACCGGGCAAATGGCGATTGTCGGCCTGGTCCAGCATGGCCGTGGCTGCAGGAAACACGATGTTGTCGCAGTGTCCCCAGAAGCCTGTGAAGCGCGAGCGGCGCGCAGGCGGTTCGTGCTGCGCCAGCGTGCGCAGCCATTCGCTGCCGATGCGCATTTGTCGGCCGTTCGGCGTCACCGCAAAGCGTGCCAGCCAGGTGCCATGGTGGGGCGATGCGATCGTCACCACACCTGCGCAGCGGGCGTCGGCATCGGCTACGTCGCGCAGCCAGGCACGGGTGGCCAGGCCGCCCATGCTGTGCGCCACGATCAGCGGGGCACACCCGGTGTGCTGCTGAAGGCGGGCGACCGCTGCATCGATCTGCGGCACGTAGTCGTCGATCGATCCAAACACCGGTTCGAGGTTGACGGCGACAAACGGCACACCCGACTCGCGCAACCGACGCATCCAGGGCAGCCACAGGCCGCGGTTGCACACGAACCCGTGTACCAGCAACACACCCCTGCGGCCGTCGCCCGGGACGGGAAGGTGATCGGGCTCACTGGCGCTGCGAAACGGCTGCCGCCAGCCAAAGGTCAACCAGCCCCACACAACCTCGCCGGCCCAGGCTCGCACGTAGAGCGCGAGGCCCGGTCGCTCGGCCGGCTCGGATCTGCCAAAGCGATGGAGCAACAGGAACTCCAATGCCAGAACCGGCGCGTGCGGCGCCAGGATCAGCAGCAGTACCCCCACCCGCCAGCCACTGCTCACCGCGGCCTCGCCGCTGGCCAGCCACCATGCCAGCGCCAGCGCGAGCACCCCTGTCACCAGCCAGCGTTGGAGTCGGGCAAGCATCGTTGGGTTGTGATCGTCGCTCGCAGTCTCCCATCCGCGGCGCCGCATCTCTAGGGCGAACGCACTAGGAAAGCGGCGTCGCGAGGCGCTAGCCTTGTGGCGTGAACCCGGACGGACAACGCATCCTCGAGTACCTGGCCGAAGTCGACCGTCTGCGCGCCGAGCGAACGGGCAATCCGGCCTTGGCAACGGCCGTACACCTCGTCAAGCAGTACCAGTCGGCCCGGTTCTCGAAGACCTATGCCGACCTGCTCGGCGACCCGCGTTACGCACAAGCCGCGCGCTTTTTTCTCGACGAACTCTACGGGCCGCAGGAGTTCGCTGCCCGCGATGCTCAGTTCGCCCGCATCGTCCCGGCGCTGGTCCGGATCTTCCCGGCCGAGATCGTCGGTACGGTAAGCACGTTGGCCCAACTGCATGCGCTTTCCGAGTCGCTGGACAGCCGGATGGGCCGGAACTGGCTGGCAGTGGCTACCGGGGTGCGCGCCATGACCGCAGTCGACTACATCGCGGCGTGGCGCGCGACGGGTGAGCGCGAGGGGCGAGCGCAGCAGATCGACCTGACCATGCAGATCGGCCGTGCGCTCGACCACTACACCCGAAAGCCGCTGCTGCGCGGCGCCCTGCACATGATGCGCCGGCCCGCGCAAGCCGCCGGCCTGGGTGAACTGCAACACTTTCTGGAGAGCGGCTTCGACACGTTCGGGCGAATGCGCGGCGCCCAGGCGTTCCTCGACGTCGTCCGCCAGCGTGAAGCCTCGCTGGCCGAAGCCCTGTTCGGTGCGGCGCCCGTCACCAGCGCGACATCGAATTCGGGCGGCGCCCCTAGGTCCACCGCCGACACGTTGGGACAATTACCGTAGCGCGCGACCTGCCCGCCAAACGACCATCCGTGGCCGCGACCGTACGGCGCTGATGAGACAAGTCGCAGCAGCGCGGCGAGTCATTCCGACCGAATCCGAAGGGCACTAGAGGCCCTGTCGATGCTCTGGAGCAAACGTGGACAGACCCTGGCTGAATCATTACCCCCCAGGCGTGGCGCCCGCGATCAACTCCAGCAGCTATGCCTCGCTGGTCGATCTCCTGGACGAGTCTTTCACACGGCATGCCGGCCGGCCGGCTGCGGTGTGCCTGGGCGCGCAGATGCGCTTCGGCGAGCTCGACGACTACTCGCAGGCACTGGCCGCGTGGATGCAGGCGCGCGGACTGGCCCGTGGCGATCGCGTCGCCGTGATGATGCCCAATCTGCCGCAGTACATGGTGGCCATCGCGGCCATCTTGCGCGCGGGCCTCGTGGTGGTCAACGTCAATCCCCTGTACACGCCGCGTGAGCTGGAGCACCAACTCAAGGACTCCGGCGCGCGCGCGATCGTGATACTCGAGAATTTCGCCAGCACCCTGGAGGAAGTGATCGACCGCACCGACGTGCAGCACGTGGTACTCGCGGCGATGGGCGACCTGATGGGGTTCTGGAAGGGGCAGCTCGTTAACTTCGCGGTGCGGCACCTCAAGAAGATGGTGCCGGAGTTCAGGCTTCCGCTTGACGCCGGACGCTCCGTCACGCGCTTTAACTGGGCGGTGGCCGAAGGTACCCGCCTGACCCTCAAGCGGCCGACACTCGGGCCTGACGACGTCGCCTTCCTGCAGTACACCGGTGGCACCACCGGTATCAGCAAGGGCGCCACTTTGCTGCACCGCAACGTGGTGGCCAACATCCTACAGACCGAGGCATGGTTCAAGCCCGTGCTCGACCAGGTCGGTGACCGGCAGCTCACCGTGGTGTGCGCCCTTCCCCTTTATCACATCTTCGCGCTGACCATCTGCTACATGATGGGCGCCCGCCTGGGCATGCTGAACCTGCTCATCCCGAACCCGCGCGACCTGCCCGGGTTCATCAAGGCGCTGCAGGGCCGGCGCGTCAACATGTTCCCAGCCGTGAACACGCTGTTCAACGCGCTGGCCCATGACCCCGACTTCGCCCGACTGGACTTCTCGGGGCTGGTGGTTTCCAACGGTGGCGGCATGGCCGTGCAGAAGGCCACGGCCGACCAGTGGCGCAAAGTCACAGGCTGCAGCATCGTCGAGGGCTACGGCCTGTCCGAGACCTCCCCGGTCGCCACGACCAACCGCCTCGACATCGACGGCTACACCGGGACCATCGGCATGCCGGTTCCCTCGACGGACATCGCTATCCGCGATGACGACGGTCGTGATGTCCCCATCGGAACGGCCGGCGAGATCTGCATACGCGGCCCGCAAGTGATGGCCGGCTACTGGAACCGTCCAGACGAAACTGCCAAGGTCATGACGCCAGACGGCTTCTTCAAGTCGGGCGATGTCGGCATCATGGACGAACAGGGTCAGATCCGGATCGTCGACCGCAAGAAGGACATGATCCTGGTCTCCGGCTTCAACGTCTATCCCAACGAGATCGAGCAGGTGGTGAGCCAGCATCCTGGCGTGCTGGAATGCGCTGCCGTTGGGGTGCCCGACGCGAAATCCGGAGAGGCGGTCAAGCTGTTCGTCGTGCGCAAGGACGTGACCTTGTCCGAGGATGATCTCGCCAGCTACTGCCGCGAGAACTTCACGGCATACAAGCGTCCGAAGTACATCGAGTTCCGCGAGGACCTGCCCAAGTCCAACGTCGGCAAGATCCTGCGCCGGGAGTTGCGATCCACGACCTGAGCGGCACAACCTGCACCCGATCCCGGCCCCGATGGCGCTGGTACTTCCGGTTGGCGCCGCATTGGTCTATCGTTCGCGCATACCCGCGGAGTTGACGGTGGAACCGATTGCCGACCACCTGCGCAAGTTTGTGGCACCCGAGTTCGTTTTCGGTAGTGGCTGCAGGACCCTGGCCGGTCGCTATGCGGCGAACTTCGGTGCGCGCCATGCGCTGCTGGTCACCGACCCCGGCGTGCGACGGGTGGGGTGGGCGGGCAGCGTCGCGCAGTCACTTGACGACGCAGGGATTCCGCACACGGTTTTTGACGCCGTGTCGCCCAACCCCAAGGCCGGCGAGGTGATGCGCGGGTTGCAGGTCTATACAGAGAACCACTGCGACGTGATCGTCTGCGTCGGCGGCGGCAGCGTGATGGACTGTGCCAAAGGGATTGGCGTGACGGCATCGAACCGACGGCACATCCTCGAGTTCGAGGGGGTGGACAACGTGCCTTTGCCTCCACCACCGTTGATCTGCGTGCCGACCACCGCCGGCACCTCGGCCGACGTCTCTCAGTTCGCCATCATCACCGACCCGGACGAACGGGTGAAGATCGCCATTATCAGCAAGGCCGTGGTACCGGACGTATCGCTCGTGGATCCGGACACATGCATGACCATGGACCCCTATCTGACAGCCTGTACCGGCCTGGACGCGCTGGTACATGCAATAGAGGCCTTCGTTTCCCTGGCGAGCGGCCCGGTGTCGGACCTTCACGCGCTGCAGGCGGTGCGCCTCATCCATCAGAACCTGCTGCCGTGCCTCGTGGAGCCGGACTCGGTGGCGCACCGCGAGCAGATGATGCTGGGCAGCTTGCATGCCGGTCTGGCGTTCTCGAACGCCAGCCTCGGCGCCGTGCACGCGATGGCCCATAGCCTCGGTGGCTTCAAGGATCTCGCCCATGGTGAGTGCAACGCGATGCTCATCGATCACGTGATCGAGTTCAACTACGCCTTGGCTGAGGATCGTTTCAGGCGCATTGGTCTCGAGATGGGGCTCAACATGCGCGGCATGGATGCGGTCACCCGCCGACGTGCACTCGTTGATGAGGTACGCCGGCTCAAGCAGGCAGCCGGGGTCATCGCCACCTTGTCCGAGCGCAGGGTCCAGAAGACCGATCTGGGTGACTTGGCTCGAAAGGCATTGGCTGATCCGTGCGTGGTCACCAACCCCCGTCGCCCCGGGGCCGGAGACCTGGAAACCATTTATGCCGAAGCGCTATGAGCCGCCGGACTGGGATGCATTGCAGCGCCGTGTGGTCGGCCTCGGTGAGCACTCGCACCGTAAGAGCCACTTTGCCGTGCTACAGGAGCGCCTGGAGGAACTCGAGCGGTCCCGCGCGGTACTGAGGGCCGAACGAGACCTCAGCCAGCTATATCTCGATACCGTCCCCGCGTTCGTCGTCGTGCTCGACTTGGCTGGCCGGATCACGATGATCAACTCGTTTGGCTGCCGGCTGCTGGGACATGAGCCCGGCGAGCTCATCGGGCAGGACTGGTTTGCGACCTGCGTAACGCCCGGCAGTCCTCGACTGACGGCACAGTCGCACATTGACGCGCTTCTGCGCAGTGGGGCTCTAGCGCCGGGCTATTTTGAAGGCGAACTGGTCTCGCGCGACGGTCGCCCCATACTCGTCGCTTGGAGAAACGTTCTGCTGCGCGAGTCCAGTGGCCGAATCGTCGGCACCCTCTGCGCGGGCGAGGACATCACAACACGCCGCGCCGCGGAGCAGGCCCTTCACAACCTGGCCTTCTTCGATCCCCTGACCTCGTTGCCGAACCGTCGGCTCTTGAACGACCGGCTAAGGCAATGCATGACCGCCAGCGAGCGCAGCGGGTTCCATGGCGCCCTGATCTTCCTGGACCTCGACCAATTCAAGCTACTCAACGACACGCGCGGCCACGCGGTCGGGGATCTGCTGCTGCAACGAGCGGGAAGCCGCCTCCAGGAGGCCGTACGCGCGTGCGATACCGTCGCGCGCATGGGTGGTGACGAGTTCGTCGTGCTGCTGCAAAACCTGAACACTCGGCCTGCGGATGCTGGCCGGCAGGCCGCAGGCGTCGCAGCCAAATTGGTCCAAACGCTATCGGGACCGTATGACCTTCCCGGCGCTGCGTACCAGGGCACTGTCAGTGCGGGTGTCGTCTTGTTCAGAGGCAGCGACTCCACCGTAGACGAGTTGCTGCAACACGCCGACGTCGCGATGTACCAAGCCAAGGCTTCAGGACGGAACGCAACCCGGTTCTACGACCCGGCGATGCAAGATGCAATCGACGCACGCACAGCGTTGGCAGATGCCCTGCGCTCTGCGTTGCAAGCGCAGGCTATCGTGTTGCACTACCAGCCCCAGTTCGACCCGCACGGGAAGTGCACCGGGCTAGAGGCACTCGCGCGCTGGCCACGGACTGCCTCCACGTGGGTGGCGCCTTCGCAGTTCATTCCGGTAGCGGAGGAGGCCGGGCTGATCGAGCAGCTCGGAGAACATGTGTTGTCAATCGCCTGCCGGCAGCTTGCCGCATGGTCGAACGCGACACGCCTCGCTGAACTGCCGATATCCGTCAATGTCAGCGCGGTACAACTGCGCTCACCCGGCTTTGTCGCGGCCGTCGGGCGCTGTCTACGTGAATCGGGTGTCGCTCCCCAGCGCCTAAAGCTCGAAATTACCGAGAGCGTACTGGTCCACAACCCAGACGAGGTTATCGCCAAGCTTTCGGCCCTTCGACGTTCTGGCGTCACATTCGCCCTGGACGACTTCGGCACCGGCTATTCTTCGCTGGCATACCTCAAACGCTTACCAATCAATCAAGTCAAGATCGATCGCAGCTTTGTGCACGACTTGCCCGTTGACCCCAACAGTGCTGCCATTTGCAACGCCATTGTCGGGTTGGGCAACAGCCTTGGACTACAAGTCGTCGCCGAGGGCGTCGAAACCAAGGCGCAGTGGGACCATCTGCGGGTTGCAGGATGCGGCATGGCACAGGGCTATTACTTCTGCCGTCCGCTTCCGCCTGAACACATCCCTGCCCAACTCGGAGCCGACGCGAGCGGCACGCAGTGAAAGCTACCCGTGCAGTGAAAAACGCCCGGCCGAAGCCGGGCGTTTTCGGGTGTATTAGCCTGACGATGTCCTACTTTCACACGGGGATCCGCACTATCATCGGCGCAGAGGCGTTTC
>JABWBN010000095.1 GCA_013360485.1 Burkholderiaceae bacterium | reverse complement strand
GAGGACGTGCCGCACTCGCCACGGGTCCGATCCAGGCCATGTCGAACTCACCGGGCACGACCCGCAGCGCCACGCTGGCGCGCTGAAGTGCCGCCGCCGCCTCGGGCGCGCCCGCCCGGTCGGAACGCAGCACCCCCAGCGTGGCCTCGGTGACCGCCAGGAGTCGACCCTGGGGCGAAATCTGCTCGTTGCGCAGACGGTGCGGGTAGCCCGATCCATCGAGCCGCTCATGGTGCTCGGCGATGGCGCGTGCCAGGCGTGGCGGGTAGTCGGTCAGTTGCGACACCAGCAGGTGCCCGACGTGCGGGTGTACCACGAGGTGTTCGTAGCTGGAGACGTCGAGCTGGCGGTCGGCCTCGGCTTCGCCGTAGACAGGGTCGATGTACATCTCGCCCAGGTCGTGCATCAGGCCGGCCAGCAGGGCCATGCGCAGGTCCACCGTCGTGGCGCCTCGCGCCAGCGCCAGGGCGCCGTTGAGCGCCATGGCCTGCACCGCGTGCACGAACTGGGCCGGGCGTGACGACTGCGCCGCGGTCAGCAGCAGTTGCACCACCGGATGCAGCGGCAGTCGGGGGACTTCGTCGGCGATACGCCCGGCATGGGGGCGCAGCAGTTCGGCCAGGGCGGTGTCCAGGCCGAGCAAGGCCTGCACGGTGTCGCGCAGCGTCGTCGCGGTGACGCCGTCTTCGGCCATCAGGCAGGCCTCCAGCGGTTGTCGCAGCTTGCGGTCCATCAGCTTGCGCTGCAGGGCCTGGGACACCGGCTGGTCGCGTGCCCACAGCTTGGTTCCTGACAGGTCGAAGATGTCGCGGCACGCGATGATGCGGCGGGTCTCCGCGGCGTCCAGGATCGTGGCCAGGGCGTGGGGGTTGGCGGTCTGGAAGACGGCTTGGTGGCTGGCGGTGCTCATGTTCGGGCTCCACGGGATGCGCGTATACGCAATGTCGACCGGGGCGCTGCCGTGAATGAGCACACGAACGTGTGTTTCGTATAAGGGATGTGACCGGATGATTCCGCGCGGGTTACAGGCAGAATCCCGCCGCGCGACCCCGTTGTTGCACATCTGTGACATGCGCATGTGGGCCGCCACGCACAGGAGGTACAGCATGCGTTTTTCCTGGACTGACGCGCCGCGGGCGCGCTCGACCTGGCAGCAGGCCTGGCGGTGGGGTTTCGTGGCGCTGGCGATGGCCGGCCTCGGCGCCTGCTCGCGCGAGCCGGAGGTCATCAAGATCGGTGTCGGCCAGCCCCTGACCGGCCCGCTGGCGGCGCTGGGCCAGGACATGGTCAACGGCGCGCAGATGGCGGTCGACGAGATCAATGCCAAGGGCGGTGTGCGGCTGGGTTCCGGCCGGGCGCAACTCGAGTTGGTGAAAGCCGACGACAAGGCCAATGCCGATGCCGGCAAGGTAGCGGCCCAATCGCTGATCGATGCCGGGGTGACCGTGGCGTTGGCGCACCTGAATTCCGGCGTCAGCATCGCCACGGCCAAGATGTATGCGGGTGCGGGCATCCCGCAGCTGGCCATCTCCACGAACCCGGCATACACCCGTCAGGACGTGCCGACCACGCTGCGCCTGGTGGCCAACGACAATCTGCAGGCCAAGGCACTGGGCTCCTATGCCGCCCAGCTGGGCGGCGCGCAGCGCTACGCCGTGGTCGACGATGGCACACCCTATGGCAAGGGGCTGGCCGACGATGCCGCCAAGGAGCTGGCCGCGCAGAAGAAGGAAGTGGTGCTGCGCAAGACCATGGACGACAAGACCACCGACTTCGCGGCCCTGGTTGACGAGATGGTCAAGGCCAAGACCGATGTGCTGGTGGCCACGCTCAACGATTTCCAGGTCGAGGCACTGGTGCAGCAGGGCGCCAAGGCCGGCCTGCAGCGGATGCGCATCGTGGGCGGCGACACCATCAAGACCGACAAGCTGGCCAAGGTGGCCGGGCAGGTGGCGGCCATCTACGCCACCTCTCCGATCGTCGAGGCACGCGAGTTCCCGGCTGGTGCGGCGTTTCTCGAGAGCTTCCGCAAGCGGTTCAAGGGCGACCCGGTCTATGGCGCGCACTATGCCTATGACGCCGTGCATCTGGTGGCCGATGCCCTGTCGCGCAACGACACCGCCGACCGGTCCAAGCTGCTCGAGCGGCTGAAGAGCCCCAGCTACGACGGCGTGGCGCCGGTGACTGGCTCGATGCGCTTCGGCCCCGACGGCGAGCAGCGCTATTCGGCCGTGGCGGTGTACCTGCTGCGCGATGGTGTCTGGCAGCCGCAGCTGCGCAGCGACCGTTGGTGATCGAGCGGTCGTTGGGTGGCCGGGCCCGGTGGGTCCGCCTGCCTGCGACTGAGTTCGGGGTTTATCGAACCGGCAGCAGCCGCTGCACCAGTGGATGCTGGATGCGCTTTTCGGTGCCGATGGCCCAGAAGTGCTCGAACACACCCTCGCAGGCGCCCAGGCGCACGACGTCGTAGCGGGTCGTGAGCTTGTCCTGCAGCAGGTCCGGCGCCGCAAACGCGCCCATGCCGGCCGAACCGAAGGTCACCATCAGCGCGTGGTCCTCGAATTCGCCAGCCAGGCGAGGCGCGATGCCCTGCCGTTCCAGCCAGGCGTCGAGCCGGACACGCACGGCGGCGTGCGCCGTGGGCAGCAGCACCGGCATGGCCGCCAGGCGGGTGGCGAGCGCGTCTTCCGGGCGCGTGGCCTGTGCCAGTGCCGGCGTGGCGTACCAGGCCAGGGGTGAATCGCCCAGCGCGTGGCTGTAGACCCGCAGGTTCGGGTTCTGCGGCGCCGGCCGGTCGGCCAGGACCACGTCGAGCCGATGCAGGGCCAGCTCGGCCAGCAGGTCGTCGAAGCGGTCTTCGTGGCACAACAGCCGCAGCTGCGCATCGCCCAGCACCGGTTCCAGCAGCCGCCGCACCGCCAGCTTGGGCAGGCCGTCCGAAATGCCCACTGCCAGCCGCGTGGCGCGGGAATGGCCGGCTTCACGCACCAACTCGGGCATCTGTTCGCCGAGCTGGAAGATCAGGTCGGCCTGCCGCAGCGCAGCCTGGCCGGCTTCCGTGAGCGCCAGACCGCGACCGGCGGGCTTGAGCAGCGATACCCCGAGTTCGCGCTCGAGCTCGCGCACCTGCGCGCTGATGGTCTGCACCGCCATGTCGAGGCGTTCGGCCGCTCGTGCCATGCCGCCTTCCTTGGCCACGACCCAGAAGTAGTACAGGTGTCGGTAGCTGAACGACTGGCTCATCTTCTGCTTTTTCCGATACGTCGGTTCGCCCATCTTGCCTTCTTTTGCAGCGCCCGGGGGCCCAACATGCGAGCCCTGTCGGGTCGACGCCCCGCATGCTCGCTGACCTGTGCGGGTGCGGCGCGCACCCAGTTCGGAGCAACACCTTGGACATCCTGCTGAGCCTTCTGCAATCCCCCGTGATCGGCAAGCCCCTGTGGTTGTGGCTGCTGTTCGCACTCATCGTCGTGTCGCTGCTCGCCTTTGACCTGGGCGTGCTGCACAAGGACGACCGCGAGATCGGCGTGCGCGAGAGCCTGGCGCTGTCGGCCGGCTACATCAGCGTGGCGCTGCTGTTCGGCGCCTGGGTGTGGTGGTACCTGGGTGCGCAGAGCGGCGTCGAGTACCTGACAGGCTTCATGATCGAGAAGTCGCTGTCGATGGACAACGTCTTCGTGATCGCGATGATCTTCACCTTCTTCGCCATCCCGAGGCGGTACCAGCATCGCGTGCTGTTCTGGGGCATCCTGGGCGTGATCGTGCTGCGCGCGCTGATGATCGGCGTGGGCGCGGCTCTGGTGTCCAACTTCAGCTGGGTGCTCTACGTGTTCGGCCTGTTCCTGGTCGCCACCGGCGTGAAGATGTGGATGGCCGCCGACCACACGCCCGACATCGGCAACAACCGGCTGCTGAAGTTCCTGCGCAGTCACCTGCGCGTGACCGACGGTCTGCGTGGCAACGCCTTCATGGTCCGCGAGCCCGACCCGGTGAGCGGTCGCACCGTGCGCTGGGTCACGCCGCTGTTCCTGGCGCTGTGCATGGTCGAGGCGATCGACTTGGTGTTCGCGGTGGACTCGGTGCCGGCGATCTTCGCGATCACCAACGATCCGTTCATCGTCTACACGAGCAACATCTTCGCCATCCTCGGCCTGCGCGCCCTGTACTTCGCGCTCGCGGCGATGATCCACCGCTTCCACTACCTGAAGTACGCGCTGGCCCTGGTTCTGGTCTTCATCGGCTCGAAGATTTTCCTGGTCGGCGTCATCGGCAAGATACCCGCGCCCGTCTCTCTGGGCATCACCTTCGCGCTGATCGCCGGCGGCGTGGTGGTGTCGTTGTGGAAGACCCGCCCCGGCACGCCGGTGGCAGCGGGCCTGTCGTGATCGGTGCCTGGGTACCACGAAACATGCGCGTCTGGTGGCGGATGTCCGGATTCCCCATGAGAAGCACGGGCACTATCGATGGACAACGCGGATGGCCGGGAGCAGAGTGCGGCGATCGCGCATGTCGCATGCGGTTGGCGGTGCAGCCCGCCGGCTGGCGGTGGCGGTCTTGACCCGCCGCGACGAACACACGCTGCCCGGAGGGAATCACCATGCGCAAGCCCATGCCCACTCGCCTCTGTGTTTGCCCTGATCGTGCATGGGGATTGCTTGCGCTCGCCGCACTCACGGCCTGTGGCGGAGGGGGTGATCCGGCGGCCTCGCGCTCCGTTGAGCCTGGCGAAACGGCGATCGAATCTCCCGGGCCTCGTGCGCTGGCTGTTGCCGGTGCCGTGCCGGTCGCGGCGGCCCCACGCGCCGATGCTGCGCCGGTGCCGACGGCCTTCTCGCCCACGGTCTATGACCCTGCAGCGCCGGACCGTGTGACGATCGGTACCATCGTCGTCGGGGATACGCGCTACAACGACGTGGTCATCACCTGGGGCCAGCTGCTGGCCGCTGGTACCGATCCACCGATCACCAGCTGGAACAGCTACGACCCGGCCAGTGGCCGGGTCACGTTGCCGAAGGTGCGCCTGGGCGACAGCACGTACACCAACGTTGTCGTCACGCTGGCCGGACTCGTGAGCGTTGGCGGCACAGCCGCGCTGGCCCCGGTCATACCCGACGATCCCTTGTTCGGCGACCAATGGCACCTGAACAACACCGGCCAGGCAGGCCCGTCGGGCCAGGCCGGCCTGGCAGGCGAGGACCTGCGCGTGACCATGGCCTGGAACCATGTCACGGGTGCCGGCGTGCGCATCGCGGTGGTCGACGACGGGCTGGACATCACGCATGAGGACTTCGATGTCGTCGCCGGCAAGAGTTGGGACTACCGCACCAACGCGTATGGCGATCCATCGGCCAGCGAGTCGAGCCACGGCACGTCGTGCGGGGCGCTGGCGGCGGCCAAGGGATTCAACGGCATCGGCGTTGCCGGGGTGGCCTTCAACGCCCGCGTGGTCGGCTACAACCTGCTGCAGGCCAGCATGGACCAGTACGGTGCCGACGCGGTCGTCAAGGATCTGGCCGATAACCACGTCTACACGAACAGCTATGGCGCGCCCGACGGAACCGGTGGCAACAATCCCTCCACGCAAGCCTGGCGCGATGCCATCGACCAGGGCACGGCCAGCGGCCGGGGCGGCAAGGGCGCCATCTACACCTGGGCAGCTGGCAACGGTGCACCCACAGACCGATCCGACCACGACGGCCAGGCCAACTACCAGGGCGTGTTCGCCATCGGGTCGTTGAACGACCAGGGCAAGCGCTCGTCGTACTCGGAGCCTGGCTCCAATATCCTGGTCATGGGATACGGCGGCGAGCAGTGCGAGCAGCACACGATGACGTCGGCCGATGTCATGGGCGACGGCGGATACAACAACGGCAGCACAGCAAAGAAGCCGGGCGAAACGTACACCGACTACACCGGCCAGCCGAACTACACCCGCTGCATCAACGGCACGTCGTCGGCCACGCCAGAGGTGGCGGGCATCGCGGCGTTGATGATCGAAGCCAATCCCAACCTCGGCTGGCGCGATGTGAGGGCGATCCTGGCGCGCACGGCCCGCCAGAACGACCCCACCGACACCGACTGGGTCACCAATGGCGGCGGTCTCAAGGTCAACCACCAGTACGGATTCGGTGCCGCGGATGCGGCCGCCGCCGTGACCGCTGCCCGCGGCTGGAGCAATCTGCCGGCCCAGAAGTCAAGCACAGCCAGCCGCGGTGCCACCGGTGCGGTGGGTACGGATGCGGCACCGCTGGTCAGCACGATCGAACTCACGGCGACGGGCATCTCCAAGCTCGAGTTCGTCGATGTCGTGGTCGATACCGATACGGCCGAGGTGGGTGATCTCACGATCACGCTCACCAGCCCGGCGGGCACGTCGAGCACGTTGTCGACGCCGCGCCAGTGCATGGACACCAGCGACGAGAACAACCCCAAGCCCACGACCTGCGGCAAGACCCTGGCCGGTGGCTTCCGGTTCGGCATCGTCCGCCTGATGGACGAGCCGGCCGACGGCGCATGGAGGCTGAGCGTGGCCGATCAGAAAGGCAACGCCAGCACGCTGACCGACTGGTCGATCAAGGTGTATGGCCACTAGAAGCCGGGGACGCACGATGACGAACATCCCGAAGAAGTGGAAGCTCGGCTCGCAGGCCGGGGCATGCGTGGGGCTCGCCTTCGTGGCGCCGATTGCGGCTGCCGCCGATGCGCAGGCCTACTACTACGATGGCGGACGCAAGGTGGCCATCGTTGCGCAGCCGGACCTGGTCGCCGAGTTCGGCGCCCCTGTGGCTCGAGCGCGCGCGGCTGGCCCGGGTGCCCAGCAGGTGGCCGGCGACAGCCTGGTTCGCGTGCTCAGGGTCGCCCCTGGCGATGGCATCGGTGCGCAACCACAGGGTGCCATGGCCGCGGGTGCTCGATCCGCCGTCTATCGGCAAAACGGTACGGCCGCTGGCCGACTGATGGCGCTGCCCGGTGGTGTGCTGGTGAAGTTCCAGTCCGGCTGGAGCAGCCAGCAGATCGACACCTGGCTGGCCACGCGCGGCCTGCCGACGGGGCAAGCCATGGCGATCGGACCGGCCTGGCGCCTGCTGCCCACTGCGCCGGGCAGCGAGGCCCTGGCGATGGCCAATCGCATCCAGGAGTCTGGCGAAGTGGTCTCGGCAAGCCCCAACTGGTGGACGCAGACGCGCGCGAAGTGACCGGCGCGACCTACAGACCGAAAATCGCCGGCCACCACGCGAGGCCGACCAGCGCGCTGCCCAGCACCCCGGGCAGCAGCGGTAGCCAGCGCCTGTCGGGCGGCACGCCCTGGCGCGCGAGTATGCGCGCCCCCAGCCACACGCTCCAGGCCGCACCCAGCAGGAACAGCAGTCCCTTGGCCGCCTGAGCGCCGGTCGGACCCAAGGGCGTGAGCGCGATCGGGTCGAACAGCCCGCTGCCCAGGCCGACGATCAGCGACACCATCGCCACCGGTGCGTACTGGTAGCCCAGTTCAGTGAAACGCTGGCGGGCGGTGGTGTCGCCACCCGTACGACCGGACAACCACGCCGCGGCCGCCGTGAGCGAACCCAGCACGGCGGCGACCAGCGCCATGAAGCCGGTCATGAAGGCGATGATCATGAAGAAGTCGAGCCACCAGAAGACTTCGCCACGCTGCGGATGCACGCTCATCAGCCACGATGGTCCGGACTCGAACAGCCAAGCCCAGTCGCGCGCGATGGCCCATTCGGCAACCCCCTGCCGCAGCCGTTGGTACTGCGGCAAGATCAACCACAAGAAGCCGCCCAGTGCGATGCCGGTGTCCAGGAACAGCATCCACGCCTCGGCGAAATTGGCACGGTGGCTGCGGATGCGCTCGATCTCGCTGCCGAAGCCGCGAAAAACCAGCCGCAGACTGCCCTTGGCGCCGGGGTTGACGCAGCGAAAGCACTCGATGCAGTGGCGCGACTCCGCCTTGCGCGGCAGCACGATCATCGTCGGGCAGGCGCCCTTGAGGGAGTAGATGTCCTCGCCGGCGGTGCGCACCTGGGGCTCGATGTTGACAGGGCCCAGGCGCGAGTACAGGCCCAGAACGCGGCCGATCGGGCACAGGTGCCGGCACCACGCCCGCTTCTTGCGGCCATACAGGAAGCCCGTGAGCATGGCCAGGGCCATCGTGCCGCCGAAGAGGACAGCCGCGCCCTCGGCGTGGTCGCGAACGCCGAGGGTCTGGCCGAGCAGGGTCACGGCGATGAAGCTCACGGCCGGCGTGCCCTCCCAGCGCATCCAGCGGGGTATGGGTCTTTGCAGGCCGACCTTGTTTGTCCATTCCGTGGCCGCTCCCATCGGGCAGAAGATCCCGCACCAGGAGCGGCCAGTGAAGATGACCGACAGGAAGACCAGCGGAAACCACACGCCCCACAGCAGCCAGTTGGCGAACGTCGTGTAGTGCGTCCATGGGGTGGCGCTCTCGGGCGGGTCGGGCAGCAGAGGCGGCAGGCCGATGACCAGCAGGAAGACCACGAACATCGCCGCGTGCAGCCAGATCAACCGTTCGCGGTGGCGCACGAAAAAGGACTCGATGCCCTCGGACCAGCGGTTCGTGCGAACAGTCTGTGGCGCCGCGCCCCGCGCAACGATGCGGATCGGCTGGACGTCGATGCGGGAGGCCGAGTCAGACATGGAAGCGACTCGTCCAATGGAAGTGAACCAGCCAGCCGTTGATTCCCACCAGTGCCAGCGGCACCAGCCACAGCAGTGTGGCGGCCACCCGGTTGAGCACGGGCAGCGTAACCATCGCCAGGATGGTCCTCGAGCCTGCTGCGGCGGTGGCCCCGAGAGCGAGCAGCAGCAGCGCGGCGCGTGCGGCGGCCCACGCCCGGTCGCCGTACACGCCTTCTGCGCGCAGGTAGAGCGCCGTATCCATGGTTGAACCGAGCAGCACGGTCACCGCCGCCAGCGGCCACAGCTGGCGCGCCAGCGACCGCCACTGCAGGCCTGTGAGGTGCGCGACAGCACGGATGGCCGCATAGGTGCTGCCGCCCAGGATCAGGGCCGCGCCGACCAGCCACAACAGCAGGGTGGCACCGTCGATCCACGCGAGTCCGTGCTCGGTGACGGCGAAGCGCTCGACCACGGCGCCCGCGATGGACTGGCGCAGGCTCACGAACAGAGGGCTCAGCGGCCACTGGTAGAACGCCGGTGCGGCACCGAGCAGGCCGAAGACGACGGCGGTGGCATGCCGGCGAATGCCGCGCGGGTGGCAGACGGCGGCCAGCGCAAGCACCGGCACGAGCAGACCCCAGGACAGGTAGCGCGCGGCCAGCGCGATCCGATCGGGCCACTGGGCCTGGGCGGGGCGCTTGGGCCGCAGCGTGCCCGCCGCGGCGCGGTCATCACCCGTCGTCACACAGGCCGCAGGATCGACGTAGCTCGTCGCACCCCAGCCATCGGAGAACAGCCGCGCCTCGGGGTGCGCAGGCGGCAGCACGGCCAGCAGGGTCAACAAGGCCAGGAGCAGCCATGCAGCGTGTCGCGCCGGGTTCACGTCGGTTCTGGCCGGTGGCGCCTGCGGGCCATGCGGGTGAGCCGCCACAACGCGAAGGCCCAGAAGGCCACGATCGCGATCACCACAGTGGCGGCGGGTTGCGCGCGGTAGCCAACGAAGTCAGCCAGGAATCGGCCAACGCCGCGGCTGTCGGACAGGACTGCCGACGCGTCCCAAAGCGGATCGACCAGCGCGGGCAGCCAGTCCATGGCGATCATGCGGTCGATGGCGGCCACCCATAAAGAGGTGGCGATGAGCAGCAGCAGGAACTCGCTGGCCAGGAACAGCGTGCGGACGTTCAGGAACCGGGCGCCGCGGACCATCGCCCACGCGGTGAACAGCGCCAGCCCGAAGCCGCTGCCGGCGCCCGCGAACAGCGGCTTCGCAGCGCTGCCATCGCCTTCCATGCCCAGCCCATAGAGGAAGATCGCGGTCTCGGCACCCTCGCGCGCCACCGCCAGCGCCGTGATCGCGACCACGCCCAACCAGGCGCCGCTGGATGCGGACGCGCGCTCGAGCCGTTGTTCGAGCGCGCGCTTCATGCCGGGGCCATGCGCATGCATCCACAGCACCATGTGCAGCAGCAGCACCGCGGCGCCGAGCATCATGGCGAGCTGAAACCGCTCCAGGGCCTGGCCGGCGAACTCGCCGCTCGCGGCATAGGTCGCCCAGCCCAGTGCGCAGGCCAGGCCCAGTCCGACGCCAACCCCCAGCCACAGGCCGCGCCGCAGCAACGCCGGATCGGGTTGCCGCGCGATCCACGACAGCATCACGCCGATGACGAGCATGGCCTCCAGGCTCTCGCGCCAAACCACGACCAGTGCATTCCACATCGGCCAGATCTCCTACCTCGCGACCACCGTCAACTTGCCGGTGTCCATGTGGAACTCGTCGATGAACTCATACTCGCCGGGCTTCAGGCGGGGCAGGACGACGAACGACGTTCCCCCTGGCGCCAGTACCTTCTCGACCCGCATGGCAAGGTTTTCGAACTCGATCGGGCTCTTGCCTTCGTTCTTGATGACCAGCTTGATGCGCGAGCCCGAGGGAACTTCCAGGCGGGGCGGAATCAGCCGGCCGTCACGTGCAACCACTTCGAAGGTGGGCAGTGGCTGCGCCGCGCCGGGTGCCGGGTGCAGGGCGCCCAGGATGGCCAGCGCAAGCGCCGTGGCAAGCCGGTATGCAGGTGCAGCCACTTCGGAGCCTCAGAATCCCAGCGTCGCGCGCAGCCCCACCAGCTTGACCGCAGGGGCGCTCGCATCGCCGCCCGGACGGCCGATCCATTGCAGGTTCGGGGTCAGCTCGACGGCATCGTTGAGCTTGAAGCGGTAGTACAGCTCGGCCTGTCGTTCGCTGGCCGTGGCCATGTAGCCGTGGTCGGCCAACCCGTCGCCATCGCCATCAACGGTGGCCGAGTCGAGCCGGAAGCCGCTGCTGGTGCGCAGCTGGCCGAAAGCCACGCCCAGTGAGTCGGCTGAGCGGCGCCATGGCGTCCCTTCCAGTTCTGCGCCGAAAGTGATGGCGCGGTCAAACCGCACCAGCCCCGAGGCGTGGTGCCCGTAGCGGCCGAACAGAGTCAAGGACTCGGTCACTTTCTGGTCGGTCGAGATGCCCCAGCCCGCATGTGCGCGCTGTGCGCCGTCGTAGCTTGCTGCCCGGGCGTTGCGCCAGGCATAAGCCCGCACCGCTCCGGGCAGGTAGTTCCAGCGCGTGTTCATCTCCGCCTGGCCGATCACGAAGGACGTGCGGCTCGATCCCGAGAAGTTGGCGCCGGCGTCTGAAGCGAACAGGCCCAGCGAAAGTGCCCACTCACCGCCCTTCTGGCGGCTGTTCTCATAGCGCAGGACGGCGCCGGGCTGGAAGCCATAGGCGTCGGCGCCGATGTCGCCACCGGAGTCGAGCAGCGGGTTGTGCACGAAGACGTTGTTGAGGAACTTGGCGGACTCGTCGTCTGCAGCGGCGTTCTGGTCGAAGAAGACGAAGGGGTCGATCTTGCCCACCGTGAGGTACAGGTGCTCGCGCGCATCCTCCTTGCGGGCGCCGTTGCTCAACGGCACCTTCAATTGGTACCACGCCTGCGCCAGGATGGCGAAGGAGTCGTCGGCGCCTTCGGCCTTCTCGAACGCAACGGTGTTGGGCGTGCTGCTGTAGGTGGGGCGCAGTCCGACGCCATTGCCCTGTCCCAGCCGCACCTGCGCGTAGAGCGTGCCGTCCTGATCGCCCATCGAACCCACGGGCAGCGTCACACCCACGTCGCCGCGGTAGTTGATGCGCGACTCGCGTGTGCCGCTGGTCGTTGCACCGCCACCGGCCCGCTGTGCCACGGCCACGAGGCTGCCTTCGACGGATACACCGTCCAGCGCATCGGCGAGCTTGGTGGCCGGGCCCTTGATCGCATCGACCTGGGTCTCGACGTACTTGATCCGGCTGACGATCTCGGGGTCCTTCTCGGACAACCGCTCGCTGGCCAGGGCCTTCTTCAACTCCTGGTTTTGCTGCTCCAGTGCCTCGACGCGTGCCGCCAGGCGCTTGAGTTCAGCCATCACGGCATCGTCGGCGGCCAGCGCGGGGCCTGCCAGCGCGGCGGCCAGCGCCGACGCCATTGCGGTCCTGCGCATGATCAGTAGCCGCCCTTCTTGCCGATGCCGGCATAGGTGAACTCCCACTCGACTTCGACCGGCTTGAACCACGGCCGCACACCCGTGGCGCGGTCGGTGTGGCGACCGAACATGTGGCCGGTGGGGTTCTCCTTGGCACTGGGCGGATAGACGATGAACTTCAGCTTGTACTTGCCCGGGCCCTTGAGCTTGACGTTGTCGCCGTAATGCGGGCCGTCGGAGGCGACCATCGGCATCATGTCGCCCTTGATGACCTCGTTCGAGCCGACTTTGGTCAGTTCGTACTTCACCAGGATGTGCGGCACCCAGAACCCCTCGGGGATGCCGTTCGGGTTGTTCGCCAGGGCGTGGATGTCGGCTTCGAGGTGGATGTCGGACTCCGACACCTCCTTCATCATGCCCTCGGGTTCCATCTCGATGGGCTGCAGATAGACCGCGGCGATTTCCATGCCGGCCAGGTTCTGTGGGGTGCCGATCGGATATTCGAGGGCAGCCGCCGCGGTTGCCCAGGCGGCTGTGCAGACCAGGATGAGGGAGCGGATGTAGCGCATGAACGGAGTCCTTGGGGTTCGAGATGTCGACGGAGGCAGTACGCCGTGCGAACGTCTGGCATATGAAAACAGTCACGCAAACACAAACGATTCGCATTATATATACAGTAAAGTGTGCTTCGGCAGGTTGTGCCGGGTCGCCAGCGCACGACGGTTGTAATCAATCGCGCTGACGAACGGAACGGCGCAGTTGACGCAGCCCTCAGTACGTCCACTCGAAGCGCCGCCCGTCGGCCTCGAACAGCGCGCTGCGCAGCCGGATGCGCACGAGCTTCAGGCCCGGGGCGGGCTCATCGCCTTCGCGGTAGAGCTGGCTGTCGATGAACACCATGCGGTGGGCGGCATCGGTCGAGTCCAAGGCTCCGCCGAAGCGCCATTGCGCCAGGCGCCCGCGCCAGTGATCGGGCACGGGACCCGTTGCCGCTACCGTGCGTGCAGACGCAGGGCGGGGCGCCGATTGCACCGGCCTGACGGCTTGGGGTTGGGAGGTCGGAAGCGGCGGCAACGCGTTGCGCGCTCCGCTTGCGTCCGCCACCGCAGCGGCGGCCGAGG
>JABWBN010000369.1 GCA_013360485.1 Burkholderiaceae bacterium | reverse complement strand
TGGCGATCACGCGGCGCGCCGTGCTCGCGCATGGCGGCTGCACGCGGGCGCAGGCCCGCGCCGGCGGCGGACTGTGCATCGTGTTCGAGCTGCCGGTCGAAACGGGTTGAGCGAGCCACGAAGCCTGGAGCGTACGCAGGGGCGACCCTGACCTCGTCGTTCAATCCAGCTCGAAGTCCACTTCCTGCAGATTGGTGGCGATCAGCTTGCGCAGCAGGCGCAGCAACTCGTCGCGTTCGGCGTCGCTGAACTCGACGAGAAGGCTTGCGCTGTGCCGGCCGATGCGGTCGCGCGCCTGGTGCCAGGCCTTCTCGCCGGCGGGCGTCAGCTTGACCGCGTTGAAGCGGCGATCGGCGCCCTGCGCACTGCGCTCGACCAGTCCGCGCGCCACCAGATCCTGGATCAGGCCGGTGACCTGTGACTTGCGCATCAGCAGCGCGCGCCCGAGGTCGTTCTGTGCCGTGCCTTCGTTGGCAGCGATCAGTCCCAGCAGCGTGATCTGCCCGGTGACATAGCCGAGGTCGCCGACGAACTCGCCGCTGCTTTGCATCACCACGTTGCGCGCCACGCGCATCAGGTAGCCCAGGTTGTGCTGCAGCAGCCCCAACTTGAGCTGGCTCTTGGCGCTGCCTTTGCCGGGATCGGAGTCGTTCATTCGCTTCGCAGATGGTGGGTCACCGGATTGTCGGCCGACGGCGCCAGGGTAAGCACCAGTGCCTGATGCACGGTTCCGGTATTGCCGTCGGACATCAATTGGTTCAAACTTTGAACTGTTGAGACATTGAAATGAATTCGACCTTGACCGCGTCCTCTCCTTCCGCATGCCCAGCCCTGCGGCTCAAAGGCGTGTGCAAGCGCTTCGGCGACTTCGTCGCCCTCGACAACATCGACCTCGAGGTCGCCGAACGCGAAGTGCTGGCCCTCATCGGCCCCTCCGGATCTGGCAAGTCCACACTCGTGCGCTGCGTGCATCAGTTGCTGCCCATCGATGCCGGCGCGATGTACCTGGAAGGCGAGCTGCTGGGCCACATGCGCGTGGACCACCAGCTGCGCCAACTGAGCGAAACCGCCATTGCCCGGCAACGCCAGCGCATCGGCATGGTATTTCAGCAATTCAATCTTTTCCCGCACATGACGGTGTTGCGCAACATCACCGAGGGTCCCGTGCAGGTGCTGGGCGAAGACCTCGCGGCGGCCACCGCCCGGGCCGAGGCGCTGCTTGACCGGGTGGGCCTGCTCGGCAAGAAGGACGCCTACCCGCGTCAGCTTTCGGGCGGCCAGCAGCAGCGCGTGGCGATCGCCCGCGCACTGGCGATGCGTCCGCGCGCCATGCTGCTCGACGAGCCCACCAGCGCACTCGACCCCGAACTGGTGGGCGAGGTGCTGGCCGTGGTGAAGGACCTCGCACAGCAGGGCATGACGATGATCATCGTCACCCACGAGATCGGGTTTGCGCGCGAGGTTGCCGACCGTGTCGTGTTCATGGAGGACGGGCGCATCGTCGAGCAGGGTCCGGCCGCCCGGGTGTTTGCCGCGCCGGCCACCGAGCGCCTGCGGGTCTTCCTGGCTCGCGTGGGGGTCGCATGACGCTCGACGCATCGACCGAATCGTCCAGCTACGCCCCACTGCTGCAGGCGTACACCGACCGCCTGGGCGCCGCGCGCGCCGCCGCGATGCAGGGCCGCAAGGTCGTGGGCTACGTCGGCAACACGGCGCCGGTGGAACTGATCGCCGCGTCCGGCTGCATGCCGGTGCGCATCGCACCCGCAGAGGGTGACCCATCCGCTGCCGACGCACTGATCGAGAGCTTCGCCGACACCGACATGCGGCTGATCTTCTCGCAGTACTGCGCCGGCGCCTACGACATGCTGGATCTGCTGGTGATTCCCCGTTCCACCGAGTCGCAGCACAAGCTCTACCTGGCCTTGCGCGAGGCCTGGCGCATCGGCCGGGTCACCCGTGGCCCGGCGCTGCGGCTCTACGACATCCTGCACACGCAGCGCGAGACGAGCCGCGCCGTGGGCACCTCGTCGCTGTTCGGGCTGGTGATCGCCGTGCCGGCCACCATCGGCTATGTCATTTCCGGCTGGAGCGATCCGCGGCTGCCGGCGGCAAGCCTCGGTTATGTCAATCTATTGGGGCTAGCGTTCATTGCCCCCATGACCTGGCTTGCCGCGCCGTTGGGGGCCCGCATCGCCCATGGTCTGAGCAAGCGGCAGCTGAGCGTGTTTTTCGGAGTGTTCCTGCTGATCGTCGGCGGCCGGATGCTGATCAAGACGTTTGGCTAACGGTGGCGCGGGCGATCACCGATTCCTCATCGGTGGGCAGCACCAGGACGGCGACTTGGCTATCCGCCGCGGCGATGCTCAGCGCGTTTTGCTCGTTCAATAAGGGATCGAGCCTGACGCCCAGCCA
>JABWBN010000094.1 GCA_013360485.1 Burkholderiaceae bacterium | reverse complement strand
CTTGCTGCACAAAAAAGCAGCAGGGTAGGTTGAACACCCTGGTCAGTTTTCGGTCGGCATCACACGGCTCTGCTGGTCAATCTTCGGCCGGCGTCGACATTGATGGGAATTCGCCAACTGCCTACTGTCCATGCTCATGACCAATAACGCCGCCGATGTTGTTCGCAGGTTCTGGGAACTCATGGGCACCAACGACTTCCGCTCGGTTGCAGCCGTGCTCGCACAGGAGTTCACGCTCGACTGGCCGCAATCCAATGAGCGCATCCGTGGTGCAGAGCACTTTGCACGCATGAACCAGGAGTACCCCGCCCATGGCCGCTGGTCGTTCAGCGTCAACCGCATTGTCGGCGGGCCAGGCGAGGCGGTCTCCGACGTCAGCATCACCGATGGTACGCAGCATGCTCGCGCCATTTCGTTCTTCACTGTCGTCGGCGGAAAGATCATTCGTATCACCGAGTTCTGGCCCGAGCCATACGCCGCGCCCGACAACCGCAAGCACCTCGTGGAGGCCATTGAGTGAGTGCTCTGCGCCAGATCGCTGATCCAGTCATCGGTTGAACTTGCCGGGGCAGTCTTCGCCCATCGCGGGTAGACGCGTTTATAGCCAGTTGGCTGTCACATGCTTACACACTACCACGCCGTCGAACGGGTTGACGAACCACTCTGGGTCAACTACTTCGAGCTTCTGTACTCTGAAGGAGACGCCCTGCTTCGCTGCATTCCGCACCAGTCGATATCTCTCGGCCCTGGTGTCCACTCATTGCTCCTCAACTTCGGCCCCGTCCGGCTTTGGTGCCCCGACAGTTTGAATCGTGCCGCTTCCGTGCAAAGATATGACCCGCAACAGCGACGACGAGGTGCCACATGCAAGCAGTGAGTACGCCGATGCTTCGGTACACAGGCCTGGCTATGTCCGCCATGTGCGCCTTGACCGGTACCGCTGGCGCCGTGCTCTCGATGCAGGCACACGAGTTTCTCGTGGACCAATACCGCATCACGGCGAGCCTTTGGGTCGGCATTGTCAGCGCCGTTTTTTTCGCCGCATCGGCATTGCTGGCGTTCGGCCGGCGCAGCGGCCTGCTCGTGGCCCTGATGGGCGCGCTCACAATGCCGCTCCTGCTCGTGCTCGGCCTTCGTCAGATCGGCGACATGTCGCTCCGCGACGCGCTGCTTCAGGCCACCTGCGCCCCGGGCTTTGCCCTGTGCTTCAATCATGCGGCGGTGGTCGTCCGCCTTTGCATCGTGGTGCTGGTCGGTTGCATCGTTCTTGTCGCCATTCAACGTCTCGCATCCAGACCTGGCGCCTGACCATGTCGTCGCGGGGACTGGCCATGGCCGATCCGGCCCAAGTCTCAATTCGAACGCGGAGTGCTCAGATGCGTCTTCTTGTTCTTGCAGCAGCTCTTCTTTGCAGTTCTGCGCTGAATGCCGCTTGCCCAGATCGGTCTGTCAGCCGTCTGGAGGTTCGCACGGTACAGCTCACTGAGCTGGCCCAACTGCTCAATGAAGCGGCCACCAATCCGGACCCGCTGGATCCAACAGAAGTGGCTGTGCTGAAGTTCGGTCTTTACGAAAGATGGATTGGCGGGTACGCGAACGACGGCCTACTTTCGTGGGTTGGAGTGAACTTTGGTACGGGAGAGATCTTTCGAGTCAAGGGCTATGCGGGGCCATGGCTGTCAAGGCTGCCTGCGACCGACACGATGCAGCAGGCGGCAACCCTTCGTCGTCGGTCACGTCCGATCGAATTGGCGGAGGTCGTGACCGTTCACGCGATGACGCCGCAGGAGCTGCAAGGATTGGTCTGCCTGGTCAACGATTTCTACAAGGTTCCACCCGATCTCCCCTCAAACAACCAACCGCCGCCCATCAAGACCGACAGCTTGTCCGAGGTCTACGTCATCAAGTTGCCCAACGCCACGTCCTCACTCGATGCGACGAGCCCGGAAGCCCTGGCGCGGCGCAGCCGCATCTTTGAGTACATCCGCACGACCCTCGACTCGTCAAGACGAAGCCGACCCTAGCCCGCCCAGCGAGCGAAATTGCCGCGGCCGGCGTAAGCTACTTCGAATGAGCGAAGCCAAGACCAAGCCCACCTCTTCCAGCGTCGAGGAGTACCTCGCGTCGAAGGCAAGTCCGGATCAACTGGCTGACTGCAGGGCCCTGATGATCTTGCTCCAGAAGGTCACGAAGCAGGCGCCGAAGATGTGGGGGCCAAGCATAGTGGGGTACGGTGGCTACACCTACACGTATGAGAGCGGCCGCACCGGCGAGTCGTGCCTCACCGGCTTCGCAGTGCGCGGCAGGGATCTGGTCGTTTACCTCGTGGCCGAGGGCCGGGAGCAGCAGGCGCTTCTGGCCCAGCTCGGGAAGCACAGAATGGGCAAGGCCTGCCTGTACTTCAAGTGTCTCGCAGACCTGGATGCCGCGATCCTGGAAACATTGATCGCGGAGTCGGTTGCGGAGGTGCGACGCCGACACACGGTGGTGGGCGGCGCCTGACATGGCATCTTGCCTGTCGCGGCCCGGGAATCCAGTGCGCGTCATCCCTCGCCATATGTCGCTGTCGCGCCGCGCACGACAGCACCCGGACTCGGCCGTCACGGCAACTGCGCGTCTGTTGGTCGGTACCGCGTGAGGTCAGGTCGCCCCGATGCCACTGCCCATCACCAACCAGCCCGCTCGCGCAGCCGACGCAGCGGCGTACATCGAGCTGCGCGGACGGACCCGGGAGAACGCCATCTCGGCGGCGCGACTGGCCGCCCGAACTGAACAGGCACGCCCATGACACCGGTCCGCGAAGGCCCAGGCTCGGCCCTTGGCTTCACCTATCGAGTAAGAAAGAATGGGGAAGTGCAGATCCTGCACCTCGGACGTGTGGCGTCTACGCTCAGGGCCAGCGACGCCGTAGACTTTCTCACTGAGATCGAGACCGGTGACGAATCTGACGCGCAGCAGCTCATGGCCCGGATCACGGGCAACTACAAGCGCGGCAATGAGCGTCTCGCAGGCCAACATCCGAGGAATCGGCGCTGATTCCGCTGCAGCGAAGCTTGGTGACCTGGGCAGCCGATGCACGTTCTCACTCTCGACGCTACGCACCTGGAAATCTACCGAGCGCTGATGCTCGAGGCCTACGAGCGCTCGGCCGATGCCTTCACGACCACGGCCGCCGAGCGCAGGGCCGAGCCGCTGTCCTGGTGGGCTGAGCGCATCGGATCGGCCAGCGGACGCGCAACATCGTTCGGCGCCTGGGAAGGTGACGACCTCGTGGGTGCCGTCGCTGTCGAGTATTCGCTCAAGCCCAAGACCCGTCACACCGCCCTGGTGCTGGGCATGTACGTCCAGCCATTGCGCCGGGCGCGAGGTGTCGGCAAGTTGCTCATGGCTGCAGCCATTGCCGCTGCCCGCCTAAGGCCTGAGGTGTGCATGCTTTCCTTGACGCTGACCGAAGGCAACGAGCCCGCCCTTCGCCTCTATCGCGCGGTCGGCTTCACCACCTGGGGAATCGAGCCCATGGCCATACGCACCGACTCCGGCTTCAAGGGCAAGGTTCACATGTCGCTCGCGCTGAGGTGAAGCGCGGCGGCTGCCCCTGACACCATCGAGACAATTTCCATGCAACTGGTCTGGCCATCACTACACCACCTGCCCAGCTACATCGCGGCGCTGCAAGCGGGGTGGTCCGCTGACAACCTGCGGGGCGCGGCCGCTGCAGTTGAAGAGCTGGAACGGATCAACCAGGACAGGGCAGCGTTTGTAGCGAGCATGGTCGACAGGGAGGCCAAGGGCGGGCCCGTCAAGCTTCCTGACGGAACCGAGGTGAACAGGCTGCCAGGTTTTCGTCGCTGGCTGTGGGATGGCGAGTTCTGCGGCGTGATCGGATTGCGGTGGCAACGCGGTACCGAAGTCCTGCCGCCGCATTGTCTCGGACACATCGGCTACGCGGTGGTCCCATGGAAGCGACGGCGTGGCTACGCCGCCCGCGCGTTGGCCGAGACACTCCCGTTGGCCAAGGCGGAGGGCCTGAGGTATGTCGAGATCACGACAGACCCGGAGAACATTGCCTCGCAGCGCGTCATAGAGGCCAACGGCGGCGTGCTGATCGAGCGATTCATCAAGCCTGCGCAGTTCGGCGGGGCCGCGGGGCTGCGGTACAGGGTCGAGCTGTCTTGAGTCTGCCGACAAGCCTGTCCCCATACTGGCCCATCATTGGAGGCGGCGCCAGGTACGCTGTGAGTTTCCCAAGCCAGATCTTCCATTCGAACGCCAAGCACCATGTCAACGATGCGTAGCCTGCTCATCGCAATTGCCGTGCTCAACGGCGCAGCCTGCCTGGCCGAGGTCGTGCCCAACAAAGATCTGGCGCGTCTGTACGCAGAAGATCAAGCAGATCGGGCTGTGGCACCCAGAACCATCGACTGGTCTGTGGTCGCCCCCCGCGATCGCGCTCGGCGTGATTCGGTGCTCGCCATGCTTCAAGCGGGCGAAGTCCGCTGCGCTGCGGACTGTCATGCTGCCGCCATGATCTTTCAGCGTGGTGACACGCCGGAGCACATCCAACTGGCCCACTCGCTTGCCATCGTCGCCAGCAACATGGACCCGACGAACACGGGTTCCAAGTGGCTCACCGCTGCCGCGTGGGACCGCTATCTCATGCGGCGCGGAAGGCCGCAGTGGTACGGAACACCGTACGT
Organism: Burkholderiaceae bacterium; assembly: GCA_013360485.1. GTDB lineage: Bacteria > Pseudomonadota > Gammaproteobacteria > Burkholderiales > Burkholderiaceae_C > Pseudaquabacterium. Next base: position 8,586 of record JABWBN010000094.1, on the reverse strand, counting down.
TCTCAATCAGAAGACGAGACGGTTCGAGCGCTACGATGTCGATGAAACGGTGTTGACTGACAAAGAGCGCAGCGACTTTGGTGTTCCGAGCCTTGCGGATGCCAAAGCACGGGAGGTGGAGTTCAATCGGTAGTTCGTGCCTTCGGTCTCCGTTGGTGTCAGGTGTTCGAGGCCAGGTCGCCGAACGGCAAACGGAGGCGACAGCATCGCAGAGTGAAGGCAGCAACGAAGCCGGGTTCGAGAAATGGATTCGACAACCGCGGAGTCGGAATTGGACCTTCCCCAGTCACTGGTGGTCTTGATTTGCAATGCTCTCAACGGCGGCGCGCGGCCCTTCATCCTGGCCATCTGTGGCTGGGCCGACACCGGAAAGTCCACGCTCGCCGCCCGCGTTTGCAGCGCGTTGGATCGACTCGGCGTGCAAGCTGCGTCGATCTCAACAGACGACTTCATGCTGGAACGGGCCAAGCGCAATGCGCTCGGCATCAGCGGATATGACACTCGCTCGCTTGATGTGCAAGACTTGCGCGACGCGCTCGCAATGTTCGCCGAGGGGAAGCCCTTCGGCGTTCATCGATATGACAACAGGACCGGCACGAGAAGTCCGACATCGGAAGTCGTGACCGCCGCCGAGGTGCTCGTCGTCGAGGGCATCCATTCGCTGCACGCGGCTATCGCGAGTCAGTCAGATCTGAAGGTGTTCATTGATTCGGATGAGGACACTTTGCGCCAACTGCGCTATCGAGCAAACATCCTGAAGCGCGGCATGACGCCGGTCGATGCAGTCGCCAGGATCTCGAATGAGTGGAATGACTACAGCGTCTTCGTCCGTCCTCGCATCGAGTCCGCTGACCTTGTCGTTCGGGTTGACTTGGAGTTCAAGTATCGCTGTGTCAGAGGCGCCACCTGAGCGGGCAGAATCTCCCGGCGACAGCGCAAGCGTCCGCGCAATCGCCGATAGGGCTGCCGCACTGCGCTCGATTGACCTGACGCCTGCCGCACTGCAACATCCGCCAGCAGTCGTGCCACCTCACCCATTGCCCCATGTCGATCAAGCTCCAAGACCAGGTCCGCAAGGACGCCATCGCTTCTATCGAGCGGTATTTCCGCGAGAACATGGACGAGAGGATCGGCAACATCGCCGCCAGCGGCCTGCTGAGCTTTTTCCTCGAGGAGGTGGGGCCGATCATCTACAACCAGGCCGTTGCGGACGTGCAGGAGCGCCTGCAGATGCGCATTTCCGAACTCGACATCGAGGTGCACGAAGATGAGTTCCAGTACTGGCGCAAGTTCGAACGCCCGGGCAAAGGGCGACGGTGAGTGCAGGGCCCCGTTGCACCGCGGCTAGACTTGCCATGTCCATCGTTCAGGAAAGGGAGCCAAGCATGAGTAGGTTACTGATCGCGGGGGCCAGTTCCCTGCTGGCTTGTGCGGCGCTCGCACAGCCGCAGCAGCAACAGCCGCCGAACCCGGAGCAGATGAAGCAGATCATGCAGGCCACCATGGGGGCCATGGTCTCCGTCATGGGGCCAATGACCGATGCGGTGATCGACGCCCAAGTCAACGCGGCCGCCAGACCCGAGACCGCGGAGAAGATCGCAGCATTCAAGAAGAACCTCTACGATGCCCTGCTGAAGAAGGGCTTCAATGCGCAGCAGGCGCTGCAGATCGTCATCTCGACCGCGCCGCCGGCGGCGGCGCCCAGTGCGAAGTGAGAGTCGTGCCTGCGGCTGCGCGAACTCGCGCGAGCACCCGCACGGCGCAGGCAGATAGGCCGTAGCACTGCACATCGTGCGTCGCTCATGCTGCCCAGTGCCTGGCATACACCACGATTGAGCGTCCGCGACGCAACCGCGGCCGATCTTGGGTTGTGCCACGCCTGTCTGGCCGACTCGCAGGATGCAGCGCCCCTGGACCCCGCATTCAAACTGGTTCCGCCAGCGGAGATACAAGAGCACATCACGCGCAGCACCGGCGAGGCCGCCTTGCCGAGCCGAGCGTTTCAGACGCAGGTTCTGCGCCTCACGTCGAGCGAGGACGCGGTTGGCTACTGGCACTTCATGGCGGTTCCCAAACGACCCGAAGCCATCGGCGTATCCATCATGCTCATCAGGCCGGCCTATCGCCGGCAGGGCCTGGGTCGCGAGCTGGTCGAGGGCGCCCTGGGCCGATTCGAGCCATCCAAGACCGAACTGTGGGCTCGCGTCTACCTCGGGAACCCCCGAGCCATCGAGTTCTGGGCGGGCCTGGGGCTCGCGCGGCTCGTGCGGCTGCACGACACGTATGTCTCGACGCCTGCGGAGCAGCCCAGCATCATCTTGTCCCGGTGCCTGCCCGATCGAGATGGATCTTGCCGCGACCGCAACGCATGACGCCGCCTGTCACGCCGGCATGAAGGAGATCCCCATGTTTCGAACCCTGATGACCACGGCCCTGGTTGCCGCTGCCCTGCCGACCCTGGCTGCAGACGACGCCTGGGTCGCCGATGCGCGCACGGTGGCCACCACGGTGCCGCCCAAGTTGCTGGCGGCGCTGACCGAAGCCATCCAGCGGTCGGGCCCCGAGGGGGCGATTGCCCAATGCCGCGACGATGCGCCCAGGCTGGCCCGTGCTGCGTCCGAGCAGACCGGCTGGGCGGTCCGCCGCGTGAGCCTGAAGCCGCGCAACCCGAAGGCCGTGCCCGACGCGTGGGAGCGGGCCACCCTGGAGGACTTCGACCGTCGCGCCGCCGCCGGCGAGTCGCCCGCCGCCCTGGAGCGTGCCGAAGTGATACAGGACGGCGGCCAATCGGTGCAGCGCTACATGCGCGCGCTCCCGGTGCAGCCGCTGTGCATGAACTGCCACGGCCCGGTCGAGCGGATGACGCCTGCGGTGATGTCGCAGCTCAAGACCCTGTATCCGAGCGACCAGGGCGTGGGTTACGCAGTGGGCCAGATCCGCGGTGCGATGACGCTGCGCAAGCCATTGCCCTGAGCACGAGCGGCATCGAGGGCCGCGTGTGCCGTTGCGCGCGCGTACCCAGCTGTTCAGCCCTTCATGGGACAACGGCCCGACGGGGGATCCGAACCGTCTGAGTGGCCAAGTGGACTTCGCGCAGAAACAGCGCAAGGCCCACCACCAATGCCAAGGTGGCGCCGGTGAACAGGATGCCGGCCAACCACATCAGCGGCGCGTTGAGGAAGACCTCGATGAACAGCGCCGCCACCACCATGCACACGAGCAGCGCGGCCAACGTACAGGCCGTGATGGCGGCGCTGGCGAGGCGGCGCCTGTGATCCAGGCTGTGCAGTTCCGCGTCGATGTCGGGCGCGTGCTCCAGAACCGTGGGGCGCGGGTCTTCGCACAGGCGCCGTCCGCGGTCGATGATGCGCGCCAGCCGCCCGGCCATGACATTGAGCATGCCAGCTATCCCGGTGAGCAGGAACACCGGGCCCAGCGCCAGCTGGATGGCCTGCGGTACGTCGTTGATGTTGAGGATGGGCGTGGCGATGGTCGGCTCCTCGGCGGTGCGGTTCAACCGCCGGCCGGCGGTTGCCACAGCTCGATCTTGTTGCCTTCGGGGTCGAGCACCCAGCCGAACTTGCCAAATTCGGACTCCTCGACCTTGTCCTGCACCGCGCACCCTTCTTCGCGCAGGGCGGCCAGCAGTGCATGGAGGTCGGCCACGCGAAAGTTCACCATGAACGGCGCCGCGCTGGGGGCGAAGTACCCGGTGTCGTCCTGGAACGGGCTCCAGATCGTGGTGCCGCCGGCCGGGTTGTCGTCGGCCCAGCGAAAGGCCACGCCGCCCCAGTCTTCCAGCTTCAGGCCCAGGTGCGTGCGATACCACTCGCCCAGGGCCTTGGGGTCTTTCGCCTTGAAGAAGATCCCGCCGATGCCGGTGACACGCTTCATGGATGGCCTCCGTGGCGGCCGAGCGCCGCTGAACCACTCCGCGTGCACCACCCCCCGGCCACTGGACCGTGACGCGACGGGCTCGGATGCACGCAGAGCTGCCGGGCATCGTACCCGAGCGGCGCTTGGCGCGCTTGCTCTGCGCGAGCAGCCCGGTGCCCCGCTCCGGCGTAGGAAATCAGGCGGCCAGCACCGCGGCTGGACCGCGACGCGCCAGCTGCCCGTACAGGTCCTTGGGGTCGGGCATCGACGGGATGAGGTCCAGCGCCTGGCCCAGGCCCAGCTCGCGCGCGGCATCGCCCAGCCAGCGCAAGGCAGAGTAGTCTTCGAGCGCGAACCCGACAGAGTCGAACACCGTCACTTGCCGATCATGGTCGCGGCCGCTGACGTTGCGTGTCAGCACCCGCCACAGTTCTATCACCGGGAAGTCGGCCGGCATCTGCTGCAGGTCGCCCTCGATGCGGCTCTGGGGCTCGTACTCGACGAAGACCTTGGCCGCCTCGAGCACGCCGCGGTGCAATTCGGTCTTGCCCGGGCAGTCGCCGCCCACGCCGTTGATGTGCATCCCCGGCTCGACCATTTCGGGCGTGATGATCGTGGCGCGGGTCTTGTCGGCGGTGACGGTGGTGACGATGTCTGCGCCCGCGACCGCCTGCGCCGTGCTGCCGCACACCCGCAGTGCGAGCCCAGGCACGCCGGCGAGATTGCGCTGCAGCTTGCGGGTGGCCGCCACGTCGATGTCGAACAGGCGAACTTCACGCACGCCCAGCAGGTGGTGAAACGCGAGCGCCTGGAACTCGGCCTGGGCACCGTTGCCGATCAGCGCCATGGTGCGGCTGTCGGGTCGCGCCAGTGCCCGCGCGGCGACGGCCGAGGTGGCCGCGGTGCGCAGCGCGGTGGTCAGGGTGAGCTCCGACAGCAACTCGGGGTTGCCGGTGGCCACGTCGGCCAGCACGCCGAAGGCCATCACTGTGGGCAGGCCATGCCGGCCGTTGCGCGGATGGCCGTTGACATACTTGAAGCTGTAGCGCGACGCATCGGCAATCGGCATCAGCTCGATCACGCCGTCGGCCGAGTGGCTGGCCACGCGGGCGGTCTTGTCGAACTCGCTCCAGCGGCGGAAGTCGGCCTCGATATAACCGGCCAGTCGCTCGAGCGCGCGGCCAATGCCCTGGTGGGCCACGATGCGGGCCACGTCGGTAGGGGTCAGCAGGGTGGTCATCGTCGTCTCCGGTGGTGCGGCGGCGAGTGCAGCCATGGACGGCATTGTTCGGGCGGCCGGCGGCAATGAATAGTGTTCAATTCGCTGCGTTTTTGCCAGATTCTTGCCATAATGGGAGCGCCTGCTACCACTTTGCGCAAACCCGGTCCCCAACTGGCGCCGCCACGCTTGCCCGATGGACACACTGGACCAGCAACTCATTGCCCTGCTGCGCGTGGACGCGCGGGCCAGCGTGGCCACCCTGGCGCACAAGCTCGGCGTCTCGCGCGGCACGGTGACCAACCGGTTGCGCCGGCTGGAAGACGACGGCGTGATCGTCGGCTACACCGTACGCCTGCGTCCCGACTCTCAACCCGCACACATCACCGCCTGGACCAGCATCACGGTCGAAGGCAACCAGACCCGCAAGGTGATCAGCATGCTGCTGGGCGAGCCGGGCGTTGCGGCCATACACGACACCAATGGCCGCTGGGACCTGCTGGCCGAACTGCGCTGCGCCAACCTGAAGGAACTGGGCAACGTGCTCGAGCGGCTGCGCCTGATCAAGGGCATCGGCGCCACCGAGACCAGCATCCACCTGCAGACCTACAAGCTGGCGTGACAGCGCCGTGCTCCGCGGTGGCGCGATTCGGCCACGTGGGCGACAGGCTGTACCACCGTGACACAGGCACGCCCGGGTAGGTCCGAGGCTGCCCTGGACGCACCTCCACCCTTACCGTCGATCCTGCCCGCAGCCGCGCCTGCACGCGTCGAGCCGCGGCGGTTGTTCGACTACCCAGGAGACCCTCATGCGCCCCTCATTGATCCACCTGCTGGTGGCCGGCACGCTCGGCGCCGGCACCGTCCATGCCGGCGTCACCGACGCCATGATCGAGAACGATGCGGCCACGCCCGGTGACGTGCTGTCCTGGGGCATCGGCCCGCAAGGACAACGCCACTCGCCGCTCAAGCAGGTGAACACCACCAACGTGAAGCGGCTGGTACCGGTGTGGTCGTTCTCGTTCGGCGGCGAGAAGCAGCGCGGCCAGGAGTCGCAGCCGCTGGTCTACAACGGCCGCATGTTCGTGACCGGCTCGTACTCGCGCCTATACGCGCTCGACGCGCGCACCGGCAAGAAGCTGTGGAAGTACGAGCACAGGCTGCCCGAGGGCATCATGCCGTGCTGCGACGTCATCAACCGCGGCGCCGCGCTGTACGATGACATGGTGATCTTCGCCACGCTCGACGCGCAGCTCGTGGCCCTCAAGCAAGACAGCGGCGAGCTGGTCTGGAAGGAGAAGATCGACGACTACCAGGCCGGCTACTCGGCCAGTGCCGCGCCGCTGATCGCCGGCGGCCTGTTGCTCACGGGCGTTTCCGGCGGCGAGTTCGGCATCGTCGGTCGCGTCGAGGCGCGCAACCCCAAGACCGGTGAACTGGTGTGGGTGCGCCCGACGGTCGAGGGCCACATGGGCTACAAGTTCGATGCCGCCGGCAACAAGGCCGAGAACGGCGTGTCGGGCACGGCCGGCAAGACGTGGCCCGGCGACCTGTGGAAGACCGGCGGCTCGGCCACCTGGCTGGGCGGCACCTACAACGCCAAGACGGGCCTGGCTTACTTCGGCACCGGCAACCCCGCGCCGTGGAACAGCCACCTGCGCAAAGGCGACAACCTCTATTCCACCTCCACGGTGGCCATCGACATCAAGACCGGCCAGATCGCCTGGCATTACCAGAACACACCGAACGACGGCTGGGACTACGACGGCGTCAACGAGTTCGTGACCTACGACGACGGCGGCCGTGTGCTCGGCGCCAAGGCCGACCGCAACGGCTTCTTCTACGTGATCGACGCGAAGAACGGCAAGCTCGAGAACGCCTTTCCGTTCGTCAAGAAGATCACCTGGGCCAGCAGCATCGACCTGAAGACCGGCCGACCGAACTTCGTGCCCGAGAACCGCCCCGGCGATCCGACCGCCGGTGGCGACGGCAAGAAGGGCAAGTCGGTGTTCGCCGCGCCGTCGTTCCTGGGCGGCAAGAACCAGATGCCGATGGCCTACTCGCCGCAGACCCGGCTGTTCTACGTGCCCTCCAACGAGTGGGGCATGGAGATCTGGAACGAGCCCATCGCCTACAAGAAGGGCGCGGCCTACCTGGGCGCGGGCTTCACCATCAAGACGCTGGGCGACGGCCCGATCGGCGCGATGCGCGCGGTGGATCCGAAGACCGGCAAGATCGTCTGGGAAGTGCCCAACAACGCGCCGCTGTGGGGCGGCGTGCTCACCACCGCGGGCAACCTGGTGTTCTGGGGCACCCCCGAGGGCTACCTGCAGGCCGCCGATGCCAAGACCGGCAACGTGCTGTGGAAGTTCCAGACCGGCTCGGGCGTCGTGGCCCCGCCGATCACCTGGGAAGATGCGGGTGAGCAGTACGTGGCCGTGGCCTCGGGCTGGGGCGGCGCGGTGCCGCTGTGGGGCGGCGACGTCGCCAAGAAGGTCGACTACCTCGAGCAGGGCGGCTCGCTCTGGGTGTTCAAGCTCATGAAGTGAGCGGCCCAACGGCCGCGCGGGTGAAGGTCGCGCCCCGGGGCTCGGCCGATCCGCGCGGCTCTGCCAGCCGCGCTCAGTCGAGTCGCCGGGCCAGCCCCAGGCGTTCGACCGCTCGCCGTTCGCTGGCATAGGCCGTCCGCAGGGCCTGCGCGTAGTCGTCGGGCCCGAGATAGGCCAGGTCCTGGTCGTAGCGCGCCAGTTCGGCCAGGTGCGCCGGGTCGTGCATGGCCGTCCGGAAGGCCTCGTGCAGGACGTGCACGATTTCGTTGGGCAAGCCTCGCGGGCCGGCCAGTCCGTAGGGCGAGCTCGCGACGATGCCGTGGCCGAGCTCGCTGAGGGTGGGCACCTGCGGCCAGCGCCTGGTGCGATGCGCACCGAAGGTCACCAGCAGCCGCAGCTTGCCGTCATCGACAAACGGCGCGAAACCATTGGAGTTGACGCCGACCATGACCTGGCCGGAGGACACGGCCAGCATCTGTTCGGCGGTGCCCTTGTACGGCACATGGATCCACTGGATGCCGCGCCGCGAGAACAGCTCGTCGAGCACCAGGTGCGGCGTCGTGCCCACGCCGTTGGTGGCCACGGTGAGACGGCCCGGGTGGTCCCGGCCCCAGGCGAACACGTCGTCCAGTGACTTCAGCGCACTGCCGGCGGGCACCAGCATGCCGAAGGTGACGCCGCTGATCTGGATGATGGGGGTCGTGTCGCGGATCGGATCCCACAGCAGTTTCTGGATGAGCGGCGCCCGCAGCACGGGCTGCGGAATCTGCGCGATGGTGTAGCCGTCGGGCGCGGCCTGCTGCAGCACCGGCATGACCAGTGTGCCCCCGCCGCCGGCCCGGTTCTCGACGATGACGCGCTGCCCCAGATGCCGGCCGGCAAGCTCAGCCAGCAGGCGCAGGGTCAGGTCGGTGGCGCCGCCGGCCGGCCAGGGCACCCACA